>NZ_JBHSKO010000016.1:0-183580 GCF_042657305.1 Pseudonocardia zijingensis | reverse complement strand
TGGTGCTGCCGCACCTGAACGGGAAGCTGGACGGGTACTCGTTGCGGGTGCCGGTGCCGACCGGGTCGATCACGGACCTGACGGTGGACCTGCGCACCGAGGCGTCGGTGGAGGAGGTCAACGCCGCCTACCGGGCCGCGGCGTCGGAGGGCCCGCTCAAGGGGTACCTGCGCTACAGCGAGGACCCGATCGTGTCCTCGGACATCGTGACCGACCCGGCGTCGTGCATCTACGACGCGCCGTTGACGAAGGTGATCGGCAACCAGGTGAAGGTGTTCGGCTGGTACGACAACGAGTGGGGCTACTCCAACCGGCTCGTGGACATCACCGACCTGGTGGCCTCGAAGCTGTGAGGACGCTCGACGACCTGCTCGCCGAGGGGGTGTCCGGGCGCACCGTGCTGGTCCGCTCGGACCTCAACGTGCCCCTCGACGGCACCACGATCACCGACGACGGCCGCATCCGCGCCTCCGTGCCCACCTTGCAGAGGCTGCGGGAGGCCGGGGCGCGGGTGGTGGTCACCGCGCACCTGGGCCGGCCGAAGGGCGGGCCCGACGCCAAGTACTCCCTCGCCCCGGTGGCCGGGCGGCTCGGCGAGCTGCTCGGGGCCGAGGTCACGCTCGCCGCGCACGGCGACGAAGCGCAGGCTGCAGTCGGTGCCCTCGCCGACGGCGGGGTGGTGCTGCTGGAGAACATCCGGTTCGACCCGCGCGAGACCTCCAAGGACGACGAGGAGCGGGCGGCGTTCGCCCGCGAGCTCGCCGCCCTGACGGGGGCGGGCGGTGCGTTCGTCTCCGACGGGTTCGGCGTGGTGCACCGCAAGCAGGCCTCGGTCTACGACGTGGCACAGGTCCTGCCTGCGTACGCGGGCGGGCTGGTGCTCGCCGAGGTCGAGGTGCTGCGCAAGCTCACCGAGTCGCCCGAGCGGCCCTACGCCGTGGTGCTGGGCGGGTCGAAGGTCTCCGACAAGCTCGCCGTGATCGAGGCGCTGTTGCCCAAGGTCGACGCGCTGCTCGTCGGCGGGGGGATGTGCTTCACGTTCCTCGCCGCCCAGGGCCACGGCGTCGGCGACTCGCTGCTGGAGCGCGAGCAGGTCGACAACTGCCGCGCGCTGCTGGAGAGCGGCAAGATCGTGCTGCCCTCCGACGTGGTGGTGGCCGACGACTTCTCGGCCGAGGCCGACACGCAGACGGTGGCGGCCGACGCGATCCCGGACGGGTGGAAGGGCCTCGACGTCGGCCCGGCCACGGTGGCGGCGTTCGCCGAGGTGCTCGGCGGTGCGGCCACCGTGTTCTGGAACGGCCCAATGGGCGTGTTCGAGCTGGCCCCGTTCGCCGAGGGCACCCGCGGGGTGGCGCAGGCGATCGTCGACAGCAAGGCGTTCAGCGTCGTCGGCGGCGGTGACTCCGCGGCGGCCGTGCGCGCGCTCGGCCTGCCCGAGGAGGGGTTCTCCCACATCTCCACCGGCGGCGGCGCATCCTTGGAGTACCTGGAGGGCAAATCGCTCCCCGGCATCGCGGTCCTGGAGCACTGATGGCAGCCCGTACGCCGCTCATCGCCGGCAACTGGAAGATGAACTGCAACCACCTCGAGGCCATCGGGCTGGTGCAGAAGATCGCCTTCGCGTTGCCGGAGAAGTACTACGACAAGGTCGAGGTGGCGGTCCTGCCGCCCTTCACCGCCATCCGGTCGGTGCAGACGCTCATCGACGGCGACAACCTCCTGTTGGTGCACGGCGCACAGGACCTGTCGCCGCACGACTCCGGTGCCTACACCGGTGACGTGTCCGGGGCGATGCTCGCCAAGCTCGGCTGCCGCTACGTCGTCGTCGGCCACTCGGAGCGCCGCGAGTACCACGGCGAGGACGACGCGCTGGTCAACCGCAAGGTGCACGCGGCGATCAGGCACGGCATCGTGCCGATCCTCTGCGTGGGGGAGAACCTCGAGGTGCGGGAGGCGGGCGAGCACGTCGCCCACACCACCCGCCAGGTCACCGCGGCGCTGGAGAAGGTGCAGAGCCAGCACGCGCAGACCCTGGTGATCGCCTACGAGCCGGTGTGGGCGATCGGCACCGGTCGCGTGGCGAGCTCGGCCGACGCGCAGGAGGTGTGCGCGGCCATCCGCGAGGCCGTGTCGGCCAAGTACGGCGAGGCCATCGCCGCGAGCGTCCGCGTGCTCTACGGCGGATCGGTGAAGGCCAAGAACGTCGGCGAGATCGTGGCCGAGGCCGACGTCGACGGTGCGCTCGTCGGCGGGGCCAGCCTGGACGCCGACGAGTTCGCGCAGCTGTGCGCGATCGCCGCGGGCGGCCCCCTGCCCTGACCGGCCCGTGAGTGGATACGGGTGCTGCGACACTCGTATCCACTCACGACCCCCGGTCGGCGGGAAAGGTCGTCGCGGTACCCTCGGCATTCCCGGCACCACGGCCGGAAGCGCGCGAGCAATTCGGGAATGAGGATCGGATGGAACTGGCCCTGCAGATCGTGCTGATCATCTCCAGCGTGCTGCTCGTGCTGCTGATCCTGCTCCACCGCGGCCGTGGCGGGGGCCTGTCCAGCCTGTTCGGCGGTGGGGTCCAGTCCAGCCTGTCGGGGTCGAGCGTGGTCGAGAAGAACCTCGACCGGCTCACTCTGTTCGTCGGCGCGATCTGGGTGATCGCGATCATCGGCACCGGACTGCTGGTCCGGGTCGGGGCCTGAGGGGAGACATGGGGATGTCCGGCGGCAACGCGATCCGCGGCACCCGCGTGGGGGCCGGTCCGATGGGGGAGTCCGAGCGGGGCGAAACGGCGCCGCGCTCGCGCATCCCCTACTTCTGCGCGAACGGTCACGTCACCACCCCGTCGTTCGCCACGGAGGCGGAGATCCCCGAGTCGTGGGACTGCCCGCGCTGTGGCCTTCCCGCCGGCCGGGACGGGGAGAACCCGCCCGCGCCGCCGCGCACCGAGCCGTACAAGACCCACCTCGCGTACGTGAAGGAGCGCCGCAGCGACTCCGACGGCGCGGCCATCCTCGAGGAGGCGCTCAACCGCCTCCGGGCCTCGCGCGAGCTGTAGGCCACCCGCCCCCGTACGCCGGCAAGGTGGCTTTACTGGCGTGATGCGCCAGTATGGCCACCATGCCGGCGTAGTCGTTGGGGTCGCTAGCCGGCCGCCAGGGCCGCGACCTGCTGGTCGAACGCCACCACCAGCTGGGCCGCCGTGGTGCCCGCGGGCACGGCCGAGGCGGCCAGAGTCACCAGGCCGCCGTCGCGCGTCACGGCGGCGAACACGTTGCCGCCCTGGAAGCGGCACACGAAGCCGTCGGTGCCCACCGGCGCCCGTGACCCGTCCTCGCAGAGCTCCGCCACGGTGTCGAGCGCGGGCGCGGGATCCGGGGTGACGTCCACCGACAGGAACGCCGGGCCGTCGTCCGGGCGGGGACTCCCCGCCGGGTCGTAGACGCAGCGGGTGTCGCCGGCCGTGGCCGGGTCAGGGGCCCAGGTGAGGCCGGTGGCGCGCGCGAGGGCGCCGGTGTCGAGCAGGCACGCCGCGGGTGGCGGTGGAGGCGGCGGCGGCGCCGGGGCGGGCGCGGTCGCGTCGCCCGCCGTGCACCCGCCGAGGACGACCGCCGTCAGTGCCAACGGCAGCGCCGATGCCAGACCCACCTGGGCCACCCGGTCCGCGTAACGCTGCACCGGCCCACTCTCCCACGGGGCACACTGTGGAGGTCGTACCGGTCGATGCTGCTCGGAGGACGCGCATGACCCGATGGACGTTGGCCCCAGAGAAGATCCCGAGCGCGTGGTTCAACGTGGCGCCGCACCTGCCGAAGCCGGTCGACCCGCCGCTGCACCCGGCGACGCGGCAGCCCGTCGGCCCGGACGACCTGGCCCCGCTCTTCCCGATGGCGCTGATCGGGCAGGAGGTCAGCACCGAGCCGTGGGTCGACGTGCCCGGTGAGGTGCTCGACATCCTCCGCCTGTGGCGGCCCACGCCGCTGGTGCGGGCCGAGCGGCTGGAACGCGCGCTGGGCACCCCGGCGCGCATCTACTTCAAGGACGAGTCGGTCTCGCCGGCCGGCAGCCACAAGCCGAACACGGCGGTGCCGCAGGCCTTCTACAACGCCCAGGAGGGCATCACCCGGCTGTCCACGGAGACCGGCGCCGGGCAGTGGGGCACCGCGCTCGCGTTCGCCTGCGCCCAGTTCGGTCTCGACCTGCAGGTCTACATGGTGCGGGCGTCGTACGAGCAGAAGCCCTACCGCCGGGTGGCGATCGAGACGTGGGGCGGCTCGGTCGTCCCGTCGCCGGTCGACGACCCGGACCACCCGGGGTCGCTGGGCAGCGCGATCTCCGACGCGGTACGCGACTGCGCCGGCCGCGCCGACACCCACTACGCGCTCGGCTCCGTGCTGAACCACGTGCTGCTGCACCAGACCGTGATCGGGCTGGAGGCGAAGGAGCAGCTGGAGATGGCGGGGGAGCGGCTGCCGGACGTCGTGATCGCGCCGTGCGGCGGTGGCTCGAACCTCGGCGGGATCGCGTTCCCGTTCGTGCCCGACGCGGGTGTGCGGCTGCTCGCGGTGGAGCCGGCTTCCTGCCCGACCCTCACCCAGGGGCGCTTCGACTACGACTTCGGCGACACCGCGGGCCTCACCCCGCTCCTGCCGATGTACACGCTCGGGCACGACTTCGTGCCACCGTCCATCCACGCGGGCGGGCTGCGCTACCACGGCGACTCGCCGCTGGTCTCGGCGCTCGTGCGGGACGGGCGGATGGAGGCGGTGGCCTACCCGCAGGGGAAGGTGTTCGAGGCGGCCGTGCAGTTCGCCCGCGTCGAGGGCAAGATCGCGGCGCCGGAGGCGGCCCACGGGATCCGGGCCACGATCGACGAGGCACTGGCCGCGAAGGAGACCGGCGAGGAGCGGGTGATCCTCTTCAACTACTGCGGTCACGGCTTCCTGGACCTGTCGGCCTACGACGACTACCTCCACGGCAGGCTGCCGGACGAGCAAGGCTGACCCCGCGCTCCCTCAGGGAAGGGCGTCCAGGAGCGTGCCCGGGCCCGCGGTGGTGGCCCCGGCCTCGCGCACCCGCGCCTTGAGGGCGCGGTCGGCCGTCACCACCAGCACCGGCGCGCTGGCGACGAGCTCGGCGGCCAGGGCGGCGATCGTGGTGTCGCCGTCGGCGTCGGCGTGCACGACCGCGAGGTGCGGGTGGGTGGGCAGGTCCTCGACGTGGGCGGCGGCGCCCTCGAGCACCAGGTGCAGCCGCAGTTCGGCGCCCGGGTGCCCGAGGCGGTCCGCCAGCCGTTCGGGGTCGAGCGTGAGCGCGGCCGCGAGCCGGCCTGCGAGCTTGCGCGCTGCGCCCGGTCGGTCGCGCCACCAGCCGTCGGGACGTGACCCGACGACGTTCGCACCGTCGACGACGACGTGCAGCACCGTGCGTTCACCCCCGGGAAGAGGGCTGCAGACTACGCGAAGGCCATGCGCAGCGGGGCGAGGACGAGGGTTTCGGGCTGGGAGCCCGCGTGCAGGGCCTGGTTGACGGCCCTGACCTCCGCGCTGCGCAGCGCGATGGGGTCGATGTCGGCCGGCTGCCGCTGCGTCCGCGCGAGCTGCGCGGCCGCCACGTACAGGGGCTCGTCGGCGAAGGCGACCTCGCGGTCCCCGTCGAAGAACGTGGCCGGGAGCGTGACGAGCCCGTCGAGCAGGAGGCGGCCGAACGCGATCGGGAGCAGGGCCACCGCCCGCTCGGCATGCGGCACCCCGGCCGCGCGCAGCCCGTCGATGAGCTCCTCGTCCGCCGCGTCGGACCGGTCGCGGAATGCCTCGAGCGTCGCGCGCGCGATCGCGGCCGGGTCACCGTCCCCCCGGGTGCGTCGTCCGAACCACATGTCCCCCTCCTCGGCGGCGCGGCGCGTCCGGCCGGCCACCCCGGACGACCTCCGGCGGGCACCGGGGGTTGGGGAGTGGAGGAGGGGAACCTCACCCGATGGGCGGCACCAGGTCGCGGGGCAGCTTCGACGCGGCGGTGCGGTCGAGCAGCCACCGCGTGCGCCGGCGGCCCTGCGCACCGGCCACGGGGATCGCGACCTCGCCGGCTCCGCCCAGCGCCATCGCGACGGCGCCTGCCTTCGCCTCGCCGGTGGTCATGATCCAGACCTCGGCGGCGCGGCGGATGGCGGGCAGCGTGAGCGTCACCCGGGTGGGTGGCGGCTTCGGGCACCCGTGCACGGCCACGACGGTGCGCTCGGTCTCGTAGACGGCGGGGGAGTGCGGGAAGATCGACGCGGTGTGGCCCTCCCCACCCATCCCGAGCATGAGCACGTCGAACGTCGGGACCGGTCCGTGGTCCTCCGGCCGGGCCGCCTGCCGGAGCACCTCGGCGTAGGCCTCGGCGGCGGCGTCGGCGCCCGCCGGCCCGGTGCCGGTGTCGGCGCCCATGGGGAACACCTTCGCCGGGTCGACGGGGACGTGGTCGAGCAGCGCCTCGCGGGCCTGCGTCTCGTTGCGCTCGGGGTGGCCGGGCGGCAGGAAGCGCTCGTCGCCCCAGTAGAACTCGACCTGCCGCCAGTCGACGGCGTCGCGGGCGACGGAGGCGCGCAGCTGCTCCAGCACGGCGATGCCGGTGCCGCCGCCGGTCAGCACGATCTTCGGTGTGGTGCCGGCCGCCTGGATGTCCACGAGCTTGGTGACCAGCCGGGCGGCCACCGCCGCCGCGAGCACGTCGGGGTTGGCGTGGACCGCGATGTCAGGGGTGGTCATGTCACTCCACCCCGTCAGACGCCGGCCGGCGCGGGCACTTTGACCGGGGTGCGCCCGCGCGTGATGCGCCCGATCCCGAGGAGGGCCTCGCCGTAGATCTCGTCGGGGTCGAGCCTGCGCAGCTCCTCGGCGAGGCAGTCGCGCACCTCGCGGCGGGCCAGCGCGACGAGCCGGTCGGGCTGCCCCGGCTGGCGCAGGGTGCCGGTGCGGCCGTCCGGGCGCACGAGCTCCACCGGCCCGGAGCGGCGGTCGAGGCGCACCGTGACCAGGCCCTCGCCGCTCTCGGCCGGGGACCGCTTCACCTTGGCGTCAAGGCGCACCGCGAGCCAGCCGGCCAGCAGGTCGGTGGACGGCGACACGGTCTCACCGGCGACGACGGCACCGGTGACCGGCTCGTGCGGCGGGGTGTCGAGCGCGGTGGCCAGCAGGGCCCGCCACAGCGTGAGCCTGGTCCAGGTGAGGTCGGTGTCGCCCGCCACGTGGTTGGCGCGGCGCTGCTCGAAGGCCCGCAGCGGGTTGCGCGCCGACAGGGCGTCGGTGATGCGCCGCTGCGCCAGCTTGCCCACGGGGTGCTCGGACGGTACGGCCGGGGCGTCGCCGGGCCAGTAGGCCACCACAGGGGCGTCGGGCAGCAGCAGGGGGGTGACCATGCCCGCGCCGGCCTCGTCGGCCGCGAGCGGGCCGTACCCGCGCAGCACGATCACCTCGCTCGCGCCGGCGTCACCGCCCACGCGGATCTGCGCGTCCAGGCGCGGTGCGGCGCGGCGCTGGCCGCGGGCCAGCACGATCACCCGGCACGGGTGCTCGCGGCTCGCCGCGTTGGCCGCCTCGATCGAGTGCTCGATGTCGGCGCCGTCGTCGGTGATGATCACGAGCGTGAGGACGCGGCCGAGCGCGAGCACACCGCCGCGCTCGCGCAGCTCCACGATCTTGCGGTTCACCGCCGACGTGGTGCTGGAGGGAAGGTCGACGATCATTCGGATCCTCCTACGGCCTGCGCCAGGTGCGCCCGGTGCGGGCGAGCATGGCGTTGGCGGACTCGGGGCCCCAGCTGCCCGCGGGGTACGGGTCGGGGCCGTGCTCGAGCGAGTGCCAGTGTTCGATCACCGGGTCGAGGATCTCCCAGGAGCGCTCCACCTCGGCGTTCACCGGGAACAGCGACGGTTCACCGAGCAGCACGTCGAGGATGAGCCGCTCGTAGGCCTCCGGGGAGGCCTCGGTGAACGACGTGCCGTAGCCGAAGTCCATCGTGACGTCGCGGACCTCCATCTGGCTGCCCGGCACCTTGGACCCGAACCGCATGGTGACGCCCTCGTCGGGCTGCACGCGGATCACGAGGGCGTTCTGCCCGAGCTCCTCGGTCATCGTGGCGTCGAACGGCAGGTGCGGCGCCCGCTTGAAGATCACCGCGATCTCGGTGACGCGCCGGCCGAGCCGCTTGCCGGTGCGCAGGTAGAACGGCACGCCCGCCCAGCGCCGGGTGTCGACCTCGCAGGTGATGGCCGCGAACGTCTCCGTGCGGGAGTTGGGGTCGAAGCCCTCCTCCTCGGTGAGCCCGCGCACGAGCTCGCCGCCCTGCCAGCCGCCGGTGTACTGACCGTGGGCGGTGGTCTCCGCCAGCGGCCCGACCAGCTTGGTGGCGTTGAGGACCTTGATCTTCTCGGCGCGCAGCTCGTCGGAGGAGAAGGAGACCGGCTCCTCCATCGCGGTGAACGCGAGCAGCTGCAGCAGGTGGTTCTGGATGACGTCGCGGGCGGCGCCGATGCCGTCGTAGTAGCCCGCGCGCCCGCCCAGGCCGATGTCCTCGGCCATCGTGATCTGCACGCTGTCGACGTAGTGGCTGTTCCAGATCGGCTCGAACAGCTGGTTGGCGAAGCGCAGCGCCAGGATGTTCTGCACCGTCTCCTTGCCGAGGTAGTGGTCGATCCGGAAGACCGAGTCCTCGGGGAAGACGTCGTTGACGATGCCGTTGAGCTCGATGGCCGAGCGCAGGTCGTGCCCGAACGGCTTCTCGATCACCACGCGGCGCCAGCGGTCGCCGTCCTGGCGGGCCAGCCCGGAGCGGGCGAGCTGCTTGAGCACCACCGGGAACGCGCCCGGCGGGATCGACAGGTAGAACGCGTGGTTGCCGCCGGTGCCCCGCTCGCGGTCGAGCGCCTCGACGGTCTGCTCGAGCCGGTCGAACGCGTCGTCGTCGTCGAAGCTGCCCGACACGAACCGGAAGCCCTCGGCGAGCCGGTCCCACACGCTCTGCCGGAACGGGGTGCGGGAGTGCTCCTTGACCGCGTCGTGGACGACCTTCTCGAAGTCCTGGTCGGCCCAGTCGCGGCGGGCGAACCCGGTGAGGGCGAAGCCCGGCGGGAGCAGCCCGCGGTTGGCGAGGTCGTAGATCGCGGGCATGAGCTTCTTGCGCGAGAGGTCGCCGGTGACCCCGAAGATGACCAGGCTGCAGGGTCCCGCGATCCGCGGGAGCCGCTTGTCCCGCGGATCGCGCAGCGGGTTGGTCCACCCCGCTGCCGCGGACGTGGCGGCGCTCATCTGTCTCCTCGATGGGCTCGGCGTATTTCGGTTGGTGGGGATCATCCCAGGTCTCCTAGAGCTGCTGCACGGCGTGCGCCAGCGTGACCAGGCCTGCCACCCGGTCGGTGAAGTGCAACCGCAGCACCGGGCGGCCGCGGTCGGCGAGAGCGGCGGCGTCGGTGGCCGCCAGCTCCTGCTGCACGGCGTCGAGGGCCGCCGCGGCCTGCGGGCGCAGCCCGGGATCGTCCGGGTCGGCGGTGAGCTGGCAGACCCGCGTGGCGGGTGGCCCGCCCTTGGCGTGCTGACCGCTGCCCGGCAGGCAGCGCGGCGCCCACCCGAACGTGGTGGGCAGCCCGGTGCGGCGGGCCAGCTCGGCGCGCAGCACCGCGGCGGAGGCGTCCTCGATCCGGTCGAGGTAGGCGTGCACGGCCAGGTGCTGGGCACCGCCGTGGCCGTCGGGGCCCAGCAGCGCCCGCAGCGCGTCGGCCACGGTGGTGGTGTCCTCGGGCAGCCAGTCGCCCGCCTGCACCCGGACCGCGCCGTCGGTGAAGTCCCGGACGGCCGGCGCGCTCCCGGCGTGTTCGGTGTTGTCGGCGGCGCGCGCGTCGGGCCGGTCGGTGGGATCGACGCCCAGCACGTGCGCGGCGACCGCGACGGCGTGCTGCCAGGTGGCCATCTGCTCCGCGACCGATCCGCGGGTGGCGAACACCGCGCCCGGCACGTCGCCCAGCCCGACGGCGGGCAGCGTGTCCCACTCCGGGGCGTCCGGACCCTCCACCACCACCGGCAGCGGGCCGCGGCCGTCCTTGCCGAGACCGCCCGCCACGAGCTGCGCCGCCCACTCGGCGAGCTCGGGGGTGTCGGGAGCCGCGAGCGCCACCGCGGGGGAGGAGGCGAGCAGCGCGCCGAGGCCCAGCGCGTCGCCGCCCGCGGTGTCGAGCTCGGCCCGGACGGCACCCGCCTCGGCGAGCACGGCGCCGACGTCCACACCGGCGAGCCCGGCGGGTACCAGCGCGTACGCGGTGAAGGCGCCCCACGGGCCGTCGATGTCGTCCGGGCCGAGCACCACGACGGTGCCGCCCGCGATGTCCGGCTCGGACGGCAGCAGCGGCCCGTCCGGCGGGGTGACGACCACGGTGTGGGCGAGCGGGTCGAGGCCCTCGGCCCGGAAGGCGGCGTGCACGGTGTCGCGCAGCAGCCGCACCGGCTCCGGGTGCTCCCCGGGCGGGGCCGCCACCACCAGCACGGTGGCGGCGAGCTCGCCGGCGAGCGCGTCGGCCACCTGGGGCGGATCGGTGGTGTCGAGGACGACGAGGCGGGGGTCGGACCGCGTGAGGGCCTCGGCCGCGAGCCCGGCGCCGCCGGTGGCCGCGAGCAGCACCCGGACCTGGCCGGCCACGCGGCGCTGTTCGGCCAGGGCCGCCACCTCGCCGACCAGCGGGCGCGCCGCGCGCACCGCGCCGGTCCACCCGGGCCGGGCGACCCGCGGCCACAGGGCCGGGTCACCGTCGGCGATGCGGGCGGCGACGCGGTCCTCGACGAGGCGCGCGATCAGCTCGGCCTCGGACGGCACCGGTCGCGCGCTCACGCGGTGCTCCCCTCCGGCCCGCGGCTAGGGCGCGTCTGGCAGATCATGATCGCGGTCTTCGGGCCCAGATCGCCCCTGGCTGCGTTGTCGGCACGACCGGGTACCCCGGTACAACGGCTCGCGCCTCCGCCTTGCCAGGGGCGATCTGGATCCCGAAGCCCATCGACCACGATCCACCAGACACGCCCTAGCGGGCCTGCTGCAGCTGCCCGGTGACGGTGTCGCCGAGCTCGGTCCAGGACTTCTCGAACTTGTCGACGCCCTCGTCCTCCAGCACGCGGAACACGTCGGGCAGGTCGATGCCGACCCGCTCCAGCGCGTCGAACACCTCCTGGGCCTCGGCCGCCCTGCCGGTGACGCGGTCGCCGTGGACCTCGCCGTGGTCGGCGAAGGCCAGCAGCGACTTCTCCGGCATCGTGTTGACCGTGTCGGCCACGACGAGCTCGGTGATGTAGAGGGTGTCGGGGTAGTCCGGGTTCTTCACGCCGGTGGAGGCCCACAGCGGCCGCTGCGGTCGGGCGCCCTTGGCCTCGAGCGCCGCGTACCGGTCGGAGGAGAACACCTCCTGGAACGCGGCGTAGGCCAGGCGGGAGTTGGCCACCGCGGCCTTGCCGCGCAGCCCGAGCGCCTCCTCGGAGCCGATCGCCTCCAGCCGCTTGTCGATCTCGGTGTCGACGCGGGAGACGAAGAAGCTGGCCACCGACGCGATGCCCGCGAGCTGGTGCCCGTTGGCCGCGGCCCGCTCCAGGCCCTCCAGGTAGGCGTCCATCACCGCGCGGTAGCGCTCCACGGAGAAGAT
Source organism: Pseudonocardia zijingensis (assembly GCF_042657305.1). Taxonomy (NCBI): domain Bacteria; kingdom Bacillati; phylum Actinomycetota; class Actinomycetes; order Pseudonocardiales; family Pseudonocardiaceae; genus Pseudonocardia; species Pseudonocardia zijingensis. Next base: position 171,927 of record NZ_JBHSKO010000016.1, on the reverse strand, counting down.
GAGCGTGACGTTCACGCTCACACCCTCGGCGAGCGCGCGGGTGATGGCCGGCAGGCCCTGTTCGGTGGCCGGGATCTTGACCAGCAGGTTGGGCCGGTCGACGGCCTTCCACAGGTCCAGCGCCTGCGCGACGGTGGCCTCGGTGTCACGCGCGAGGCCGGGGTCGACCTCGAGCGAGACCCGCCCGTCGACGCCACCCGTGGACTCCCAGGTGCCGCTGAAGACGTCGCAGGCCTGCTGCACGTCGGACACGGTGATCTCGCGGACGGCGTCCTCGACCGACGCGCCGCGGGCGGCCAGCTCGCGGACCTGGGCGTCGTACGCCTCGCCCTTCGACAGGGCCGAGGCGAAGATCGTGGGGTTGGTGGTGACCCCGACGACGTGCTTGTCGGTGATCAGCTCCTGCAGGTTCCCGCTGGCCAGCCGCTCGCGCGACAGGTCGTCCAACCAGATGGACACCCCGGCCGCTGCCAGCTGCCCGAGTCGGTCGTTGCTCATGGTTTCCTCCTCAGGAAGTGGGGCTCAGGACGCCTTCTCGAGGCTGCGCTTCGCGGCGGCGACCACGTTCTCGGTGGTGAAGCCGAACTCGCGGAACAGGGTCTGGTAGTCGGCGCTCGCACCGAAGTGCTCGATGGAGACGTTCTCGCCCGCGTCACCGGTGAACCGGTGCCACGGCTGCGCCACGCCCGCCTCGACGCTCACCCGCGCGCGGACACCCGCGGGGAGCACCGACTCCCGGTACGCCTCGTCCTGCTCGTCGAACCACTCGACGCACGGCATGGACACCACTCTGGTGGCAACACCCTCGGCCTCCAGGACCTTCCGCGCCTCGGCCGCGATCTGCAGCTCCGACCCGGTGGCGATGAGGATCACCTGAGGGGTGCCGGACGAGGCGTCCGCGAGGACGTACCCGCCGCGCGCCACGCCCTCGGCGGACGTGCCCTCCAGCACCGGGAGGTTCTGCCGGGTGAGCGCGAGGCCCTTCGGGCCCTCGGGCCGCTCCAGGGAGGCGCGCCAGGCGTGGGCGGTCTCGTTGGCGTCGCCCGGGCGCACCACGGCCAGGCCGGGGATCGCGCGCAGGGCGGCCAGGTGCTCGACCGGCTGGTGGGTGGGGCCGTCCTCGCCCAGCCCGATCGAGTCGTGCGTCCAGACGTAGACCACGCTCGACTTCATCAGCGCCGCGAGCCGCACCGCCGGGCGCATGTAGTCGCTGAACACGAGGAACGTGCCGCCGTAGGGGCGTGTGGGCCCGTGCAGCGCGATGCCGTTGAGGATCGCGCCCATCGCGTGTTCGCGCACCCCGAAGTGCAGGGTGCGGCCGTAGGGCTGGGCCTTCCACATCGCGGTGGAGGTGGAGGTGGGGCCGAACGAGTCGGCGCCCTCCATCGTGGTGTTGTTGCTCTCCGCGAGGTCGGCCGAGCCGCCCCACAGCTCGGGCAGCACGTCGGCGAGGGACTTGAGCACCTCGCCGGACGCCTTGCGCGTGGCCAGGCCCTTGGCGTCGGGCTCCCACGTGGGCAGCGCCTTCTCCCACCCGATGGGCAGGTCACGGCCCAGCAGCCGGTCGAGCAGCTCCTTGCGCTCCGGCTCGCGCGCGGCCCAGTCGTCGAACGTCTTCGTCCAGGCCTGGTGCGCCTCGCGGCCGCGGTCGGCCACCTTGCGTGCGTGGGCGAGCACCTCGTCGGAGACCTCGAACGACTTCTCCGGGTCGAAGCCGAGGATCTTCTTGACCTCGGCCACCTCGTCGGCGCCCAGGGCCGAGCCGTGGGCCTTGCCGGTGTTCATCTTGTTCGGCGCCGGGAAGCCGATCACGGTGCGCAGCACGATGAACGAGGGCCGCGTGGTCTCCGCGCGCGCGTTCTCGAGCGCCTCGAGGATGCCGGTGACGTTCTCCCCGCCCTCGACGACCTGCACGTGCCAGCCGTACGCCTCGTAGCGCTTGGCCGTGTCCTCGGACAGCGCGATCGTGGTGTCGTCCTCGATGGAGATCTTGTTGTCGTCGTAGATCACCGTGAGGTTGCCCAGCTGCTGGTGCCCGGCCAGCGACGACGCCTCGGAGGTGACGCCCTCCTCGATGTCGCCGTCGGAGGCGATCACGTAGATCTGGTGGTCGAACGGGCTCTCGCCGGGCGCGGCGTCCGGGTCGAACAGCCCGCGCTCGCGCCGCGCCCCGATCGCCATGCCGACGGCGGAGGCGAGCCCCTGGCCCAGCGGGCCCGTGGTGATCTCGACGCCGGGGGTGTGGCGGTGCTCCGGGTGGCCCGGGGTCTTGGAACCCCAGGTGCGCAGCGCCTTCAGGTCGTCGAGCTCCAGCCCGTAACCCGACAGGAACAACTGGATGTAGAGGGTGAGGCTCGAGTGGCCCGCAGACAGCACGAACCGGTCGCGCCCGATCCAGTCGGCGTCGCTCGGGTCGTGCCGCATGACGCGCTGGAACAGGGTGTAGGCCAACGGCGCGAGGCTCATGGCCGTGCCGGGGTGGCCGTTGCCCACCTTCTGCACGGCGTCCGCCGCGAGCACTCGGACGGTGTCGACGGCCCGGCGGTCCAGGTCGGTCCAGTCGTCGGGGACGCTCGCGCGGGTGAGAGTCTCGATGTCGATGTCGGCCACAGCTCTTCCCTCGGGTTCTGGTGGGGATGTGGAGGCGGTTCGCCACGACGCGACCGCTCAGCGCTGACTCGCTCCACAGCCAGCCTAGTCACGCCGAGCACCCCCGTGTGATCACGTGCCGCCCGGTCGGGGGTGGTCTACCCGGCCGTGGGGCCCAGCATGCCCCGGGCTACCATCGACAAGCCGTAGAAGTAGCCCGTGAACTCGCACGCCGAGTTCCCCACCACGCGGATCGAGGTTGTGCCGGTGACTCTGCCCGTGTCCCGCTCGGGCCAGCCGACTCGGGACGTTCCCGGTGGCCGGCGGACCGGCTGGGAGCGGCTGGGGGACACCGTCCGCGCCTACCTCGGCCTCACCAAGACCCGGATCATCGAGCAGCTGCTCGTCGTCACGGTGCCGGCCATGTTCCTCGCCGAGCGCGGCGTGCCGTCCGTGTGGCTGATCGTCGCCACGCTGCTCGGCGGCGCCATGGCCGCCGCGAGCGCGCACGCCCTCAACTGCGTGGTCGACGCCGACATCGACGCCGTCATGAAGCGCACCAGCCGCAGGCCGCTCGCCAAGGGCAAGGTGCCCACCCGGCACGCCCTGGTGTTCGGCCTGGTGCTGGGCGCGCTGTCCGCCGTGTGGCTGGGGCTCACCACCAACTGGCTCGCCGCGAGCCTCTCGGTGGCCGCCATCGCGTTCTACGTGCTCGTCTACACGCTCCTGCTCAAGCGGCGCACCTCGCAGAACATCGTGTGGGGCGGCGCGGCCGGGTGCATGCCGGTGGTGATCGGCTGGGCCGCGGTCACGGGGTCGGTCGAGTGGCCCGCGCTGGTCATGTTCGGCGTCATCTTCTTCTGGACGCCGCCGCACTTCTGGGCTCTCGCCATGCGCTACCGCGACGACTACGCCGCGGCGAAGGTGCCGATGCTGCCGGTCGTCGCCCCGCCGGAGCAGGTGTCGCGGCGCATCGTCCTCTACTCGTGGGTGATGGCGGCCTGGTCGCTGCTGCTGCTCCCGGCCACGTCCTGGATCTACGCCGCCGTGGCCGCGCTGGGCGGCACCTGGTTCGTGCTGCAGGCCCACCGCCTGCACCGGGGCGTGCTGGCCGGGGTGGAGACGCGCCCCATGCGCCTGTTCCACCTCTCCAACGCCTACCTCTGCGTCCTGTTCGTCGCGATCGCGGTGGACGCGGCGATCGGCCTGCCGGTCCTGTCCTTCTGACCTGCCCCGCCCGGCTCCGACGAGCTCGGCGCGCAGGTTCAGGAACGCCACGTTCCTGAACCTGGGGTACAGCAACGTGGCGTTCCTGAACTCAGCACACGGCTACGCCGCCGGGATCATCCCGTGCGGGTCGAGCACGTACTTGCGTGCGGCGCCCTGATCGAACTCCTGGTAGCCGCGCGGTGCCTCGTCGAGCGGGATGACGGTGGCGTTGACCGCCTTCGCGATCTGCGCCTTGCCGTGCAGGATGCTCATCATCAGCCCGCGGTTGTACTTCAGCACCGGGCACTGGCCGGTGGTGAACGAATGGCTCTTCGCCCAGCCCAGCCCGAGCCGCACCTTGAGCGTGCCCTCCTTGGCATCGGGGTCGGGGGCGCCCGGGTCGCCGGTCACGTAGAGGCCCGGGATGCCGAGCCGTCCGCCCGCGCGGGTGACCGACATGATCGAGTTGAGCACCGCGGCCGGCTGCTCACCGGCGTCCGCCCCGTGCCCGGACGCCTCGAACCCCACGGCGTCGACCGCGCAGTCGACCTCGTTGACGCCGAGGATCTCCGCGACCTGGTCCTCAAGGCTGGCGTCCAGGCTGATGTCCACGGTCTCGCAGCCGAACGAGCGGGCCTGTTCGAGGCGTTGCTTGTTGCGGTCGCCGACGATCACGACGGCGGCGCCGAGCAGCTGCGCCGAGTGGGCCGCGGCGAGCCCGACCGGCCCTGCGCCCGCGATGTAGACCGTGGAGCCGGTGGTCACACCCGCCGTGTAGGCGCCGTGGTAGCCCGTGGGGAAGATGTCCGACAGCATCGCGAGGTCGCGGATCTTCTCCAGGGCCTGGGCTCGGTCCGGGAACTTCAGGCAGTTGAAGTCGGCGAACGGCACCATGACGTACTCGGCCTGCCCGCCTTCCCAGCCGCCCATGTCGACGTAGCCGTACGCCGAACCGGCCCGCGCCGGGTTGACGTTGAGGCAGACACCCGTCTGGCCCTCCCGGCAGTTGCGGCACCGCCCGCAGGCGATGTTGAACGGCACCGAGACGATGTCGCCGACGTCGAGGAACTGGACGTCCTCGCCCTTCTCGACGATCTCGCCCGTGATCTCGTGGCCGAGCGTCTGCCCCGGCGGTGCGGTGGTGCGCCCGCGCACCATGTGCTGGTCCGAGCCGCAGATGTTCGTGGCGACGTTGCGCAGGATCACGCCGTGCACGGCCTTCTGGGTGAGCCCCTTGCTCTTCGAGACGTCGGCCGGTACCTCGAGCTTCGGCGGGTCGTGGTCCTCGATCTCGACCCGGCCGGGCTCCTTGTAGACGACGATCTTGTTGCCACCCATGCGTACCTCCTCATACGCGACGGATGCACCGGCGTACTCCCCATCGGAGCAAGGCGCAATGGGTGCATCGCCAGCCGGTCGGCCCCCACCCGATCTCCGCAGGCCAGGTCATCGCCGGGGGCTCGATCCATGGGGCTTGATCAGTGGATTGGCGCGTTTCCCCGACGCCAGGTGTCGGGTTTCGCTCCCGAATGGTGATCATGCCCCTCCCGAGCGGGGGTTGATCACCCAACGAGCTCCGCGGGCTTCCGGCCGCGTGTCAGGGGAGCAGCAGGAGCTTCCCCGTGGTGCGCCGGGCTTGCAGGTCCTCGTGGGATGCACGGGCGTCGGCGAGCGGGTAGCGGCCGCCGATCCGTACGTCGAGGGTGCCGTCGGCCACGGCCGCGTAGACGGCGGCCGCGCGGTCGACGAGTTCCTCGCGCGTGGCAACGTAGTCGAACAGCTTCGGGCGGGTGAGGTACACCGAGCCCGCGGCGTTGAGCCGTTGCGGGTCGACCGGCGGGACGGGCCCGCTGCTGGCCCCGCAGAGCACGAGGAGCCCGCGCCGGCGCAGGGCGGCGAGGCTCGCGTCGAACGTGGTGGCGCCGACGCTGTCGTAGGCCACGTGGACGCCCGCGCCGCCGGTGAGGTCCCGGACCGCGCCCGCGAGGTCGTCGACCTCGGTGTAGCGGATCACGTCGGCCGCGCCTGCCGCGCGGGCCAGCTGCTCCTTCGCCGCGGTGGACACGGTGCCGATCACGCGGCCGCCGCGGGCGGCGGCGAGCTGGGTGAGCATGAGCCCGAGCCCGCCCGCCGCGGCGTGCACGAGGACGTCCTCGCCGGCCTGCACGGGGTGGCAGTCGACGGCCAGGCAGTGGGCGGTCATGCCCTGCAGCAGCGCGGCGGCCGCCTGCTCGTCGGTGACGCCGTCGGGCACGGGCACGGCCTTGTCGGCGGGCACGGCCACCAGTTCGGCGTAGCTGCCCAGGGCTTCCGCCCACGCCACGCGGTCGCCCACCGCGAACCCGGTGACGCCCTCGCCGACCTCGCGCACCCGGCCGGCGCCCTCGAGGCCGGGCACGTAGGGCAGGGGCATCGGGTAGATGCCCTCGCGCTGGTAGGTGTCGATGTAGTTGACGCCGGCCGCCGCGACCTCCACGAGGAGCGTGCCGGGCGCTGCCTGCGGGTCGGGCAGCTCCACCGGCGTCAGGACGTCGGGACCGCCTGCCGAGCTGATCTGGATCGCGCGCACGGCCCGATCATGCCCCGTGGTCGGCGAGCGCGGGAGCCCGGGCCGGGGTGGGCTCCGCCGCGGCGGGCCGCTCGGTGAGCGAGGCCCACAGCGCGGCCGCGGCCACCGTGACGAGCGCGGCGCCCAGCACGTGCAGCGACACGAGCACCTCCGGCACGCCGAGGGCGTACTGGACCCCGCCGAGCACTCCCTGGGCGAGGACGACCGTCACGAGGGCGGTGTAGCGGCGCAGCACCCGGGCCGGCGCGGCGACGGCGCGCAGCGCAAACCCGAGCCCGACGAGCAGGCCCAGGTAGCCGAACAGCAGCTCGGCGTGCAGGTGGGCCACGGTCTCGACGTCCACCTGCAGGCGCGGGGTCTGGGCGTCGCCCGCGTGCGGCCCGGCCGCGGTGACGAACGATCCGGCCACCAGTACGGCGGCGAGCACGGCCGTGCTCGTGGCCACCAGCGCGCGGACCGGGCCGGGCACGAGCCGCCGCGGCGGGCCCGCGCCGTCGCCTGCGGCGGCCACGAGCTGCACGGCGAGCCAGGTGAGCACCATCGACACGAGCAGGTGCACGCTGACGCTCCACCACACCAGCCCCAGCAGCACCACCCCACCGCCGATGACGGCCTGCGCGACCACCCCGATCGGCTGCACGAGGGCCAGGCGCGTGAGGCGGGCCCGCCGCGGCCGGGTGGCGAGCGCGGCCAGCAGGCACGCACCCGCGACGAGCACGACGACGCCGGTGAGCAGCCGGTTCCCGAACTCGATCCACTGGGTGAGCGGCTCCACCTCGGGGTGCGGGGTGGGCACGAGGCTGCCGGGTACGCACTCGGGCCAGGTGGGGCAGCCGAGCCCGGATCCGGTGACGCGGACGACCGAGCCGGTGACCGCGATACCGGCCTGCGCGACGACCGCGGCGATCGCGAGCGCCCGCAGCAGCCCGGGCGGGGCGGCCGGGAGGCGGTCGAGCAGCGCGGTGCGGGCCATCGACACATCGTAGAAGTACGCATGAACCGTGCGTGGCGGGGCACCCGTCGAACGGGGGGCTGACAGGCCGCTCCGAGGGTCCTACCGTCGATGTACGAGCCCGCGCCAAGGGAGGCGCCATGACCGCGGTCGAACCGAAACCGATCACGCCGCCGTATCCGGTGCGGAAGGCGGCGAAGGGCTCCGCGTTCACGAAGATGCTGCGGACGACCGACCCGAAGGACATCGGGATCCTCTACCTGGTCACGTCGTTCGGCTTCTTCATGATCGGTGGCGCGATGGCGCTGCTGATCCGCGGTGAGCTGGCCGTTCCCGGACTGCAGTTCCTGTCGCCCGAGCAGTACAACCAGCTGTTCACGATGCACGGCACGATCATGCTGCTGCTGTACGCGACGCCGATCCTGTTCGGCTTCGCGAACTACATCGTGCCGTTGCAGATCGGGGCCCCGGACGTCGCGTTCCCGCGGCTGAACGCGTTCTCGTACTGGCTGTTCCTGTTCGGCGGCCTCACCGTGATGGGCGGCTTCCTGACGCCGGGCGGCGCGGCCGAGTTCGGCTGGTTCGCCTACGCCCCGCTGCACAACGCGACGTACTCACCCGGCGCGGGTGGTGACCTGTGGATCACCGGGCTGATCGTCGCGGGCCTCGGCACGATCCTCGGTGGCGTCAACTTCACCACCACGATCGTCTGCCTGCGCGCGCCCGGGATGACGATGTTCCGGATGCCGATCTTCACCTGGAACATCTTCATCACGGTGCTGCTGGTGCTGATCGTCTTCCCGGTGCTCACGGCGGGGCTGTTCGGGATGCTGGCCGACCGCCACCTGGGCACCCACGTCTTCGACCCCGCCAACGGCGGCGCGATCCTCTGGCAGCACCTGTTCTGGTACTTCGGCCACCCCGAGGTCTACATCGTGGCGCTGCCGTTCTTCGGGATCATCACCGAGGTCATCCCCGTCTTCTCCCGCAAGCCGGTCTTCGGCTACAAGACCCTGGTGTTCGCCACGATCTCGATCGGCCTGCTCTCGGGTGCGGTGTGGGCGCACCACATGTACGCCACGGGCGCGGTGCTGCTGGCGTTCTTCTCGCTGACCACGTTCCTGATCGCGGTGCCGACCGGGATCAAGTTCGTGAACTGGATCGGCACGATGTGGAAGGGCCGCCTGACGTTCGAGACGCCGATGCTGTTCAGCGTCGGCTTCCTGATCACGTTCCTGTTCGGCGGCCTCACCGGGGTGCTGCTGGCCTCGCCGCCGCTGGACTTCCACGTCTCGGACACGTACTTCGTGGTGGCGCACTTCCACTACGTGCTGTTCGGCACGATCGTGTTCGCCACCTACGCCGGGATCTACTTCTGGTTCCCGAAGATGACCGGCCGGTTCCTCGACGAGACGTGGGGGAAGGTCCACTTCTGGCTCACGTTCGTCGGGTTCCACACGACGTTCCTGGTGCAGCACTGGCTGGGCAACGAGGGCTTCCCGCGCCGCTACGCCGACTACCTGCCGATCGACGGGTTCACCACGCTGAACGCGATCTCGTCGATCGGCGCGTTCGTGCTGGGTGGCTCGGTGCTGCCGTTCGTCTGGAACGTGTTCCGCAGCTACCGCTTCGGGCGCGTGGCCACCGTCGACGACCCGTGGGGGTTCGGCAACTCCCTGGAGTGGGCCACGTCCTGCCCGCCGCCGCGGCACAACTTCACCGACCTGCCCCGGATCCGCTCCGAGCGCCCGGCGTTCGAGCTGCACTACCCGCACCTCGTGGAACGCTTCCGCGAGGAGGCGCACTACGGGCGCGCGCCCGCCCCGTCGGAGGTGCTGGCCCAGCAGGTCGGCCGCGAGACGCAGCCCTCGGACGAACCCGAGTCCCGCTGAGCCGGTCTCGCCCGGGTCCGGTCAGGCGGCTCGTCCCGACCGGCCGCGCAGCGGGTGGAACGGCGCCAGCTCCGGCACCGGCCGGCCCGTCATGACCTGCCGGGCGAGGAGCTTGCCCGTCACGGGTCCCAGCGTCACGCCCCACATGCCGTGCCCGCCCGCCACGTGCACGCCCGGCATCCGGGTGGGTCCCACCAGCGGCAGGCCGTCCGGTGTGAGCGGGCGCGGGCCCACCCACGGGTCCCGCACGTCGGCGAGGTCGACGCCGCGCAGGTAGGGGGCCACCGAGCGGACGATCGCGTCGAGGCGGCGACCGTCGAAGGGAGCGTCGCGGTCGGCGATCTCCATGGTCCCGGCCACGCGGACGCGGTCGCCGAGCGGGGTGAGCGCCACCCGGGCGGCGGGCAGGTAGACCGGTTGGGTCCACGGTTCGCGCACGCCGGCGCTGAACGAGTAGCCGCGGCCCGCCTGCACCGGCACCCGCACACCCAGCGGGCGGGCGAGTTCCGGCAGCCACGCCCCGGTGGCGACGACCACCGCGTCGGCCTGCTCCGGCGGGTGCGCCCACGTCTCCACCTGCAGGCCGCCGGGGCCGAACCGGATCGCCCGCACCCGGGTGCCGCCAGCCACCCGCCCGCCGCGCGCCCGCACCGACTCGGCGAGGCAGGCCAGGTAGCCGCCCGGGTCGATGTGGCGCTGGCCGTCGAGGCGCAGCACGGTGGTGATCCGGTCGGAGAAGGGCGGGCCGACGTCGGGCACCACCGACAGCCGGACCTCCTGGCCCGCCGCGCGGACCCCGTCGAGTTCGTGACGCAGGGCGGCGTCCGCGGTGTCCGGCGGGAACCCGATCAGGACGGGTGCTTCGTGGGTCGGCGCCGTCACACCGCCCGCGGCCAGCTCGTCGAAGGCGGCCAGCGCCGCGCGGTCGAGCGGGGTGAGCGCGCGCATCCCCTCCCGCCACGCGGCCGAGGTGGAGCGGGCCGCGAAGCGGAGCAGGAACTCGAGCGTGGCGGGGCGCAGGCGCGGGGACAGGTGCAGCGGCGCCGTCGGGTCGGGCAGGCCGCGCAGGCCCTCGCGCAGCAGGCCCGGTTCGGGCAGGGGCACCGCCATCACCGGCGCGAGGTATCCGGCATTGCCCCAGGAGGCGCCCGCCCCGACGCCCGAGCGGTCGAGCACCGCCACCTCGGCTCCGTGCTCCTGCAGGAACCACGCGGTCGCGAGGCCCACCATGCCCGCGCCGACGACGACGACGCGTCGTGGCGGGCGATCCGGGACGTCCATCTCACTCCTCTTCCTGGTCGGGGTTCGCGCCGGTGGCGCCGAGGCGCAGCTGCAGGCTCACCGCGAGGCGGACGTCGGCGTCGTCGAGGTCGAGACCGGTGAGCTCGGCGATCCGGCGCAGCCGGTAGCGCAGGGTGTTCGGGTGGACGTGCAGCTGCCGGGCGGCGCCCACCATGTCGCCGAACGAGTCGAGGTAGGTGCGCAGCGAGGTGAGCAGCGGGCTGCCGTGCGCGGCGTCGTAGCGGGTGACGTCGGCCAGCGGGCCCGTGCGGAAGTAGCGCTGCAGGGCGGGGGTGACCGGGAGCTGCGCGAGGACGACCCGGGCCCACACGTCGGTGAGGTCGGCGACGCGCCGGCCCGCGTGCGGCAGCACGGTGAGCACGGCGTCGGCGTCGTCGCGGGCGCGATCGAGCCGGGCGGGCCGCTCGGCGGGCCTGCCCACCCCGACCGTGATCGGCGGTTCGCGGCGTTCGGCGAGCCGCTCCAGGGTGTGGCGCACCGGGTCGGGCGGCCGGTTCGTGCGCGGCGCGAGCGGCAGCACGGCGTAGGCGACGTCGTCGAGGACCGTGGTCACGACCGCGGGGCTCACGGCCGCCAGGTGCATGCCCAGCGCGTCCGCGGTGCGCTGCAGCAGCGCCTGCCGGTCGGCGGCGTGGGCGGGCGCGCCGTCCGGCCGGGCGGCCACCACGGCGAGCGGCCCGGCAGGCAGCCCGAGGCGCCGGGCGGCGTCGGTGGCGGCCGGACCACCCCCGAGCACGGTGGCCGTGAGCTCGGCGCGGCGGCGCCGCCCCGCCGACTCGACGGCACGTTCCTGCAGGATGTGCAGCGCCGCGGTGCGCGCCGCCGACACGAGGGTGTGACGCCGGTCGGCGTCGAGCGGGCGGTCGGTGGTGACCCAGATCGACCCGAGGATCTCCTCACCGGCCCGCACGGCCACCGCCACCCGCGGGTGCACCCCCGGCTCGGGCAGCACCACGTCGATCGGCTCGTCCGACGAGTACAGCCGGTCGAACACGCCCGCCTCGGTGAGCCGGTCGAGCCACTCGGCGGGCACCTGCCTGCCCAGCACCGTCGCCACCCGGGGCGCGTCGGCCACGGCCTGGTTGCCGGAGAACGCGAGCACGCGCGAGGCCCGGTCCTCGATCGTGACGGCGCCGCCGAGCGCCGCGGCGACCGTGTTGGACAGCGCCACGAGGTCGCCGAGCGGGTGGCCGAACGGCGCCTCGCCCGGGATGTCGACGATCGTGCGCAGCAGCACGAGCAGCTGCGACCACGGCACGGCGGCCGCGACGAGCACCGGCACGCCCGCGGCGTCGGCGGCGGCCCGCAGCTGTGGCGTGGGCGGCTGGACCCCCGGCAGGTGCGCGCGCAGCACGAGCGCGGCGGCCCGCGCGGGACCCAGCGCGGCGAGGAGGGCGCAGGCCTGGTCGGCGCCCGCGACACCGACCCCGAGCACCACGGTGCCGCGCGGGTCCCCGTGGCCCGCCGCCGGGTCGTCGGCCGGGTCGTGCACCGTCACCCCCGTGACGAGCGGGTCGTGCGCGGGCCCGGCGGCGGGCGCGAGCAGCGTGCTGCCGACCTCGTCGAGCACGCGGGAGAGCGGTACGCCGGGAAGCGGTGTCATCCCTTCCCCCTCCTCGCTCGTGCCCGCACCGATCGTGGCGTGCGCGGCAGAGCATCGTGATTGCAGGATCGGCCAGATCCGGGTGCGCTGATTCTCACGGATGGACAAAGCGCGCGGAGGTGCTCCGGCCGACACAATCGCCCATCACCAGATCGACGGAGGGCATGCCGGTGAAGCGAGAAGCCGACGCCGACTTCGACGCCGACCTCGACGCGGCGACCGTCCGACGGACGTCCGTGCTGACGATCGCCCTGCTCATGGGCGTGTACGTCATCGACTACATCGACCGGGTCATGATCGCCGTGGCGTTGCCGTTCCTCGGCGCGGACCTGGACCTCGACAAGACGCAGCAGGGGCTCGTCGTCTCGGCGTTCGCGATCGCCTACATGGTGTTCCAGGTGCCCGGCGGGCTGCTGGCCGACCGCTTCGGGGCCCGCCCGCTGCTCGTCGTCTCGCTCGTGGCCTGGTCGGTGTTCACCGCCGCCACCGGCCTGGTGGGTGGCCTGGTCGCGCTGCTGGCCGTGCGCTGCCTGTTCGGGGTGGCCCAGGCGCTGTTCCCCGGGGCCTCGTTCAAGGCGCTCGCCGAGCGCACCACCCCGCGCACCCGTAACCGCAGCGCCGGGCTGATGCTCGCCTCCAACTTCCTCGGCGCCGGGCTCGCGCCGCTGATCGTCGCGCCGATCATCGTCGCCATCGGGTGGCGCCACTCGTTCTGGGTGGTGGCGCTCGGCGGGGTGGTGCTCGGGCTGCTGATGTGGCGGCTCCTGCCGCGGCCGCTGCCGCGGGAGGCCACCGAGCTGGACGCCGCGGCGGACCCGGCGCCCGCCGCCCAGGCCGGGGCGGCCAGGGTGCTGCGCAGCCCCCTGGTGTGGCGCTACGCCCTGCTCTTCGCCTGCTTCAACATGCTGAACTACGGGATGATCACCTGGGTGCCCAGCTACCTGCTGGAGACGCGCGGGCTCTCGCTCGTGGCGGCCGGGCTGTCCTCCGCCGTGCCCATGCTGATCACCGCAGCGAGCGCCGTGGTCGGCGGATGGCTGATGAGCCGGTGGTTCGACGACCGGGCCCGCCTGCTCGTCGTGCCGGTGCTCGCGGTCTCGGCCGTGCTGCTCGTGCTCATGCTGCAGGCGGAGACCACCCTCGGGTTCACCGTCTACCAGTCGCTCGCGATGGCGTTCAGCGGTCTCGCGTCGATGGGCATCCTCGGCATGCCGATCCGCGCCCTGCCGAGGGAGCTGATCGGGTCCGGCATGGGGCTGGTGAACACCGGCGGGCAGATGGCAGGCGTGCTCGCCCCGCTCGTGATGGGGTGGCTGGCCGACCGGTTCGACTTCGCCGCGGCGTTCGGGTTCCTCGTGGCCACCACGGTGGCCGCCGCCCTGATCGCCCTCGTGACCTCGTCGCGCCCCGCTGACCTGCAGCTGGGCGCCCCTACCGCGGAGGTGTCCCGATGACCGTCCACGACCTGGTGCTGCGCGGCGGGCGGGTGATCGACCCGGAGTCGGGCACCGACGCCGTCCGCGACGTCGCGATCGACGGCGACACCGTCACCGCGGTGAGCGCCGACGAGCTCGAGGGGCGGGAGGTCCTCGACGTGCGCGGCCACGTCGTCGCGCCCGGGTTCATCGACCTCCACAGCCACTGCGACGACATCCCCGGGCAGCGGCTGCAGGTGTTCGACGGCGTCACCACGGCGTTGGAGCTGGAGGCCGGCGTGCACCCCGTCGACGCCGCTTACCGGCGCGCGGCCGCCGAGGGACGCCCCGTGAACTACGGGTTCGCGACCTCGTGGGCCGCCACCCGCCTGCACGTCCTGGCGGGAGTGGCGACCACCGGTTCGGCGCACGACGTGATCGGCAACATGGGCGTGGCGGAGTGGCAGCGGGAGGCGAGCCGCGAGCAGGTCGAGCGGATGCTGGCGCTGCTGGAGGCCGACCTGGGCGCCGGCGCGCTCGGCATCGGCATCCTCGTCGGCTACGCCCCGCGCGTGGGCCCGGACGAGTACGTCGCGGTCGCCGGTCTCGCCGCCCGCCACGCGGTGCCGACCTACACCCACGCCCGCGAGCTCGTGGAACAGGACCCGGACACCCCGATCGACGGCGCCGAGGAGATCGTGCGTGCCGCGGGGGAGACCGGCGCCCACATGCACTACTGCCACGTCAACAGCACGTCGCTGCGGCACGTCGACCGGGTGCACGCCCTCGTGGAGCGGGCCCGGGCGAACGGGGCCACGATCTCCACCGAGGCTTATCCCTACGGCACCGGCATGACCGGCATCGGCGCCGCGTTCCTCGCGCCGGAGCTGCTGCACCGCCGCCACATCGGGCCCTCGGCCATCCAGCACGTCGCCACCGGGCGGCGCATGGCCGACGAGGCCGAACTGCGGCGCATGCGCAGCACCAACGAGGGCGACTGGGTGCTGGTGCACCTGCTCGACGAGTCCGACCCGTCCGCCCGCGCCGTGCTGCAGCGCGCCCTGGTCTTCCCGGACACCGCCGTGGCCAGCGACGCCGCCTCACCGATCTGGCGCACCACCGCGTACGACCCGATGCGCTGGCCGCTGCCCCCGGACGCGGTGACCCACCCGCGCACGGCCGGCACGTTCGCCCGCACCCTGCGGGTGCACGTGCGGGAGACCGGTGCGCTCACCCTCGCCGAGGCCGTGCGCCGCGCGAGCCTCGTGCCGGCCCAGGTCGTGGCCGCGGCCGCGCCCGCCATGGCGCGCAAGGGCCGCCTGCGCCCCGGTGCCGACGCCGACGTCGTCGTGTTCGACCCGGACACGGTCGCCGACCAGGCCACGTACACCGACACCGCCCGCCCGAGCACCGGCTTCCGCCACGTGTTCGTCAACGGGCGGGCGGTGGTGTGCGACGGCGAGCTGGACACCCAGGTCCTCCCCGGCCGCCCGGTGCGCGCCTGACCCCCCTCGCGGGGGTGATCACGGGTTCGGCGCCTTCCCGGGCTGATTTCGCCCGATCTCGCGCCGACTTCTCGATCACGGTGATCACCAGCACCTCACGGTGGTGGTGGGCGCAGTGGTGTGCGGCTCGCGGAGGGTGGCCACCGGAGGGCCGGCGTCGAAGAGGTGCGGCGGTGATCAGCCGTACGTCACGGCTGGGTCGGCCGCGGTGGTGTGCTGTTCGCGCCGCCCGGGCCGGTCGAGTCGTACCTCAGGGCGGTGGCGTCAGCAGTGGTGTGCGGCTCGCGCGATGAGGCAGGCCAGGGGCTTCTGGGTGTCGGTGCGGGTGGTGATCAGCCGTACCTCACGGTGGGCTCGCCGCGGGGTGGCGGCGCCGCTCGCCAAGGCCGTGGCGGTTGATCCGCACCTCTTGGCGTCAGCAGTGGTGGTGTGCTGCTCGAGGAAGAGGCCGCCTGGGCCGGACCGGACCCGTGGTGGTCAGCCGTACGTCACGGTGATGCTGGCTGCGGTGGTGTGCTGGTCGCGCGACGCAGGCCGAGCGAGTCGCACCTCGCGGCGGTGGAGACCGCAGGGGTGTGCTGCTCGAGGAGCAGCCACCGGCGGCCCGGCGTCGAAGAGCTCTATGGTGGTCAGCCGTACGTCACGGTCGTGGTGGCCGCGGTGGTGTGCTGCTCGCGGAGGAGGCCCGCCACCGGCGGTCGCCCGGCCCACCGGGAAGTTCAGGAAAGCCACATTCAAGGCCGGAGCGGCCCTGAATGTGGCTTTCCTGAACTCCGGGGCTACCGCAGCCGAACGAACCGCACCGCGAGGCCCCCGGCCACCGCCGTCCACGCGAGGAGCACGAGCACGGCGCCCGCCGCGGGGGGTGCGCCGGTGGCGAGGGTGTGGCGCAGGCCCTCGGCGAGCGCGCCGGAGGGGAGGGCTGCGGCGAGGGTGGCCAGGGGGCCGGGCAGCTGGCCGACCGGCACCACGATGCCGCCGGCGAACAGCAGCACGAACCACACGAGGTTGGCGACGGCGAGGGTGATCTCGGCGCGCAGGGATCCGCCGAGGAGCATGCCGAGGGCGGCGAACGCGGCGCAGCCGAGCAGCACGAGCAGCAGTGCCCACCCGACGCCGGCGGGGGACGGCCGCCAGCCGAGGGCGGCGGCGATGGCGCCGAGCACCACGACCTGCACGGCGACGACGCCGAGCACGGCGGCGAGCCGGCCGGCGACGAGCAGCCAGCGGGGGAGTGCGGTGGCGGCGAGGCGGCGGACGACGCCGTAGCGGCGGTCGAAGCCGAGCGCGATGGCCTGCCCGGTGAACGCGGTGGACATCACGGCGAGCGCGAGCACGCTGGGTGCGACGGTGGCGATCCGCGGCTCGGGCAGCGGCACCACGGACAGCAGGGTGAGGCCCACGAGCAGCACGATCGGCACGAGCATCGTGAGGAGCACCTGCTCGCCGTGGCGCAGGGCGAGGCGCAGCTCGGTGGCGGACTGGGTGGCGAGCATCCGCAGCGGGGCGCCGGGGCCGGGCCGGGGGGTGAAGGTGCCCGCCGGGAACACGGGTGGGGTCATGAGCGCAGCTCCCGACCGGTGAGCTCGAGGAACACGTCCTCCAGGCTGCGCCGGGCGACCTGGACGTCGTCGGCGAGCGCGCCGTGGGCGGCGCACCAGGACGTGATGGTGGACAGCACGGCGGGGTCGATCCGGCCCTGGACGACGTAGCGGCCCGCCGCCGGTTCGTCGGCGCCGTACCCGGGTGGCAGGGCCGCGGCGAGTTCGGCGACGTCCATCCCGGGCCGGGCGCGGAAGCGCAGCTCCTGCTGCCCGCCGGTGGAGGTGAGCGCGGCGGGCGAGCCCTGGGCGACGACCCGCCCGCCGTCGACGATGACGACGTGGTCGGCCAGCGCCTCCGCTTCCTCCATCAGGTGCGTGGTGAGCAGCACCGAGACGCCGTCGCGGCGCAGCGCGCGGATGAGGTCCCACACCAGCCGGCGGCCCTGCGGGTCCATGCCGGCGGTGGGTTCGTCGAGGAACACCAGCTCGGGGCGGCCGACGATGGCGCAGGCGAGGGCGAGACGCTGCTGCTGGCCGCCGGAGAGCCGCTTGTACGGGGTGCGCGCGCAGCCGTCGAGGCCGAGGACGCCCGAGAGCCAGTCGACGTCCAGCGGGTGTGCGGAGCAGGAGGCGACGAGGCGCAGCATCTCGTCGGCGCGCACGCCCGGGTAGGCGCCGCCGCCCTGGGGCATCACGCCGATGCGGGCGCGCAGGGCGTCGGGGGCGCCCGCGGGGTCGGCGCCGAGAACCCGCACCTCGCCCGCGTCGGCGCGCAGGAAGCCCTCGCAGATCTCGACCGTGGTGGTCTTGCCCGCGCCGTTGGGCCCCAGCAGCGCGAGGACGGAGCCGGTGGGCAGCTCGAGGTCGAGCCCGTCGACGGCGGTGGTGCGGCCGTAGCGTTTCACCAGTCCCCGGACCGTGACGGCGGGCGCCCGGTCGGGCGGCGGGGTACTCACGAGCGTCGAGCTTAAGGTGGGCCGCTCAGGTGGCGGTCTCCGGCGCCGGGACCGGGCCGCGACCGGGCAGGACGTCGATGTCCGGGCCGCTCTGGCCGGCCAGGTGGCGGCGCAGCACGAGCAGGAAGACCAGGAGGATCCCGAGCCCGGCGACGATCGAGAGCGGCAGCTGGAACGCGCGGAACTGGAAGTCGGCGCCCGTGGGTGGCACGAGCAGCGCGAGCACGGCCGACGCGGCCAGGGCGGCGCGGCGGTAGCGGGGCAGCCCGCGGGTGGCGGCGAGCGGGATGGCGGCCCACAGCAGGTACCAGGGGTGCACGACCGGGCCGAGCAGCACCACCGCGCCGAGCCCGGTGCCCATGCCGGTGATGGCGTCGACGCGGCCCCGCAGCACGGAGAAGAGCAGCACGAGGACGAGCACGGCCGACGCGGCGAGGCCGATGTTGCGGGCGACGGCGAGGATCGAGTCGGTGTGGTCGCCCAGGCGGGCGAGGATGCCGAGCTGGCCACCGATCATGCCGAGATCGGTGGTGATGGACATCCAGCTGAGGATGAGCTGCGGGATGTCGAGGGTCTTCAGGAAGCCGAGCCCCACCCCGGTGCCCAGCGACAGCGGCAGGTAGCACAGCAGGGTGAGCAGCCCGAACAGCCCGGCGACGGGGAAGACGTGCTTGATGCGGCCGCCCCGGGCGTCGGCGCGCCTGCGCGCCCACTCCATGCCGAGGAAGCCGAGCGCGAGGATGGCGGGCAGTTTGATGGCCGAGGCGGCGATGATGAGCAGCGCGCCGATCAGCAGGTCGCGGTCGAGCAGCCGGTCGCCCGCGCGCAGCCCGATCTCGAAGCCGGCGAGCATGAGGCCGACCATCAGGGCCTCGTTGTGGATGCCGCTGACGAGGTGGAACAGCACGAGCGGGTTGGCCGCACCGAGCCACATCGCGAGGCCGACGTCGAGGCCGCAGCGGCGGGCCAGCTTGGGCAGGGCCCAGAGGATGAGGCCGAGGCCCGCGAGCGCGAGGATGCGGTACTCGAAGATGCCGAGCACCACGTCGTTGCCGGACAGGGCCGTGATGCCGCGGCCCAGGATGAGGAACAGCGGCCCGTAGGGCGCGGGGGTGTCGCGCCAGATGTTGGGGATGCTGCGGGTGAGCGGGTCGTCGACGCCGAGGGCCTCGGCGGGCCCGAGCACGTAGGGGTCGAGCCCGCGGGCGAGGGTGGCGCTCTGCGCGAGGTAGCTGTAGACGTCGCGGGAGAACAGCGGGGGCGCCAGCGCGAGCGGGACGGCCCACATGACGGCCGTGCGGGCGAGCTGCGCGCGGTCGGGGGCCGGCGGCACGGCGCCGTGCCAGCGCAGCATCTTGCCGATCCACAACCAGGCGAGCACGAGCAGGCAGATGCCGGTGTAGGTGACCGCGATGGCGATGGTGGTGTTGCGGCTGGGCAGGCCGAGCAGGCGCAGTCCGAACAGCGGATTGGGCACCGGCAGCGCACCCGCGCCGAGGCCGCCCACCGCCATGAGGAGGGTGCCGGTGAGCCCGACGAGGCGGGCGATGCGGCTGGGATCCCGTGCGGGGGGCGGTGAGCCCTCTCCGGCCGCCTCCGCCGCGCCGTCCTTGCTGGCGTCGAGCTCGCGGGCGACCATGGGGGCAGCGTATCCAGTGCCCCTGACGGGGAGGTCGGCACGTCCGACCGGCTCCCGCGACGTGAGCGTCCTCACCTCGGTGGGGGGCGCCTTTGCCCTCGCCGGGCATATACGCAAGACTGGTGTTGTGAAAAGCGCCCGGCCTGCCGTACCGGTCGACGTCCGCCCCCACGAGGGCACGTCGACCGGTGAGGGCCGCACGCGCGAGGCCGTGGCCCGGCTGCTGATGGAGCAGGGTCCCATCACCGCGGCGGCGGTGGCGGCGGAGCTGGAGCTGTCGGCCGCGGCCGTGCGGCGCCACCTCGACGCGCTGCTCGCCGACGGGGAGGCCGAGGCCCGCGAGGCGCCCCGGCGGGGCCCGCGCGGGCGGGGCCGTCCGGCGCGGGAGTACCTGCTCACCGACGCGGGGCGCGCCCGGTTCGGCCACGGTTACGACGAGCTGGCGGTGGCCGCGCTGCAGTACCTGGCCGAGCACGGCGGCGAGTCCGCGGTGCGGGGGTTCGCCCGCAGCCGGGTCGAGGCGCTGCTGGGCTCCGGGGCGCAGCAGATCGCGGCGGCGCGCCGGCCGGACGAGCGGGCCGAGGCGCTCGCCGCGCTGCTCACGGCGCGCGGCTACGCTGCGCAGGCCCGCGAGGCGCGCACTGGCGTGCAGCTGTGCCAGCACCACTGCCCGGTGGCCCACGTCGCCGCGGCGTTCCCGGAGCTGTGCGAGGCCGAGACCCAGGCGTTCGCGGCCCTGCTCGGCACGCACGTGCAGCGGCTCGCCACCATCGCGCGCGGCGACTCCGCGTGCACCACCCACGTTCCGCTCGAGGCTCCCGACACCGGGCGGAAGCACGAATCCACCACGACCCGTCCCCGCAGGGAGGATGCATGACCACCACTCCTGAGGCACTCACCCAGGAGGAGACGCTCGCGACGCTCGGCCGCTACGACTTCGGCTGGGCCGATCCCGACGTCGCGGGCGCCTCCGCCCGGCGGGGCCTGTCGGCCGACGTCGTGGCCGACATCTCCCGGATGAAGAACGAGCCGAAGTGGATGCTCGACTTCCGGCTCAAGGCGCTCGACCTGTTCGAGCGCAAGCCGATGCCGCGCTGGGGCGCCGACCTGTCGGACATCGACTTCGACAACATCAAGTACTTCGTGCGGTCCACGGAGAAGCAGGCCTCCTCGTGGGAGGACCTGCCCGAGGACATCAAGAACACCTACGACAAGCTGGGCATCCCGGAGGCGGAGAAGGCCCGGCTGGTCGCGGGCGTCGCGGCGCAGTACGAGTCGGAGGTCGTGTACCACCAGATCCGCGAGGACCTGGAGGCCCAGGGCGTCATCTTCCTGGACACCGACACCGGCCTGCGCGAGCACCCGGAGCTGTTCAAGGAGTACTTCGGCTCGGTCATCCCGGCGGGCGACAACAAGTTCTCGGCGCTCAACTCGGCCGTGTGGTCGGGCGGGTCGTTCATCTACGTGCCGCCGGGCGTGCACGTCGACATCCCGCTGCAGGCCTACTTCCGGATCAACACCGAGAACATGGGCCAGTTCGAGCGCACGCTGATCATCGTCGACGAGGGTGCGTACGTGCACTACGTCGAGGGCTGCACCGCGCCGATCTACAAGACCGACTCGCTGCACTCGGCCGTGGTCGAGATCATCGTGAAGAAGGGCGGCCGCTGCCGCTACACGACGATCCAGAACTGGTCGAACAACGTCTACAACCTGGTGACGAAGCGGGCCAAGGCCGAAGAGGGCGCCACCATGGAGTGGGTCGACGGCAACCTCGGCTCCAAGGTCACCATGAAGTACCCGGCCGTGTGGCTGATGGGCGAGCACGCCAAGGGCGAGGTGCTCTCGATCGCGTTCGCCGGTGAGGGCCAGCACCAGGACGCGGGCGCGAAGATGGTGCACCTGGCGCCGCACACGTCCTCGACGATCATCTCGAAGTCGGTGGCGCGCGGCGGTGGCCGCACCTCCTACCGCGGGCTGGTGCAGGTCAACCCGCGGGCGCACCACAGCCGGTCCACCGTGAAGTGCGACGCGCTGCTGGTCGACACCATCAGCCGTTCCGACACGTACCCGTACGTCGACATCCGCAACGACGACGTCACGATGGGCCACGAGGCCACGGTGTCGAAGGTGAGCGAGGACCAGCTCTTCTACCTCATGAGCCGGGGTCTCACCGAGGACGAGGCCATGGCGATGGTCGTGCGCGGGTTCGTCGAGCCCATCGCGCGCGAGCTGCCCATGGAGTACGCGCTGGAACTGAACCGGCTGATCGAGCTGCAGATGGAGGGCGCTGTCGGATGACCGCTCCGGAAGTCGCCGGCCTCGCCCCCGAGCTGGAGGGCGCGAAGAAGGGCCAGGGAGAGTCACCGATCGCGTCGGCGATCGACCGTTTCACCGCCTACGACGTCGAGGCCTTCGAGGTGCCCGGCGGTCGCGAGGAGAACTGGCGGTTCACGCCGCTGCGGCGCCTGCGCGGGCTGCACGACGGCACCGCGGCGCTGGACGGCGCCACGAAGGTCGAGGTCAGCGGCGGCGACGGCGTCACCGTCGAGACCGTGGGCCGTGACGACCCTCGCCTCGGCGAGGGCGGCGTCCCGGCCGACCGGGTGGCCGCCGCGGCGTGGTCGGCTTTCCGCGAGGCCACCGTCGTCACGCTCGACGGCACGCCCGGGCCCGTCACGATCACGGTCACCGGGCCGGGCGAGGGCCGCAGCGCGGTGGGGCACCTGCAGGTGCGCACCACGCGCCACGCCGAGGCCACCGTGGTGATCGAGAACCGCGGGTCGGGCGCGGTCGCCGACAACGTCGAGGTCGTGTTGGCCGACGGCTCGCGCCTGGAGCTCGTGGTCACCGAGGAGTGGGCCGACGACGCCGTGCACGTGGGCGCGCGCCACCTGTCGGTGGGCCGCGACGCCACGCTGCGCTCCACGTCGGTGTCGCTCGGCGGCGACCTGGTGCGGGTCAGCGAGACCGTCACCTACCGCGAGCCCGGCGGCGACGTCGAGCTGCGCGGGCTGGGCTACGCCGACGCGGGCCAGCACCTGGAGCAGCGGCTGCTCGTCGACCACTCGGTGCCGCACTGCCGCTCCGACGTGCTCTACAAGAACGCGCTGCAGGGCGACGGTGCGCACACCGTCTGGATCGGGGACGTGGTGATCCGGGCGGCCGCGGAGGCCACCGAGACGTTCGAGTTCAACCGCAACCTCGTCCTCACCGAGCGCGCCCGGGCCGACTCCGTGCCGAACCTGGAGATCGAGACCGGCGAGATCGCCGGCGCCGGGCACGCCAGCGCCACCGGCCGGTTCGACGACGAGCAGCTGTTCTACCTGCAGAGCCGGGGCATCCCGGAGGACGTCGCGCGCCGGCTGGTCGTCCGCGGCTTCTTCGGCGAGATCCTGTCCAAGATCACCCTGCCCGAGCTGCGCGAGCGCCTCGAAGCGGCCGTCGAGGCCGAGCTCGCGGTCACCGGCGTCTGAACCCACCACGACACGGAGCACCCACAGAACATGTCCACCCTGGAGATCAAGGACCTGCGCGTCTCGGTCGCGACCGACGACGGCGCCAAGGAGATCCTGAAGGGCGTCGACCTCACGGTCCGCACCGGCGAGACGCACGCGATCATGGGCCCCAACGGGTCCGGCAAGTCCACGCTCGCCTACGCCGTCGCGGGCCACCCGAAGTACCAGATCACCGGCGGCAGCGTCACGCTCGACGGCCAGGACCTCCTGGAGCTCACGGTCGACGAGCGCGCCCGCGCGGGCCTCTTCCTCGCCATGCAGTACCCGGTCGAGGTGCCCGGTGTGTCGATGGCCAACTTCCTGCGGTCGGCGGCCACCGCGGTCCGCGGCGAGGCCCCGAAGCTGCGCACGTGGGTCAAGGAGGTCAAGGGCGCGATGAGCGACCTCGACATCGACCCCGACTTCGCGGAGCGCTCGGTCAACGAGGGCTTCTCCGGCGGCGAGAAGAAGCGCCACGAGGTGCTGCAGCTCGCGCTGCTCAAGCCGAAGTTCGCCATCCTCGACGAGACCGACTCCGGCCTCGACGTCGACGCGCTGCGCGTGGTCTCCGAGGGTGTCAACCGCTACCGCGAGGGTGACGACACCGGCGTTCTGCTGATCACCCACTACACCCGGATCCTGCAGCACATCCGCCCCGACGTCGTGCACGTGTTCGCGGGCGGCCGGGTGGTCGAGTCCGGCGGTCCCGAGCTGGCCGACGAGCTGGAGCGCAACGGCTACGTGCGGTTCACCGGGAAGGCCGAGGCGGCGGTCTGATGACCGCGCTCGACGCTCCGGAGGTCGCGGGGCCGGAGATCGGGAAGATCCGGGAGGACTTCCCGATCCTCTCCCGCACCGTCCGCGGCGGGCGGCCCCTGGTCTACCTCGACTCGGGGGCCACCTCGCAGCGCCCGCGACAGGTGCTCGACGCCGAGCGCGCCTTCCTCGAGCAGCACAACGCGGCCGTGCACCGCGGGGCCCACCAGCTCGCCGAGGAGGCCACCGACGCCTACGAGTCGGCCCGGGCGCGGATCGCCGCGTTCGTCGGCGCCGACGCGGGCGAGGTGGTGTTCACCAAGAACGCCACCGAGGCCATCAACCTCGTCGCCTACGCGATGGGCAACTCCTCGGTGCGCACGGGTCTCGGGCCCGAGTCCGAGCGGTTCGCCCTCGGCCCCGGTGACGAGATCGTGATCACCGAGCTGGAGCACCACGCCAACCTGGTGCCCTGGCAGGAGCTGTGCCGGCGCACCGGCGCCACGCTGCGCTGGTACTCCGTCGACGACGAGGGCAGGCTCGACCTCGACTCGATCGAGCTGTCCGAGCGCACCAAACTGGTGGCGTTCGCCCACCAGTCCAACGTGCTCGGCACGATCCTGCCGGTGGCCGAGCTGGTGCGCCGCGCACGGGCCGTCGGGGCGCTCACGCTGCTCGACGCGTGCCAGTCGGTGCCGCACATGCCGGTGCACCTCACGAACCTCGGCGTCGACTTCGCCGCGTTCTCCGGGCACAAGATGCTCGGCCCGTCCGGCATCGGTGTGCTGTACGGCCGCGCGGAGCTCCTGGCCGCGATGCCGCCGTTCCTCACCGGCGGATCGATGATCGAGCTCGTGCGCATGGAGGGTTCCACCTACGCGCCGCCGCCGCAGCGGTTCGAGGCGGGCGTGCCGATGACGTCGCAGGCCGTGGGCCTGGGCGCCGCGGTCGACTACCTCTCCGGCATCGGCATGGACCGCGTGCACGCCCACGAGCTGGCGCTCGCCCGCGCCGCACTCGACGGGCTCGCGCAGGTGCCCGGCGTCCGGATCATCGGTCCGCGCTCGCTGGAACAGCGCGGCGGCACCGTGGCGTTCGTCGTGGAAGGGGTGCACGCCCACGACGTCGGCCAGGTGCTCGACGACCGCGGGGTCGCCGTCCGGGTGGGTCACCACTGCGCATGGCCGTTGCACCGGCGGTTCGGCGTGGCGGCCACCGTCCGGGCGTCCTTCGCGGTGTACAACACCCCTGAGGAGGTCGACGCGCTCATCGAGGGCGTGCGCGCGGCCCGCGAGTTCTTCGGGGTGAGCTAGCCGAAATGCAGCTGGAACAGATGTACCAGGAGATCATCCTGGACCACTACCGGTCGCCGCACGGCGCCGGTCTGCGCGAACCGTTCGACGCCGAGTCGTTCCAGATCAACCCCACCTGCGGCGACGAGATCACGCTGCGGGTCAAGCTGGACGGCGACAAGATCACCGACGTGTCGTACGAGACGCTCGGCTGCTCGATCAGCCAGGCCTCGGCGTCGGTGCTCACCGACCTGGTGGTGGGGCGGTCGGTCCAGGAGTCCCGCGAGGTCCTGGCCGCGTTCCAGGAGATGGCGCAGGGCCGCGGCCAGGTCGAGCCGGACGAGGACGTCCTCGGCGACGGCGTCGCCTTCGCCGGGGTGGCCCGCTACCCGGCACGCGTCAAGTGCGCCCTGCTGGGGTGGATGGCGTTCAAGGACGCCGTGGGCCGTGCCGAGGGCGGCAGCGTCGGGAACGGGGCGGCGAACGGTGCGGCGGGTAGCGTCGAGCCGGAGGAGGCAACCACATGACCGAGCACGTGACCGACACCGAAGAGGTCGTGCGCGGCGCGGCCGGGATGCCCGAGCCGCCCGCGCCCGCGGACGGGCCCTCGATCGACGACCTCGAGGAGGCCATGCGCGACGTGGTCGACCCCGAGCTCGGCATCAACGTGGTCGACCTCGGCCTGGTGTACGGCATCCAGGCGGAGAACGGCGTCGCCACGATCGACATGACGCTCACGTCGGCGGCCTGCCCGCTCACCGACGTCATCGAGGAGCAGGCGCGGGGTGCCCTCGTCGGTCCCGGCCTCGTGGACGACCTGAAGATCAACTGGGTCTGGATGCCTCCGTGGGGGCCGGACAAGATCACGGACGAGGGGCGCGAGCAGCTCCGCGCCCTGGGCTTCCGCGTCTGACCCAGCGCTGACCCGTACGAACGGCACCCTCGTCCGAACCTATCGGACGAGGGTGCCGTTCGTTCAGCCCTTGACCGCGCCCCCGAATGCGAAGGCCCCACCCAGCCGCCGGGACAGCACGAGGTAGAGCAGCAGCGCCGGCAGCGAGTAGATCAGCGAGTACGCGGCGAGCTGCCCGTACATCACCGAGCCGTACTGGCTGAAGAACGTGAAGATGCTGACCGACGCGGGCAGGTTCTCGTTCGAGAGCAGCAGCACGAAGGGCACGAAGAAGTTGCCCCACAGGTGGATGAACGTGTAGATCGCCACCACCGACAGCCCCGGCCACATCAGCGGCAGCACGATCGTGCGCAGCGCCTGCATGGGGGAGGCGCCGTCGGTCCAGGCCGCCTCCTCCAGCTCGATGGGCACGGCGTCCATGAAGTTCTTCGTGAGCCAGATGGCGATCGGCAGGGCGGTGGTCGCCATGAACAGGATCGTGCCGGTATAGGTGTCGATGAGGTTGAGCTGCACGAACAGGCCGTAGACCGGCACCATGATCGCGGTGATCGGCAGCCCGGTGGTGAAGAGCACGGTGAGCAGGAACGGCCGTTTGAACCGCGACTGGTAGCGCGAGAGCGGGTAGGCGGCCAGCACCGACGCCGTCAGCGTCACGAGCGTGGCACCGCCGCAGAGGATGAACCCGTTGAGCATCGGCCGGTAGGTGGTGTCCTCGTTGAGCACCGCCCGGAAGTTGCCCAGCGACCACTCCCCGGGCCAGGACACCGACAGCCCCGCCGACTCGTCGAACGCGCCGAGCAGCAACCACAGCATCGGCACCACGAAGCAGGCCCCGATCAACGCCATCACGACGTTGACCGCGGCCCTGCCCGCGAGCTGCTGCGGGCGCGGCCGGGCGTGGCGACGCACCCCGGCCGCCCGCCCGGCAGGGGACGGGGCGGGCTGCGTGGGAACCGGTGTCTCGGTGGTCATGACATGCTCTCCCCGAGTCGGAGCGCGCGCAGGTAGACGAGCGAGAAGATCGCGCCGATCAGCAGCAGCACCAGCGCCAGCGCGGTGCCGTAGCCGAGCTGCGAGAACTGGAACGCCTGCTGGTAGGCGAAGATCGGCAGCGTGGTGCTCTGGTTGTTCGGCCCACCGCGGGTCATGGTCCAGATCAGGCCGAAGACCGACAGCGTCTGCAGCGTGATGAGCATGAGGTTGGTGGCGATGGAACGGCGCACCATCGGCAGCGTCACCGAGAACAGCCGCCGCCAGGCGCCCGCGCCGTCCACCCGGGCGGCCTCCTCGATCTCCCGCGGCACCTCCGAGAGCGCCGCGGAGTAGACGAGCATCGAAAACGCCGTGCCGCGCCAGATGTTGGCGATCGAGACGGCCAGGATCGGCGCGGTGAACAGCCAGTTCTGCCCGGGCAGGCCCGCCAGGCCGAGCAGGGAGTTGAACGAGCCCTCCTGGCCGAGGAACGCGTACCAGACGTAGCCGGCCACCACCTCCGGCACCACCCAGGCGCCGATGACGATCGCGCTGACCACCGTGCGCACCACGCGGTGCCCGGCGCGCATCAGCAGGGCGAGGGTCATCCCGAGCACGTTCTGGCCGATGATCGCCGACACGAGCGTGAAGACCACCGTGAGGAACACCGACAGGTGGAAATCAGCGCTCCCGAAGGCCCGGCGGAAGTTCCCCAGCCCGACGAAGTCGGCCCCGGACGCCCCGGTGAGCGCCATGTCGGTGAACGCCGACCAGATGCAGTACGCCACCGGCCCGGCGAGGAACACGACGAGCAGGACCACCGCGGGCGCGAGCGGCATGCCCCGCAGGAGGACCACCGGCGCCGGGGCGCGGCGGCTCGCGCCGCGCCCCGGGGAGACCGTGGCCGTGCTCATGACCCGGACGCGACGACCACGGCGTCACCGGCGAGCGACCGCACCTGATCGTCGTAGTTCCGGGCCGCGGACGCGACGTCGGTGCCGGTGATCACCGCTTCGGTGGCCACCTGGATCTCGTTGGAGACCCGCGGGTAGAGCGAGTACGCCGGCCGGTAGCTCGTGATCGGCACGAGCGAGGAGAAGAAGTCGTTGGACGGGTTGGCCCCGGTGTAGGACGGGTCGTCCGCCACGTCCTTGCGCACCGGGATCTGCACGTTGTCGATCGCCCACTTCAGCTGGTTCTCGCGGTTCGACACCAGCTTGATGAACTCCCACGCCATGTCCGGGTTGTCGGAGTTCTGCGGGATCGCCCAGGTCCAGCCGCCGGACATGCTCACCTGGCCGGGTGCCTGGCCGTTCTGCGTCGGCATGGCGGTCCAGCCCAGGACGCTGCTCCACTCGGGCCACGGCTCGGCGCCGCTGGTCTCCAGCCAGTCCTGCGAGATCCAGGAGCCCTCCATGCTGATCGCGATCTGCCCCTGCGGGATCAGCTCCTCGGTGGTGGTGTTGGTCCAGTTCGGGTCCAGCGCCTGCTGCGGGTTCGGCCCGAGGCCCTCGGAGTAGACGGTCTGCAGGAACTGCAGCGCGTCGCTGAAGCCCTTGCTGCCGACCACCCACTTCTGCTGGGCCTGGTCGTAGAGGGTGTCGCCGGTGCCGTACAGCAGCATCTCGAAGCCCTGCATCGACGCCGCCTCGCCCACGCCCTTGCCCGCGTAGACGTTGAACGGGATCACGCCGGGCACGGCCGCCTTGATCGTCCGGGCGGCGCTCAGCAGGTCGTCCCACGTCTTCGGCTGCCAGTCGGCGGGCAGCCCGGCCCGGGCGAAGATCTCCTTGTTGAACCAGACGCCGCGGGTGTCGGTGCCGTCCGGCACGCCGTAGGTCTTCCCGTCGAGCGCGCGGCCCGCGCCCTTGGCCGTGTCCTCGAACTGGTCCCACTCCGCCCACTGCGCCAGCCGGTCGTCGAGCGGGAGCAGGTAGCCGGCGTCGATGTCGGAGTTGATCAGGAACGTGTCCTCGTAGACCGCGTCCGGCGAGGTGCGCGGCGTGCGCATCTGCAGCTGCAGCTTGGTGAAGTACTCGTTCTCCGACGCCTGGATGGGCTGCAGGTCGAGCGTGACGCCCGGGTGGGCCTGCTCGAACTGGGCCTTGATGTCGGTGAGGTAGTTCTCCTGCACCCGGGTGCCGCCGAACTGCCGGTAGGTGACGGTCACGGTGTTCTCCCCACCGCCGTCACCGCCCCCGCAGGCCGCGAGGACCAGTGCCATCGTGCCCGCGGCCACCAGCGCCCCGGCCTTGCGCCCCCGTCTCCTGGTGCGGCTCCCCACCCCTGACGGCTCGTCCATGTGCACTGCGGTGTGCATCGGCCCTCCTCCGCCTTCCACCGTTGTTGACGTCGTGCTACTCGAGGGGTCCCTGCGGCCGGGTGCACCGCAGCGTCACGACCTGGAACGGGCCCAGCGCCAGCTCCACGCCGGTGCCGTCGAACGGCGGCGCCTCGCCGCCGGGGCGTTCCAGCAGGTCGGTCGCGGTGACGGCGGCCGCGGCGAACCCGAGGTCCAGGCGGGCGGCCGCCCGCGCGCCGAGTGCCTCGTAGAGGCGCACCACCACGTCGCCGGAGCCGTCGTCGGCGAGCTTCACCGCCGAGACGACCACACCGTCGTGGTCGACGCGCACGAGCGGCGCCACCTCGGTGTCGCCGGGCACCCGCCGCTCGGGCAGGTTGAGCCGGTGGCCCTCGCGCGTGGCGTCGGCGAGGTCGGCGCCGGGCACGAGCGCGTAGCGCATCCGGTGCACGCCCTGGTCGGTGTCCGGGTCGGGGAAGCGGGGCGCGCGCAGCAGGGACAGCCGCACGGTGGTGGTCGTGCCGCCGGCCGTGCCGTTCGCGGCGGGGCGCACGGTGCGGGTGACGTCGTGGCCGTAGGTCGAGTCGTTCACCAGCGCGACGCCGAAGCCCGGTTCGGTGACGTGCAGGTAGCGGTGCGCGCAGATCTCGTACTTCGCGGCTTCCCAGGTGGTGTTGGTGTCGGTGGCGC
This sequence comes from Pseudonocardia zijingensis, assembly GCF_042657305.1. Taxonomy (NCBI): domain Bacteria; kingdom Bacillati; phylum Actinomycetota; class Actinomycetes; order Pseudonocardiales; family Pseudonocardiaceae; genus Pseudonocardia; species Pseudonocardia zijingensis. Next base: position 142,330 of record NZ_JBHSKO010000016.1, on the reverse strand, counting down.
GGTACACGTAGCCGAACTGCGTCTCGGCCGCGGAGCGCTCCGCCCGGACGTCGAGCGGGAACGCGACCTTGAGGAAGGTCTCGCTCTCGTGCCAGTCGACCTCGGTGTCGACGTCGACGCGGCCCGCCCCCGGCGGCAGTGAGATCACCTGGGTCACCCGGGAGCGGCCGAACCGGCGGACCACGCGCACGGCGGCGTCGGCCACCGGCTCCAGGACCTCGACGTCGGTCAGGTCGATGACGGTGTTGCGGTAGGCGTGGTCGACGTCCCACGCGTCGTACTCGGCAGGCAGGTCGGGGTGCAGCTGGAGCAGGTTGGCCGGGCTGCCGGGCGCGATCGCGTCGCGCCCGGACGCGGCGTCGACCACCGACACCAGCAGGCCGCGCGCGTCGATGGTGGCCCGGACGAGGCCGTTGTCCAGCACGTACCCGCCCTCGTGCGCGGTGCGGGTGACGGGCGGCTGCGGCTCGCCCACCCGCGAGGCGCCGCGGGCCGGCACGCCGTCGCGGTCGTGCGGGGCGGCGTTGAACACCACCTCGCCACCGGCGCCGGGATCGCCGGCCAGGGCCCGCTGCGCCGCCGCGATGATCGCCTCGAGCTCCCCGGCCAGGCGTGCGTAGGTCTCGCGGCTCTCGCGGTGCACCCAGGCGATGGACGAGCCGGGCAGGATGTCGTGGAACTGGTGCAGCAGCACCGACTTCCAGATCCGGTCCAGGTCGTCGTACGGGTACGGGTGACCGGTGCGGACGGCGGCCGTGGCGGCCCACAGCTCGGCCTCGTAGAGCAGGTGCTCGCTGCGGCGGTTGCCCCGCTTGTTGCCCGCCTGGCTGGTGTAGGTGCCGCGGTGGGTCTCCAGGTACAGCTCGCCGACCCACACCGGGGCCTGCGGGTAGTCCTCGAACGCCTTGGCGAAGAACCGTGCCGGCGGCTCCACCTCGACCCGCGCCGACCCCTCGAGGTCGCGCAGCCGCGCGGCCCGCGCCAGCATCTCCCGGGTGGGCCCGCCCCCGCCGTCGCCGTGGCCGAACGGCACCAGGGAGCGGTGGGCGAGCCCCTTGTCGGCGAAGTTGCGCACCAGGTGGGCCATCTCGGCGCCGGAGAGCTCGGCGTTGTAGGTGTCGACCGGCGGGAAGTGGGTGAAGACGCGGGTGCCGTCGAGGCCCTCCCACCAGAACGTGTGGTGCGGGAAGCGGTTGAACTGGCTCCACGAGATCTTCTGCGTGAGGAACCAGCGCGACGCCGACAGGCGCACGAGCTGGGGGAGCGCCGCGGTGTAGCCGAACGAGTCGGGCAGCCACACCTCCTCGGTCTCCACGCCGAGCTCGTCGAGGAAGAACCGCTTGCCGTGCACGAGCTGGCGGGCCAGGGCCTCGCCGCCGGGCATGTTGGTGTCGGACTCCACCCACATCCCGCCGACGGGCAGCAGCTGGCCCTCCGCCACCTTCTTGCGCATCCGCTCCCACACGTCCGGGCGGTGCTCCTGCATCCACGCCCACTGCTGGGCCGAGGACATGGCGAAGACGAAGCCCGGGTCGGAGTCCATCAGCGTGAGCACGTTGGACACCGTGCGCGCCACCTTGCGGACCGTCTCGCGCAACGGCCACAGCCACGCGGAGTCGATGTGGGCGTGCCCCACCGCGCTCACCCGGTGCGCGCTCGCGGTGGCGGGCGCGGTGAGGGCGGGCGCGAGCGCCGCGCGGACCGCGGCCGCGGACCCGGGGACGTCGCGCAGGTCGAGCACGTCGAAGGCGTGCTGCAGGGTGCGCAGGATCTCCCAGCGCCGCGGGTCGTCGACCGACAGCTCGTGCATCAGCCCGGTGAGCACCTCGACGTCCTGCACGAGCTCCCACACCGGCGCGTCGAAGACGGCGAGCACCACCCGGCGCAGGTGGTAGAGCGGGTCGCGTCCGGCGGTGTGCACCTCGCCCAGCGGCGAGCCGACCCCCTGGACGAGCGGGTTGGCCGCCGCCTCGACGTAGAGGTCGACCGGCTCCCCGCCCGCGGCGCGGTCGGCCACGCGCAGCCACGTGTTCATCGGGTTGAGCCCCTTGACGGCCGCGCCGTCGGGGGTGTGGACGAGCGCCTCCGCGGAGAAGCCGGGGCGGTCGGTCGCGAACCCGAGGTCGATCACCGCCTCCACCGTGCGGCCCGCCCACTCCGGCGGCACCGACCCCGTGACGTGGAACCAGCTCGTGCCCCAGGCCGGGCCCCACGCCTCGCCCGCCCGGGCCGGCCGGTAGGGCGCCCGCAGCGCGTCGGCCACGGGCACCGGCTCGCCCGGGGCGTGCCAGGCCCCGACGGACAGGGGGACGTCCGCGCCGTGCACCGCAGGCCGCAACCGCTCGCGCAGGATGCGCGCGATCCGCCGCTCGATCAGGACGCGGTCGTCGTGCATGCGGGGGACTCCTCGGCGAGCCGGCGCGACATCGGTTGATCGAGGAACCTAGATTCAACGCTTTAATGCGTCAATACGGTGGGCAATACTGTGGGGCGCTGTCGCTGCCGATGACGAGGAGGGCGGTGCGCGGGATGGCATCTGGCACGGGTGGGCCGCCCCCCGGAGTTGCGCTGTTCGCGTGGGTCAAGCAGGAGCTGCTCGACTCCATCGGCCGCGGCGAGTTCTCCCCGGACCAGCCCTTCATCACGCAGCGGGAGATCGTCGAGCGCTACGGCGTGTCCACCACCACCGCGATCCGGGCCCTCAACGAGCTGGTGGCCGACGGCGTGGTCGTGCGCAGGCGCGGGCGGGGCACCTTCGTGGCCGAGCGCGGGCCGGCCCCCCGGCCCGCCGGAGGTTCATCGCCCGGGCTCGCCTACGTCAGCCCGGTCCTGCGGGCGGGCATCCACGACGCGGAGGTGCTCGCGGGGCTGTCCGTCGAGACCGCGGCGCTGGGCCACCAGCTCACGGTGGCCCACACCCACGGCGCCGCGCACGAGGGGGAGGTCCTGCGCTCCGTCGCGGCGGGCGGGGCGCGGGCCGTGGTGCTGTTCGCGCACGACCACTCCCGGGCGGCGGCGGCGATCGAGGAGCTGCGCCGCGAGGGCGTGGTGGTCGTGCTCGTCGACCGCTACCTGCCCGACCTGCCCACCGACGCCGTGCTCTTCGACGACTTCGCCATCGGCTACGACGTCACCACGGCGATGATCGAACGCGGCCACCGCTCCATGGCCGTGCTGTGGAGCGAGACGGACGTGACGAGCGTGCGCGACCGGCTCGCGGGCCACCGCCGCGCGCTGCGCGACCACGGCATCCCCGAGTTCCCGGAGCGCTCGGCGCTGCGGCCCTACGCGCTGCTCGACGCGGCGGCGCGGCAGCGCAGGCTGCGCGCGCTGCTCGCGTCCGGCGACCCGCTCACCGCGCTGCTGTTCGGCAACGCCCCCACGCTCTCGATCGCGGTGTCGGACGTGCTGGCCACCGACATCGGGTTCCCGGGCCCCCTCGAACTCGCCAGCATGGACCAGTCCATCCCGGATGCCGTGTCCCCGCTCTCGGTCGTGTCGGCCCGCCTGCCCGCCCGGGAGATGGGCAGGCAGGCCGCGCAGCTGGTGCACGAGCGGCTGACGGGCGGGCAGGGCCCGGTCCGGCACGTGGTGCTGCGGGCCGAGATCCAGGTCGCGGAGCCGGGGCGCAACACGCTCGTGGTGAGCGGCGGCGACGACGCGAGCCGCACCCGGGTCCCACCAGGCTGAACGAACGGCACCTTCGTACCGCTCCATCGGACGAAGGTGCCGTTCGTTCAGGTGGAACTTGCCTGCAACAGCCAGGGGTGCAGGTGCCGGTACCCGCGCACGGCCACCGAACGCAGGGCGCGCAGCGTGAAGCGCGGGTCGTCGGCCAGCGCCTCGGCCAGCCCGCGGTCGACCAGCACGCTGCCCGGCCGGGCGTGGGAGGTGAGCCGCGCGGCGATGTTGACCACCTCGCCGTAGACGTCGCCGTAGCGCACCAGCACCGGGCCCGCCGCCAACCCGATGCGCAGCTCCGGCAGGGCGGGCTCGGCCCGGACCCGGTCCTGCAGTGCGAGCGCGATCGCGGCGCCGTCGCCGGCGTCGTCGGCCACGAACAGCACCTCGTCGCCCACCGTCTTGATGATCCGGCCGTGCCCGTCGGCGATCACCTCGGTGGTGGCGGAGCCGAACCGCTCGATCATCTCGGCGAGCTCGGCCGCGGACCGGCGGCGGGTGGTGCGGGTGAACCCGACCATGTCGGCGAACCCGACGACCAGCGGCCACGTGTCCGGCTCCTCGCCGCCCGCGCCCACCGCCATCCGCCGGGCGGCCGCGGCGAGATGGCGGCGCCACACGTAGGTCTGCAGCTCCTCCAGCGCGGGCAGCACGGCGGCCGCGACCTCGCGCGACGCCTCGGGCGTGACCTCGCCGCGCTGCTCCTCGATCACCCGCACGACCATGCCGACCTGCCACTCCGCCAGCCGCGACAGCGACTGCGCCATCGCCCGCGCCACCGCCTCCCGCACGTCCGGCGCGAGCACGCCCGCCTCGGTGAGGCGGGTCATCAGGCGGACGGCCTCGAGGTCGCGCTCGGTGAACAGCACCTCGTCGTCGCCCGCCTCGGCGAACCCGAGCGCACGCCACAGCCGCGTGCCCGTTGCCAGGTCCAGCCCGGCGTCCTCGGTGACCTGCCGGCGCGTGTAGCGGCGCGGCGCCCCGAGGATCAACTCCTCGAGGGCGTCCTCGGGTGCGTCGCTCACGTCACGTGGTGTGGACGATCAGCACGTCGATGCCCGCGCGGCGCGCCACGTCCGATGGGACCGAGCCGAGCAGTCGCCCGCTGAGTGTGTTGAGGCCCCGGTTGCCGACGACGAGCAGGTCGGCGCCGGTGTCGTGGGCCGCCTTGCGCAGCACGTCCACCGGGGGGCCGTCGACGGCGAGCGTGCGGATCCGGCGCGCGCCCGCGGCCGTGGCGCGCTCCTCGGCGGTGCGCAGCGTCTCCTCGGCCGGGTTCCAGCCCACCACCAGGTAGGCCTCGTCCTTCAGGGCGTCCTCGGCCTCGGCCGTGTCCTCCCGGGACGGCGGGGTGTAGGCGCAGACGATGACGAGCTCGGCGTCGCTGTCGGCGGCCACGGCCGCGGCGCGGTCGACGGCACCGAACGACGTGGGGGAGCCGTCGGTGCCGACGACGATCGTGCGGTAGGCGGGCATCGGGGCCTCCGGGGAACGGGGCTGCGGGGAACGTGGCCAGCAGGTTACCGCCGGTAGGCCCACGCCTGCGCGCGACGTCACACCCCCGTGCGGGGCAGCAGCGCCGGCGCGATCAGCCGCCCGCGCATCCGCCACCCGGCGCGAGCCCACAGCGCGCGCATGCCGGCCGCGGTGCCCCGGACGTCGGCCCGGCCCACGAGGTAGCACCAGCGGTGGTGCTCCGGCAGCCCGAGGAACGCCTCGAAGAACGCGGGCACCTCGGCCGGCGGCATCCGCAGCAGGGCCTCCAGGCCGATCCGGCGGAACCGGTGCACGGCGCGTGCGCCACGCGGCCAGACCACCGCGCGCGCCGCGGCGAGGGCCCGGTCCGGCCCGGACGCCAGCCCCGCGGCCACCGCGTCGGCCACCGCGGGGGCCAGCCGTAGCGAGGTGGCCACGGAGAACCCGCTCGCCGGGTGCACGAGCGGCGCGGCCGCGCCGAAGCCCAGCACGCCGGGCGTGGCGTGGCGGGGCGAGTCGACCGGGAACCGGACCGACTCCGTGGCCGCGCCGTCGGGCACGACGACGCCGTGACGGGCCAGCCGCGCACGCAGCCGCCTGCGCAGCACCGGCAGCGGCAGGCCCGGCCGGGCCACCAGCGAGGTCTCCTCCAGCAGCACGGCGCCCCCGCCGAGCGGGATCCCGTAGAGGAAGGTCGCGGGCCCGTCCTCGCCGTGGTCGGGGCGCCAGTCCATGAACAGCGCCCGCCCCGGCGTCACCAGCGGCGTAGCCGCCGCCTCCCCGACCACGACGCCCGCCGCCGTCTGCTCGGCCGGGTGCCGGTGGCGGTCCCCGCAGCGCAGCGGCTGGCGGTGCCCGCCCGCGTCCACGACCACCGCGGCCCGCAGCAGCCCGCCCCCGGCCAGCCGGACGGCCCCGCCCGCCCACCCGGCCACGCGCCCCGCGTGGGCGCGGACCCCGTGTCGGGCCAGCTCCCCGTCGAGGTGGGCGCGCAGCGCGGGAACGTCCAGCACCGCGTACTCCCAGCCCAGCTCGTGCTCGGAGAGCGCGATCGCGCATCCGGACGCGCGGGCGGCCACCGCCGAGGACGGGAGCCAGGCCGGCAGCTCGTGCGCCCAGCACCCGTACGTCGCCCGCCAGGGTGCCTCGGGTGCCGGGTCGACGAGCACCGTGCGCAGCCCGCGCTCGCCCGCCGCGGCGGCCAGCGCGCGTCCGGCGGGGCCACCGCCGACGACGAGCACGTCCGGGTCGCGGTCCACCTGGGCATCGTGCCCGGTGCGGGGCCGCCGGGCCGGTTCAGGAACGCCACGTTGCTGTCCCGCAGGTTCAGGAACGTGGCGTTCCTGAACTCCCGGGGGCGCCGCGCGCCGCCCCGGTGGGCGCGGGGCACTAACCTGCGGCCGTGGCGGATCACTCGCGGGCGGCGCGGCGCTCGGGCGTGGGGGAGACCGGGGTGGGCCTGGCCGCGAGCCCGTTCCGCGTCGACCGCGACCGCATCGCGGCGTCGCCGTACTTCGCGCGCCTCGCCGGCGTGACGCAGGTGGTGAGCCAGACCGGCAGCGGGCTGCTGCTGCACAACCGGCTGACCCACAGCCTGCAGGTGGCGCAGGTGGCGCGGGCCATCGCCGAGCGCCTCACCGCCGACGCCACCACGGCGGCGGTGGTGGAGCGGCTCGGCGGCTGCGACCCGGACGTCGTCGAGGCCGCCGCGCTCGCCCACGACCTGGGACACCCGCCGTTCGGGCACCTCGGTGAGCAGGTGCTGGACCGGCTGGGCCGGGAGCGGCTGGGGCTGCCCGACGGGTTCGAGGGCAACGCGCAGAGCTTCCGGGTGGTCACCACGATCGACCTGCACGGGCCGGGCGGTGCGGGGCTCGACCTCACCGCGGCGGTGCGGGCGGCCGTGCTCAAGTACCCGTGGGCGCGCCTCAGCCACCCCGATCCGCACCCGAGCGCCGCGCGGCTGCCCCCGCGGGGTGCGGGGCCGCTGCCGTCCGCGCCGGAGGCGGGTTCGGCCAAGTTCTCCTGCTACCTCACCGAGCTCGACGACCTGGTGGACAGCCGGGCCGCCGCGGCCGGGGCGGTGGGTCCGTGGCAGCAGACGGTCGAGGCCGCGGTGATGGACACCGCCGACGACGTGGCCTACGCGATCCACGACCTCGAGGACTTCCACCGGGTGGGCGTGCTCGCGCAGCCGGGCGTGGCCGCCGAGCTCGGCGGGTGGCTGCGCGACCGCGCCGCGCTGGCTGCGGCCGAGGAGACCGCGCTCGGCCCGGTGCGCCCCGGCGCCGACCTGGAGCGGCTGCGCAGGCGGCTGTCCGCCAAGGACGGCTGGGCGTTCGACGACGATGCGTTCGCCGCCGCCGTCGCGGTGGTGCGCGACGAGCTCGTGGACGGGCTGCTCGCGGTGCCGTTCGACGGGTCGATGGCCGCCGAGCGGGCGGTGGCCGAGTTCTCGGCGCGGTGGACGGCCCGCCTGGTGGCGGGCGTGCGGGTGCTGCCCGACCCGCCGGTGCGGGCCGCCCCGGTGGCGCTGGACACGGCCCCGTGGCACCAGGTGGCGGTGCTGAAGTTCGTGCACCACCGGTTCGTGCTGCGGCGCGCCGACCTCGCCTCCCACCAGCGCGGGCAGGCCACGGTGCTGACCGGGCTGGTCGGTGCGCTGGCCGACTGGCTCACGAGCGACGACCCGGTGCGGCTCCCGCCCCGCCTGCACGACCTCGTCGCGCTCGCCCACGGCGAGTACCGCGGCCTGGCCGCCGACGGGCTCCTGGGCCCGGCCCCGGACGTCGACGCGCTGGCCCGCGGGCGCGCGGTGGTCGACTACGTAGCCTCGCTCACCGACGGTCAGGCGGGTGCGCTGCTGGACGTGCTCACCGGGCGCTCGGCCCGGCTGTGGGTGGACGCGGTCGCGCTGTAGGAGGCCACCCCGTGAGTGGATACGAGTGCTCCAGCACTCGTATCCACTCACGGGGGTCAGGCGGAGCCGAGCGTGCCCGTGGCGAGGATCCCGCCGTCGACGCGCACCGTCTCGCCGGTGATCCACGCCGCCGCGTCGGAGACGAGGAACCCGACGAGCCGTGCCACGTCCTCCGGCGCGCCGAGCCGCTTCATCGGGTACGCGGCGGCGACGGCCTCCTCGTCATCGGCGTAGAGGGCGGTGGCGAACCGCGTGCGCACGATCGCCGGGGCCACGGCGTTGACGCGGATCGCGGGGCCGAGCTGTGCGGCCAGTTCCTCGGTGAGCCGGATCAGCGCCGCCTTCGACGCCCCGTAGGCGGCGATCACGCCCGTGGAGCGCAGGCCCGCCACCGACGCGAGGTTGACGATCGCGCCGCCGTGCTCGCCCATCCACGCCCGGTAGGCCTGCTGCACGAACCCGAGCGCTGCGACGACGTTGGTGTCGAAGGTCTTGCGCACCGCGTCGAGGTCGGCGTCGACCAGCGGGCCGTAGGTCGGGTTGATCCCGGTGTTGTTGACCAGGATCGCGAGGTTGCCGAAGCGCTCGACGGTGCGGGTGACGGCGTCGGCGCGCGCCTCGGCGGACCCCGCGTTGCCCGGCACGGCCAGCACCCGGTCGGCGTCGCCGCCGGCCGCCTCGGCCACCAGCGCGTCGGCGGCGGCGGCGAGCTCGTCGGGCTTGCGGGCGGTGATGGTGACCGAGGCACCCCGGGTGAGCAGCTCGGCGGCGATCGCGTGGCCGATGCCGCGGCTGGCGCCGGTGACGAGGGCGGCGCGGCCCGCGAGGTCGCGGCCGACGAGGGCGTCGAGGGGGTCGGTGGTGACGTCGGTCATGCGCGCGACCCTATCTCCGGAATCCGCTGGCCCCGGTCGGTACGCTGGGTACGTGATCGAGATCCGGATCGAGTAGTGCGGCGGCTGTGCGCCGCCCTTCTCCGCTCGCCCGGACCCTGGAGTACCTCCACATGATCACCGCTTCTGACCTGGAACTGCGTGCCGGGTCCCGGATCCTGCTGTCCGGGGCCACGCTGCGCGTGCAGCCCGGCGACCGCATCGGCCTCGTGGGCCGCAACGGCGCGGGCAAGACCACCTCCATGCGCGTGCTGGCGGGGGAGGGTGAGCCCTACGGCGGCACCGTCACCGCCAACTCGCCGGTGGGCTACCTCCCGCAGGACCCGCGCGAGGGCGACCTGTCGGTCACCGCGAAGGACCGCGTGCTGTCCGCGCGCGGGCTCGACGAGCTGCTGCGCAAGCTGGAGAAGGTCCAGACCGCGATGGCCGAGCTCGTCGACGGCCCGGAGAACGAGAAGGCCGTGCGCGAGTACGGGCGGCTGGAGGAGCGGTTCTCCGCGCTCGGCGGGTACGCGGCCGAGAGCGAGGCCGCCCGGATCTGCACGAACCTCGGGCTGCCCGAGCGGGTGCTCGAGCAGCAGATCGCCACGCTGTCCGGTGGGCAGCGGCGCCGCGTCGAGCTCGCCCGGATCCTGTTCGCGGCGTCCGACGGGGGCTCGCAGAGCGCCACCACGCTGCTGCTCGACGAGCCCACCAACCACCTCGACGCCGACTCCATCACGTGGCTGCGCGGGTTCCTGCAGTCCCACGAGGGCGGCCTCGTGGTGATCAGCCACGACACCGAGCTGCTGGCCGCGGTGGTCAACAAGGTGTGGTTCCTCGACGCCACCCGCGGCGAGGTCGACCAGTACAACATGAACTGGAAGCGCTACTTGGAGGCGCGCGCCACCGACGAGAAGCGCCGCCGCCGCGAGCGCGCCAACGCTGAGAAGAAGGCCGCGGCGTTGCACGCGCAGGCGGCGAAGATGGGGGCCAAGGCCACCAAGGCCGTCGCCGCCAAGAACATGGCGCGCCGGGCCGACGAGCTACTGGCCGGGCTGGAGCCCGAGCGGCAGGCCGACCGCGTGGCCCGGATCAGGTTCCCCACGCCGGCGCCGTGCGGGCGCACCCCGCTCACCGCCGAGAACCTGTCGAAGGCCTACGGGTCGCTCGAGGTGTTCACCGGCGTCGACCTGGCCGTCGACCGCGGCACCAAGGTCGTGGTGCTGGGCCTGAACGGCGCGGGCAAGACCACGCTGCTGCGGCTGCTGGCCGGCACCGAGCAGGCCGACTCGGGCGCGGTGATCCCGGGCCACGGGCTGCGCACCGGCTACTTCGCGCAGGAGCACGACACGCTCGACATGGACGCCAGCGTCTGGGAGAACATCCGGCACGCCTCGCCGGACGCCCCGGAGCAGCAGCTGCGCACCGTGCTGGGCTCGTTCATGTTCTCCGGCGAGCAGCTGGAGCAGCCCGCGGGCACGCTCTCGGGCGGTGAGCGCACCCGGCTCGCGATGGCCGGGCTCGTCTCCAGCGCCGCCAACGTGCTGCTGCTCGACGAGCCCACCAACAACCTCGACCCGGCCAGTCGCGAGCAGGTTCTCGACGCGCTGCGTCGCTTCGAGGGGGCCGTCGTGCTCGTCACCCACGACCCGGGCGCGGTCGAGGCGCTGCACCCGGACAAGGTCATCGTGCTTCCGGACGGCACCGAGGACCACTGGTCGGCGGACTACCTCGAGCTCGTGCAGTTGGCCTGATCGGGGGATTTATCCCGGCGTGTCAGGCCACCCGATCGGGTCGTCCTGCGAAGCGTGGCGACGGCCGTCGCGGGGTCCTCGGACGGGTTCCGGCGGCCCTTGCTCCCCTTCCGGGGTGACATCGAGGTGGCGACGGGGTGACGTCGAGGTGTGCTGCGGGAGGCAATGATCACCCGTACGCGTGATCCATTCGGCGGAACCGTTCGCCGATCACCGAGTGGATCTCCTGGCACGGGGTACTTCCGTGGACGATCATTGCCCCACCGGGGGGAGCCGGAAACGATCTACCTGCGGTCCGCGCAGGTGGGCGAAGGAGATCAGGTGTCATGGCCGATCTGAAGAAGGGTGCTCGCATCACCGGCACCCAGCGCGACAAGCTCGCCACCGACCTGAAGAAGAAGTACGAGAAGGGCGCCAGCATCCGCGCGCTGGCCGAGCAGACCGGCCGGTCGTACGGGTTCGTGCACCGCGTGCTGTCCGAGACCGGGGTCACCCTGCGCGGCCGCGGCGGAGCCACCCGCACCAAGAAGAAGTAGGGGCGCAACCGCTCCTTACTCCGCGGTAACCTGCCCGCCATGACGACGGCGGCGATCGACCCGGAGCTCCTGACACGCGGCGGCCTGACGTTCGACGTCGACGGCCCGCGGGCCACCATCACGCTCGCGCGGCCGGAGGCGTTGAACGCGCAGACCCCGGCCACGTGGGAGGCGCTCCGGGAGATCGGGGAGTCCCTGCCCGGCGAGGTCCGCGCCGTGGTCGTGCGCGGCGCGGGCCGGGCGTTCTCCGCGGGTCTCGACCGGAGGTTCTTCACCGCCACCGAGGTGGACGGGCAGCCCGGTCTCAGCGGCATCGCCGCCCTGACCGACGACGAGGCCGACGCCGCGATCGCGGGCTACCAGGCCGGCTTCTCGTGGCTGCGCGACCCCGCGCGGGTCACCGTGGCCGCCGTGCAGGGCCACGCGATCGGCGCGGGCTTCCAGCTGGCGCTCGCGTGCGACCTGCGCGTCGTCGCCGACGACGTGCAGTTCTGCATGGCCGAGACCGGGCTGGGCATCGTCCCGGACCTCGGCGGCACGTACCCGCTCGTGCACGCCGTCGGCTACGCGCGCGCCGTGGAGATCTGCCTGTCGGGTCGCCGCGTGGGCGCGGACGAGGCGGTGTCCACGGGCCTCGCGCTGCGCTCCGTGCCCCGCGCGGAGCTCGACGGGGCCGTCGACGCGGCCGTCGCTGCCTTGGTCACGGCACCGCCGAAGGCCGCGGCCGAGACCCTCCGCCTGCTCACGGGGGTGGCCGAGGGCGCCGACCCGGCGCAGGCCCTCGCCGCCGAGCGGGCGGCCCAGCTGCGCAGGCTCCGCTCGCTGGCCGCGGGCGAGGGCTGAACCCGGGACGCGGCTACGCCGGCAGCACGAACAGGCTGATCGGGGTCGTCGCGACGGCCGGCCGTGAGGGCGATCCCGCAGCGGACCAGCGCTCCGACGCGCGGCGCGGGCCGTGGAGGCGCACGATGCGCAGGGCGACGTCGCGGCCGGCTGCGGCCAGGGCGCCGGGCGGGCCGCCGCGATCCCCGAGCCCGTGACCGAGCTGGTGGAGGCGGCGCAGGTGTGCCGGGTCACCGCGGGCGGGATCGCACCGGCCGCGAGATCGGCGCCCAGTTCACCGAGCGCGGGGACGATGCCCCCGGCCAGGCGCGGCGACCGGTGCGTCCACCGCGACCCGGCCAGCGCCCTCGATGCGGGGACAGAAGTGGGTCAGGCGCCGGTCGCCGCCGTCGCGCGCGGTGGCGCCGGGAACCCGCCGACCGCCTGCTCGAACGTGTGGGCCACCCGCAGCACGTCGGCGTCGGCGAAGTGCCTCCCGATGATCATCATTCCGACCGGGAGGCCGCCCGCCACGCCTGCGGGCACCGAGCAGGCCGGGTGGCCCGTGACGTCGGTGACGCAGGTGTTGGCCACCATCTCCAGCGCGCGGGGGATCACCTCCTCGCGGGGTGCGCCGGCAGGCGGGAGCGTCGTGGCGCGCAGCGGCAGCGTGGGCATGACGAGCACGTCGTAACGGGCCAGTGCCTCGTCGTAGGCCGCGCGCAGGCGGGGCACGAGGTTGCGCGCCATGGCGTAGTGGCTGCCGTGCGTGCGCTCGACGGCGTAGCCGCCCGCCAGGAGCACCAGCTTCACGGTCTCGGAGAAGTCGCTGCCGTCGGCGCGCCACCTGCCGCCGTAGTACGCCACGACCTCCGGGTCGTAGAGCCCGTCGCGATTCATGCCGTAGCCGTTGCCGTCCACCATCTGTGTCATCGCGCCCTCGGTGGCGATGACGTCCCAGATGCGCGCACCGTGCGCGTGCCAGGGGATCGACACCTCCTCGGCCACCAGGCCCGCGCCGCGCAGGACGTCGACGCCCGCGCGCACGGCGTCGTCGACCTCCGGTTCGGAGTTGGGGTGCCCGAAGCCCTCGGCGACCACCCCGACCCGCAGGCCCTCCGCGCCCCGGGCGAGCGCGTCCACGTAGTCGTCGGGCACGAGGTCGCGGTGCTGGCGGGGATCCAGCCCGTCCGGGCCGGCGATCACCGACAGCACGAGCGCCGCGTCGGCCACCGTGCGGGTGATCGGGCCGAGGTGGTCGATGGTCTGCTCGATGGGGAACGCGCCGGTGTAGGGCACCAGCCCGTAGGTCGGTTTGTGCCCCACCGTGCCGCTGTACGCGGACGGGATCCGCACCGAACCACCCTGGTCACCGCCCGTGGCGACGTCGACGACCTCGCCCGCCACCAGCGCGGCGCTGCCGGAGGAGGAGCCGCCGGCCGAGCGGGTCTCGTCCCACGGGTTGCGGACGGGGGCCGGGCGGGAGGTGTGCGAGCCGCCCGAGAAGCAGAGGTCCTCGCACACCGCCTTGCCTGCGATCGTGGCGCCCGCCGCCAGCAGCCGCGAGACGATCGTGGCGTCGCGCAGCGGGACGTAGCCCTCCAGGTACGGCGAGCCGTTCATCAACGGCACGCCCGCGACGGCCGTGTTGTCCTTCACCGCCACGGTGCGCCCGGCGAGCGGCCCCTGACCGCCTTCGGTGATTTCCGTGGTGACGTACCAGGCGCCGTACGGGTTGTCCGCGGCCTGTGGTCGCTGCCATGCGCGCTCCGGTGCGACGGGGGCGGACTCGGCGTAGAGCTGCTCCACGACGTCCCACGACGACAGCAGCCCGTGGACGAACGGGCCGAAGGACTCGAGGTCGGGGTCGGAGAGCCCGAGCCCGTGGCGGTCGGCTGCGGCGCGGAGGGCGGTGCGGTCGGGCGGGTCGAGTGGCATGGCGACCTCCTGCTCGATGGGTGCTCCGAACGTAGTACGGGCACGGGAGTAGAGAGGACGTCCAATGCGTTGGAACTCGAGTTGCAACGGTGTAAGTGAAGGGGGCCGCTCGTGGACCGGCCGATGGGCATGCTGCGCGGGGTCGTGCGCGGCGCGGACGCGCCGAAATCGATCAAGAAGGGCACGATTCCGCGGATCTGGGCGTTCGCGCGCCCGTACCGCGGCCGGCTGCTCGCCTACCTGCTGCTGACGGTCGTGTCGGCCACGGTGGGCGTGCTCACGCCCGTGCTGGCCGGCCGCGTGGTCGACGCGATCGTCGCGGGCGGCGAGGCGTCGGTGGCCACCGCCACGATCCTGGGCCTCGCCGGGGGCATCGCGGCGCTCGCGATCCTCGAGGCCGTTGTCGGGCTCGGCTCGCGCTGGTTCTCCGCCCGCGTCGGCGAGGGCGTGATCGTCGACCTGCGCCGCGCGGTGTTCGAGCACGTCCAGCGGATGCCGATCGCCTTCTTCACCCGCACGCGCACCGGCGCGCTCGTGAGCAGGCTGAACAACGACGTCATCGGTGCCCAGTCGGCGATCACCACGACGCTGGCCACGGTGCTGAGCAACGCCATCCAGCTCACGCTCGCGCTCGCCGTGATGATCTCGCTCGCCTGGCAGGTCACCCTGCTCGCGCTCGTGCTGCTGCCGATCTTCGTGATCCCGGCGCGCCGGTTCGGGCGCCGCCTGGCCGACCTGCGCCGCGAGGCCGCCGACCTCAACGCGGCGATGGGCAACCAGATGACCGAGCGGTTCTCCGCGCCCGGCGCCACCCTCGTGAAGCTCTTCGGCCGCCCGGACGAGGAGGTGGCCGAGTTCGGCGAGCGGGCCGAGCGCGTCCGCGACATCGGCGTGCGCACCGCGATGGTCTCGCGGGTGTTCGTCACGGCGCTGTCGCTGGTGTCCGCGCTGGCTCAGGCGCTGGTCTACGGGCTGGGCGGCTGGCTGGCCGTCACCGGTCGCATCGAGGCGGGCACCGTCGTCACGCTCGCGCTGCTGCTCACCCGCCTCTACACGCCGATGACCGCGCTCGCGAACGCCCGCGTCGACGTGATGACCGCGCTCGTGTCGTTCGAGCGGGTCTTCGAGGTCCTCGACCTGAAGCCGATGATCATGGAGAAGCCCGGCGCCGTGGCCCTGCCCGACGGGCCGGTCGACGTGCGGCTGTCCGGCGTGCGCTTCGGCTACCCGAGCGCCGACCGGGTCTCGCTCGCCTCCCTCGAGGAGGTCGCCGTGCTCGACTCGCGCGGCGGCGAGGAGGTGCTGCACGGCGTCGACCTCGAGGTCGGTGCGGGGCAGCTCGTGGCGCTCGTCGGCTCCTCCGGTGCCGGGAAGTCCACCCTCGCGTCCCTCGTGGCGCGGCTCTACGACGTCGACTCCGGCTCGGTCGAGCTCGCGGGCGTCGACGTGCGGGACCTGACGTTCGCGTCGCTGCGCGGCGCCGTCGGCGTGGTGACCCAGGACGGGCACCTGTTCCACGACACGATCCGCGCCAACCTCCGCTACGCCGCTCCCGAGGCCACCGACGCCGAGATCGTCGACGCGCTGCGCCGCGCCCGCCTCGGCGCGCTCCTCGAGTCGCTCCCCGACGGCCTCGACACGGTGGTGGGGGAGCGCGGCTACCGGCTCTCCGGCGGCGAACGCCAGCGCCTCACGATCGCGCGGCTGCTGCTCGCCCGCCCCCGCGTGGTGATCCTCGACGAGGCAACCGCCCACCTCGACTCCGAGTCGGAGGCCGCGGTCCAGGAGGCGCTCGCCGAGGCGCTCGACGGCCGCACCGCGATCGTGATCGCCCACCGGCTGTCCACGGTGCGCGCCGCCGACCAGATCGCCGTGCTGGAGCAGGGGCGGATCGTCGAGCGCGGCACGCACGAGGAACTCCTCGCGCGCGACGGGCGCTACGCCCGCCTGCACCGCACGCAGTTCGCGCTCGGCCGGGAGGAACACCTGGTGAGCTGAGCGTACGAACGGCACCCCCGTCCGATAGAGCGGTACGGGGGTGCCGTTGGTACGGCTCGGTGTCACCTCAGCGGCGGCGGACCGAGCCCTCCACGACGTCGAGGACCCCCTCCAGGTGGTCGGGGCGCAGGCCCATGGCCAGCTGGGAGACCAGGCCCTCCAGCACCAGCTCCAGGTAGCGCGCCAGCACGGGGACGGGGACGTCGTCGCGCAGGGTGCCCGCAGCGGCCTGCCGGGCGAGGCGCTGCTCGGTGGCGGCGGTGAGGGCCTCGGCGTGGGCGCGCCAGCGGTCGCGGAAGTCCGGGTCGGTGCGGCCGCGGCGGGCGACCTCGAGGAAGGTGCCGGTCCAGCCCGTGCCGAGGGGCTGCGGGGACGACAGGAGCTCGCGCATCACCTGCACGAGGCCCTGCGCGGCCACGACGTCGGCCATCCGCTCGGCGTCCTGCTCCGCGAGCGCGAGGAACAGCGCCTCCTTGTCGCGGAAGTGGTGGAAGATGGCGCCCCGGGACAGGCCGGTGGCCTGCTCCAGGCGTCGCACCGTGGCGCCCTCGTAGCCGTGGCGGGCGAAACAGCTGCGTGCGCCGTCGAGGATCTGTTGCCGCCGGGCTGCGAGCTGGTCGGAGCTGACCCTGGGCACGCGCCGACGATACCGGCTTCTCCAACCGTACGTACGGCTTGGGAAGGACGTCATCGTCTCGTCACCCGAAAATGTCCGGGCCCGCGGGTAGCGTCGCTGGCATGTCGGAGAAGGCGGCGATCGTGGAGGTCCCGCAGCAGAACACGGGTCCGGAGGCGGGGCAGCCCGATCCGGGTCCGTCGGTGCTGCGCGACTGCGCCGACGCCGAGACCCACGTCGGGTCCGTGTGTTTCAAGCACGGTCCACCGCGGCTCATCGGCGTCGAGCTCGAGTGGCTCCTGCACCGTCCTCCCGAGCCCCGTGCGTTACCCACGGCCGCGGAGCTCGCCGCCGCGCTCGGCCCGCACAGCCCGGCCGGCCTCGACCCGTCGTCCCCCGCGCAGTCCCTCCCCTCCGGTTCCACCGTCACGGTCGAACCCGGCGGCCAGATCGAACTGGCCAGCCCACCGAGCCCTGATCTCACCGCCCTCCTGCAGACCGTCATCGCCGACACGGCCGTCCTGCACGAGCGACTCGCCGCCGCGGGGCTGCAGCCCTCGCCCCGCGCCACCGACGCGATCCGCCCGCCCCGCCGCATTCTGCAGCTGCCCCGTTACGCGGCCATGGAGGAGTCCTTCGACCGCCGCGGGCCCTTCGGCCGCAGCGCGATGTGCTCCACCGCGGCCGTCCAGGTCTGCGTCGACGCGGGCGAGCCCGCGGAGGTCGGCGCCCGCTGGTCCCTGCTCCACGCGGTGGGCCCCGTGCTGCTCGGCGCATTCGCCAATTCGCCCACGCTGCACGGCAGGCGCACCGGCTGGAAGTCCTCGCGGTGGGCGGCCTGGCAGAACGCCGACCCCGCGCGCACGGCGCCGCCGCCCGCTGCCGACACCGCGGGCGGCGACCCCACGGCGGGGTGGGCCCGCCGGGTGCTCGACACCCCCGTGCTGGCCGTGCGCAGGCCCGGCCCGTGGCACGTGCCCCGCGGCGTCACCTTCGCCGACTGGATCGACGGCGCCCTGCCTCAGCCGCCCACCACCGCCGACCTCGACTACCACGTCTCCACGCTGTTCCCGCCGGTCCGCCCGCACGGCCACCTCGAGGTGCGCTACCTCGACGCCCAGCCGGGCAGGCGGTGGGCGCTGCCGGTCGCCGTGCTCGTGGCGCTGCTGTCCGACCCCGCCACGATCGACCGCGCCCGCGACGCCGCCGCGCCGGCCGAGGGGCGCTGGACCTCGGCAGCGCGCCACGGCCTGTCCGACCGCGTGCTCGCCCGCGCGGCGTCCACCGTCTTCGAGCTCGCCATCGACCGGCTGCCCGCCGTCGGCGCCCCGCGCTGGGTGCACGACGAGCTCACGTCCATGCACGAGCACCAGGTACTCCGCGGGCGATGTCCCGCCGACGATCCGGACCTTCCGGAGGGACCCACACCATGACCACCCCACCGACCACCCCGCCCGACACCCCGCTCACCGCCGAGGAGCTGCGCTCCCGCGTGGCCGGCCTGCTCGCCGAGTCGCGGGACCGCAGCACGCAGCTCACCGAGGCGGTCGACGAGGCCGACCTCGTGGCCCAGCACTCGCCGCTCATGTCGCCGCTGGTGTGGGACCTCGCCCACATCGGGAGCCAGGAGGAGCTGTGGCTGGTGCGCGACGTCGGCGGCCGTGAGCCGCTGCGCCCGGAGATCGACGGGCTCTACGACGCGTTCCAGCACTCCCGCGCGAGCCGGGTCGATCTGCCGCTGCTCACGCCGGCGGAGACCCGCACATACGTCGCCGAGGTGCGCGACAAGGCGCTCGACGCGCTGGAACGCACGCCGCTGTCCGGGCGCAGGCTCGTGGAGCACGGGTTCGCGTTCGGCATGATCGTGCAGCACGAGCAGCAGCACGACGAGACGATGCTGGCCACCCACCAGCTGCGCGCGGGCGCCCCGGTGCTGCACGCGCCGCCGCCGCCCGCCGGGCGTCCGCCCGCGGTGCGCGAGGTGCTGGTGCCGGGTGGTCCCTTCACCATGGGCACCTCCACCGAGCCGTGGGCGCTGGACAACGAGCGGCCGGCCCACGTCGTCGACGTGCCGGCGTTCGTGATCGACACCGCGGCGGTCACCAACGGCGAGTACGCGGCGTTCGTCGATGCGGGCGGCTACGACGACCCGCGGTGGTGGAGCGAGGAGGGCTGGGCCCACCGCGTGTCGGCCGGGTTGGAGGCTCCGCAGTTCTGGCAGCGCGACGGGTCCGGCATCTGGTTCCGGCGCCGGTTCGGGGTGGTGGAGCCGGTGCCGGCCGACGAGCCGGTGGTGCACGTGTGCTTCCACGAGGCGCAGGCCTACGCGCGGTGGGTGGGCAAGCGGCTGCCCACGGAGGTGGAGTGGGAGAAGGCCGCCCGCTACGACCCGGCCACGGGGCGGTCGCGGCGCTACCCGTGGGGCGATGAGGACCCCACGCCCGCCCACGCCAACCTCGGCCAGCGCCACCTGCAGCCCGCCGCGGCGGGCGCCCACCCGCTGGGGGCGTCCCCGCTGGGGGTGCAGCAGTTGATCGGTGACGTGTGGGAGTGGACGAGCTCGGGCTGGCACCCCTACCCGGGCTTCGAGGTGTTCCCGTACCCGGAGTACTCGCAGGTGTTCTTCGGTGGCGACTACCGGGTGCTGCGCGGCGGTTCGTTCGGCACGGCGCCCGCGGCGATCCGGGGCACGTTCCGCAACTGGGACCACCCGATCCGCCGGCAGATCTTCGCCGGGTTCCGCTGCGCGCGCGACGCCCGCCCCGGGGACGTGGCCGCCTAGTGTGCCGTCACCTGGCCTACGTCGGGGCGTCGGTCACGCTGGCCTCGCTCGTGCTGGAACCGCCGCACTCGCTGCTGCACCAGAGCTACGCCCCGGCCGACATGCGCGGTGGGGGCACGATCAACGCCGACGGGTTCGGGGCCGGCTGGTACCCGGAGCCGGGTGGGCCGGCGGCGCGCTACCGCAGTGCGCAGCCGATGTGGTCGGACGCCTCGTTCGCCGCGGTCGCGGCGGCCACTCGCTCCGGTGGGGTGCTGGCCGCGGCCCGGTCGGCCACGGTGGGCATGCCGGTCACCGACACCGCCGCGGCGCCGTTCGCGGAGGGCCGGTGGCTGTTCAGCCACAACGGGGTGGTGCGCGGGTGGCCACACTCGGTGGCGCCGCTCGCGCAGGCGCTGCCGGTGGCCGACCTGCTCACCCTCGACGCCCCCACCGACGCGGCGCTGCTGTGGGCGCTGGTGCGCCACCGGTTGCGGGCGGGCGCCGAACCGGGCGACGCGCTGGCCGGGGTCGTCACCGAGGTGGCGGCCGTGGCTCCCGGGTCGCGGCTCAACCTGCTGCTCACCGACGGCACCGCGATCTGGGCCACCGCGTGGCACCACTCGCTGTGCGTCCGCACCGACGCCCACGGGGCGCTGGTCGCCTCCGAACCGCTCGACGCCGGGCCGGGCTGGCAGGAGGTGCCCGACCGGCACCTGGTCGCGGCCGCGCCCGGCAGCCACCGCTGCACGCCGCTGGCACCCGTCACTGCGACCACCCCAGCGGCCACCCCTGCGCCCCGGGCCACCGCCGGGGCGTCCACCGTCCGAGGAGCGCGATGACCGCCCTGGTCGACATCCACCTCACCGGCGCCGACGCCGACGCCGCCCTGCGCGCCGACGCGCGGGCCGGTCTCACCGCCTACCCGAAGCACCTGCCGCCCAAGTGGTTCTACGACGCACGGGGCAGCGAACTGTTCGAGAAGATCACGGAGCTGCCGGAGTACTTCCCCACCCGCACCGAACGCGCTCTGCTGGAGCGCAGCGCCGACGAGATCGCGGTGGCGTCGGGCGCCGACACGATCGTCGAGCTGGGGTCGGGTTCCTCGGCCAAGACCCGCCTTCTGCTCGATGCGTTCCGCCGGGCGGGCACGCTGCGCCGCTACGTGCCCCAGGACGTGAGCGCTCCCGCCCTGCGCGACGCCCTCGACGCGCTGGCGGCCGACTACCCGGGCCTGGAGCTGCACGGCGTGGTCGGCGACTTCACGGCCCACCTCGACCGGCTGCCGCCACAGGGACACCGGATGGTCGCGTTCCTCGGCGGCACCATCGGCAACCTGCTGCCGCCGGAGCGGGCGCGGTTCCTGCGGGCGCTGCGCGCCACCTTGCGGCCGGGCGAGCAGTTCCTGCTCGGCACCGGGCTCGTCGTCGACCCGGCGGTGCTGGTGCCCGCCTACGACGACGCGGCGGGCGTCACCGCCGAGTTCAACCGCAACGTGCTGCACGTGCTCAACCGGGAGCTCGCGGCCGACTTCGACGTCGACGCGTTCGACCACGAGGCGGTCTGGGACGCCGAGCACGAGTGGATCGAGATGCACCTCGTCGCGCGGCGGGCGATGACCGTCACCCTGGCCGAGCTGGACCTCACCGTCGATTTCGCGGCGGGGGAGGCGATGTGCACGGAGATCTCGGCCAAGTTCCGGCTCCCGGGGGTGCGCTCGATGCTCGCCGGGGCCGGGTTCGCCGTGGTGCGGAGCTGGACCGACCCGGAGGAACGGATGGCGCTCACCCTGGCCACAGCCGTGTGATCAGCGCCGGGCGTGCGACGATCGGCGCGTGGTTGCTGACTGGCGAACCGACGGCGTCCGCGTGATCCCCGGCGACGCGCTCGACACGAACACCCCGCAGACGCCCGGGATGCACCGGGCCGCGGCGATCACCGCGGGCCGCGTGGGAGCGCAGCGGTTGTGGGCGGGCACGGTGACCATCCACCCCGGGGCGCGCACGGGCGCCCACCACCACGGCGAGCTGGAAAGCGTGATCTACGTGGTGCGCGGACGGGCGCGGATGCGGTGGGGCGAGCGGCTGGAGTTCACCGCCGAGGCCGGGCCGGGCGGGTTCATCTTCGTGCCGCCGTTCGTGCCGCACCAGGAGATCAACGCGCTCGACGACGAGCCCCTCGAGTGCGTGCTCACGCGCAGCGGGCAGGAGCCGATCGTGGTGAACCTCGACATCGAGGGCGTGGCGCAGCCCGAGCACGTGCCGTGGATCGACCCGACCCACCCGGCACCCTGACCAGCCACGACAGCGGTCACCATGCGAGGGCTGATACCGGCATCCGGTAGTCGAATGACGCGGGTGGCGCGGTCGTGTTGACGTCCGGGGCGGGCTCCGGCGAGGGTCAGCGTGGTGCGCCCCGGCAGGCGGCCGCGGCGCAGGAGGAGAGAAGGACATGGTGGAGTCACCGGACATCGTCCGACCCGACCCCGAGATCGTCGCGGGGCTGGAGCGCATCGGGAGTGCCACGGCCAGCAGCGAGCTCTCCAAGCAGTTCGGCATCCGCAGCGCCCACATCGCCGGTCCGGTGTCCCGGACGCCCGGCGTGTGCGTGGCGGGCCCCGCGCTGACCCTGCAGTGCCTGCCGAAGCGGGAGGACCTCTACCCGGTCGACGAGTACAGCCAGCCGGAGCGGCAGCTGCACCGGCACGTGCTGTACCACACCCAGCCCGGCGACATCGTGGTCGTCGACGCCCGCGGGGACATGACCAGCGGGATCTTCGGCGAGATGATGCTCACCTACTTCGCGGGCCGCGGTGGCAAGGCGATCGTGGTGGACGGGTGCATCCGCGACTTCGGCGAGGCGTCGAAGCTCGGCATCGGCATGTGGCTGCGCGGCACCACGCCCAACTTCCACACCCAGACCGGCATCGTGCCCACCGCGGTGAACGTGCCGGTGGCGTGCGGCGGCACCGTGGTGGAGCCGGGCGACATCATCGTCGCCGACGACGACGGCGCCGTGGTGGTGCCGGCCGCGCTGGCCCCGAAGCTGCTCGAGGTGGCGGGGGAGCACGCCGAGTGGGAGGAGTTCTCCCGCATCAAGCTCGCCGAGGGCGGCGATCTGCGCCGCTACTACCCGCTGTCGGACGAGGCGCGCCCCGAGTACGAGGAGTGGCGGCGGGCCCAGGAGGCCGGGCAGGGCTGACGGGCGCGGATCAGCGCGGGCCGAGCACCGCGGCGCGGATGCGTTCGATGGGTGCCTTCGGCTCGCGCTGATCCGTGAGCAGGCCGTTCGTCTCCTGCAGGGTGTCGGTGAGCTGGGTGTAGCAGCTCCCGGCGAGGAACCCGCTCGCGCGGACGGCGTCGTAGAGGGCGGTGATGCGGGCGATCCAGTCGTCCGCGTCGGCCGCGGCGGTGTAGCCCCAGCCGTCGTCGCGCCGCGCGCCGGGCTGGTAGGCGATGCCGCCGAACTCGGTGAGCATCACCGGGCGGCCCTCGTGGCCGGCCCCGTCGAGCAGGATGCGGCGCCCGGCGGGCCCCATCCCGGCGAGCAGGCGCTCCATCGCGACGGCGTCGGCGTAGGTGCGCGCGAGCGCGGCGCCGTCGCCCTCGTAGTCGTGCACCGTGACGATGTCGGAGTTCTGCTGCTCCCACCCGTCGTTGGACACGACCGGCCGGGTGGGGTCGAGGGCGCGGGTGAGGTCGGTGAGCGCGCGGGAGTAGGCCTGCTGCGCCGGGTCGTCGGCGACGTGCTGGATCCCCCACGACTCGTTGAACGGCACCCAGGTGACGATGCAGGGGTGGGAGGCGTCGCGGTCGACCGCGGCCATCCACTCGCGGGTGAGGCGGTGCACGGCGGTGGGGGAGAACTCGTAGGCGCCGGGCGCCTCGCCCCAGACGAGCAGGCCGAGCCGGTCGGCCCAGTACAGGAACCGCGGGTCCTCGATCTTCTGGTGGATGCGGCAGGCGGTGAACCCGAGTTCCTTGATCAGCTCGACCTCGCGGCGCAGGGCGTCGCGCGACGGTGCGGCGAGGTGGCTGTCGGGCCAGTAGCCCTGGTTGAGCACCGACCGCACGTCGTAGGGCCGCCCGTTGAGCAGGAACGCGCCGCGGTCCACACCCACGGTGCGCAGGCCGAGGTAGGAGCTGACGGCGTCGAGGGCGGTGCCGTCGGCCGCGTGCAGCGAGAGCGCGGCGTCCACCAGCCGCGGCCGCTCCGGCGACCAGGTCAGCTCGTCCTCGGCCTGCCCGTTGCGCTGCCGGGCGATCGGCACCGCGACGTGCACGCTCGTGGCCTCGGCGGGCACGTCGACGTCGAGCGCGCCGAGGTCCGCACCGTGCTCGTCGAACCGCAGCGCGGCCCGCAGGCGCGTACCCGGCGTGGCGCGGCCGCGGAGCAGGACGGTGAGGTCGACGGCGGCGGGGCCTGTGGGCAGCCACCGGACGTGCGCGATGCTCGTGCCCGGCACCGCCTCCAGCCACACGGTCTGCCAGATGCCGGTGGTGCGCCGGTACCAGATGGCGTGGGGGTCCTCGTGCCAGTCCTGCTTGCCGCGGGGCAGGGTGAGGTCGTGCGGGTCGTCCTCGGCGCGCACGACGAGCAGGTGGCCGTCCCCGCCGTCGTCCCCGTGGTCGTGATCGCTGCCGACCAGCGCGGTCACGTCGAGCGTGAACGGCGTGTGGCCGCCCTCGTGCTCCCCGGCGAACCGCCCGTCGACCCACACCTGGGCGCGGTGGTCGACGGCGCCGAAGTGCAGCAGCACCACGGGCGCGTCGGCGCTGCGGCCCGCGGCGGCGAGGTCGGCGTCGGTGATCGTGCGGGCGTACCAGACCACCCGGTGGAAACCGGGTTCGGCGATCCCCGAGGCCACGGACTCGGGCGGGAACGGCACGCGGATCTCCCGCGGGTCCGGCAGGCCCGCGTACCAGCGGTCGGCGAGGCCGGTGTCGGCGTCGTCGTGCCGGAACGACCAGGTGCCGTCGAGGTCGGCCCACGCGGTGCGCATCATCTGCGGCCGGGGGTAGGAGCCGTCCTGGCGGGAGGCGACGGGAAGATCGGCCGGGGCGGGGGCAGCGCTCACACGGGCACTTTATAACGCTACAAAAGGACGGTCCGACCGGTAGGGTGCGAGCGGTGAGGGTGACCCTGCGCGACGTCGCCGCGCGGGCGGGCGTGTCCGTGATGACGGTGTCCAACGTCGTGCGGGGCTACCAGCACGTGAGCCCGGCGACGCGCGGGCGCGTGCAGGCCGCGATCGAGGAGCTCGGCTACCGGCCCAACCTCAGCGGCCGCAGCCTCGCCACCGGCCGCTCCAGCGTCCTCGCGCTCGCGGTGCCCGACCTGCGCCGCCCGTACTTCGCCGAGCTGGCCCACGTGTTCGCCCGCGTGAGCACCGCCCGCGGCTACCGGCTGCTGCTGGAGGAGACCGGCGGCACGGCAGACGGGGAGCGCACCGTGCTGCGCGACCTGGAGGCCGGGGTCGTCGACGGGGTCGTGATCCACCCGCAGGCGCTCACGGCCGTCGAGCTCGACGGGCTGCGCCGCGACACCCCGCTGGTCTTCCTCGGCGAGGACCCGCGCCCGCCCCAGGCGGACCAGGTGGCGATCGACAACGTGGTGGCAGCGCAGGAGGCGCTGGCCCACCTCGTGGCCCTGGGGCGTCGGCGCATCGGCTTCCTGGGCCACGAGATCGGCGCCCCCTCCTGCCCGTCGGCGTTGCGCATCGAGGGCTACCGGAGCGGCCTGGAACGGGCCGGGCTGCCGTTCGACGAGGCGTTGCTCGTGGCCCGCGGCGAGGGCGACGCCATCGGCGCCGAGGCCGCGCTCGGCGCGACGCTGGACGCGGGTCTCGACGTCGACGGCCTGCTGTGCCGCGACGACCTCGCGGCGGTCGGCGCGCTGCGGGCGCTGCAGTGGCGCGGGCTCGCAGTACCGGGCGACGTCGCGGTGGTCGGCTGGGACGCCATCGACCTCGGCGCGAGCACGGTGCCGAGCCTCACCAGCGTGGCACCCGACACCAGGGCCATCGGTGAGCGCGCGCTCGACGTGCTGCTGGAGCGCATGGACGACCCCGGCATCGCCGGCCGGCAGATCACGGTGGGCCACCACATCGTGGTGCGGGAGAGCGCGCCCGCACCGGGATCACCGCCGGTGTCACCGCCCGGCGGCGACCGAGCCGAGCGGCTCCGTGAGCGCGGCAAGGACCGCGTGGGGTAGGGCCGGCGCGCAACTCGGCCGGCCATTCGCGAACCTCGGCCCATCGTTAGCGGGACTCGCCCCGCGGTTCGGGAGGCTCGCGCCCCAGGGGGCGAGTCCCCCGTCTCGCCGGGTGAGTTCCGCGTCCTGCCCGGCGAGTCCTGCGTTCGCGGCGGCGAGTGGCGCCTCCCCGCTGTCAACGAATCATTGACGCCATCGGATCGGCAATCGATCGTTGACGGCAGCAGCCACGACGCCGAACACGGCGCCGGACATGACGGAGCCCCCGCCCCGGGGGAGGGGCGGGGGCTCCGGAAAGGTGCGTCAGCTGCGCAGCATGCCGCGCAGGACGTACTGCATGATCCCGCCGTTGCGGTAGTAGTCCGCCTCACCGGGGGTGTCGATGCGCACGGTGGCGTCGAACTCGATCTTCTCGCCCGACTCCTTGGTGGCTGTGACGTGCACGGTGCGCGGCGTCGAGCCCTCGTCGAGGGCGGTGACCCCGCTGATGTCGAACGTCTCGGTGCCGTCGAGCCCCAGCGAGGAGGCCGACTCGCCCTGCGGGAACTGCAGCGGCAGCACGCCCATGCCGATCAGGTTGGAGCGGTGGATGCGCTCGTAGCTCTCCACGATCACGGCCTTGACGCCGAGGAGCGCGGTGCCCTTGGCGGCCCAGTCGCGCGAGGACCCGGAGCCGTACTCCTTGCCGCCGAGGACGACGAGGGGCGTGCCCTGGGCGGCGTAGTTCTGCGCGGCGTCGTAGATGAACGCCTGCGGCCCGCCGTCCTGGGTGAAGTCGCGGGTGTAGCCGCCCGAGACGCCGTCGAGCAGCAGGTTGCGCAGCCGGATGTTGGCGAACGTGCCGCGGATCATCACCTCGTGGTTGCCGCGGCGGGAGCCGTAGGAGTTGAAGTCCCGCTTCTCGACGCCGTGCTCGCGCAGGTACTGCCCGGCGGGGGAGTCCTCCTTGATGGACCCCGCGGGGGAGATGTGGTCGGTGGTGACCGAGTCGCCCAGCAGCGCGAGCACCCGGGCGCCGGAGATGTCCTGCACGGGCTCCGGCTCCGCCTGCATGCCCTCGAAGTACGGGGGCTTGCGGACGTAGGTGGAGTCGGCGTCCCAGGCGAACGTGTCGCCCTCGGGCGTCGGCAGGGAACGCCACCGCTCGTCACCGGCGAAGACGTCGGCGTAGCGGCCGGTGTACATCTCCTGGCTGATCGCGCTGTCGATCGTGGCCTGCACCTCCTGCGGCGACGGCCAGATGTCGCGCAGGAAGACGTCGTTGCCCTCCGGGTCCTGCCCGAGGGGCTGGGTCTCGAAGTCGAAGTCCATCGTGCCGGCCAGGCCGTACGCGATGACCAGTGGCGGCGAGGCCAGGTAGTTCATCTTGACGTCGGGGTTGATCCGGCCCTCGAAGTTGCGGTTGCCCGACAGGACGGCCGCGACCGCGAGGTCGGCCTCGTTGACCGCCGCGGAGATCTCGTCGGGCAGCGGGCCGGAGTTGCCGATGCACGTGGTGCAGCCGTAGCCGACGAGGTGGTAGCCGAGCTTCTCCAGGTACGGCCACAGGCCGGAACGCTCGTAGTAGTCGGTGACGACCTTCGAGCCCGGCGCCATCGTGGTCTTCACCCACGGCTTGACGGCGAGGCCCTTGTCCACCGCGTTCTTCGCGAGCAGGGCGGCGCCGAGCATCACCGACGGGTTCGACGTGTTGGTGCACGACGTGATGGCGGAGATGACGACGGCGCCGTGGTCGAGCTCGAACGACGTGCCGTCGGCCAGGGTGACCGGGGTCGGGTTGCTCGTGCGGCCGTTGGCGCCGGTCGCCGCGGACACCGCGACGCGCGGGGCGCCGTCGCCGTTGCCGCTGCTGGGTGCGGCCGGGTCGCTGGCCGGGAAGCTCTCCTCGATGGCCTCGTCCACCGCCGAGTGGGTGGTGGCGGCCGCGTCGGGGTCGCGCTCGTCGGGTGCGCTCGCGTAGTCGCCCAGCGCGCTGCGGAACGCCGCCTTGGCCTCGGTCAGCGCGATGCGGTCCTGGGGCCGCTTCGGGCCGGCGATCGAGGGCACGACGGTGGAGAGGTCGAGCTCGAGGGTCTCGGAGAAGACCGGCTCGCGGGACGGGTCGTGCCAGAGGCCCTGCTCCCTGGCGTAGGCCTCGACGAGCTCGACCTGGTCGTCCGGGCGGCCGGTGAACTTCAGGTAGCGGATCGTCTCGTCGTCGATCGGGAAGATCGCCGCCGTGGAGCCGAACTCGGGGCTCATGTTGCCGATCGTGGCGCGGTTGGCCAGCGGCACGGCGCCGACGCCCTCGCCGTAGAACTCGACGAACTTCCCGACCACGCCGTGGCGGCGCAGCATCTCGGTGATCGTCAGGACCACGTCGGTGGCGGTGGCGCCGGCCGGGATCTCGCCGGTGAGCTTGAAGCCGACGACGCGGGGGATGAGCATCGAGACGGGCTGGCCGAGCATGGCCGCCTCGGCCTCGATGCCGCCGACGCCCCAGCCGAGCACGCCGAGCCCGTTGACCATGGTGGTGTGCGAGTCGGTGCCGACGAGGGTGTCGGGGTAGGCCTGCCCGCCCCGCGTCATGACCACCCGCGCGAGGTACTCGATGTTGACCTGGTGCACGATGCCGGTGCCGGGCGGCACGACCTTGAACTCGCTGAAGGCGCCCTGGCCCCAGCGCAGGAACTGGTAGCGCTCGCGGTTGCGCTGGTACTCCAGCTCGACGTTGCGCTCGAAGGCGTCGGGCCGGCCGAAGAGGTCGGCGATCACCGAGTGGTCGATCACGAGCTCGGCCGGGGCGAGCGGGTTGACCTTGGCCGGGTCACCGCCCAGCTCGGTGACGGCCTCGCGCATCGTGGCGAGGTCGACCACGCACGGCACGCCGGTGAAGTCCTGCATCACCACGCGCCCGGGCGTGAACTGGATCTCGGTGTCCGGCTCGGCGGTGGGGTCCCAGCCCGCGAGCGCGCGGATGTGGTCGGCGGTGACGTTGGCACCGTCCTCGGTGCGCAGGAGGTTCTCGAGGAGCACCTTGAGGCTGAACGGGAGCCGCTCGGCGCCGTCGACGGCGGACAGCCGGAAGATCTCGTGCTCGGCCCCGCCGGCCTGGATGGTTCCTCTCGCTCCGAAGCTGTCCGGGCTGGTCACGTCGTTGTCCTCCTGGCGGTGGTGGGCGCTTCGATCGGGTTGCCCGGAGTCTCGCGCACCGACACGTCGGCGGTGCGACAGGGCCCCGCACCTCAAACAGTACGCTTGTCCTGCTAGCCGGTCGACCCGGCCCCCGCTCCACCGAAGTGGTGGAAGTTGCGCCCGTTACGGGTGTGGCTACGGGTGCATTCGCGCCGGGAGTGGCACAGTGCCATCGCTCGCAGCGATCACTCTCTCGCGACGGGATGGAGGTCGGGTCTCGTGCGGCTCGCGC
Source organism: Pseudonocardia zijingensis (assembly GCF_042657305.1). Taxonomy (NCBI): domain Bacteria; kingdom Bacillati; phylum Actinomycetota; class Actinomycetes; order Pseudonocardiales; family Pseudonocardiaceae; genus Pseudonocardia; species Pseudonocardia zijingensis. The sequence continues at coordinate 113,334 of NZ_JBHSKO010000016.1, read as the reverse complement.
GGTATCGCCACGCGCTGGTGCTGACCCTGCTCGTGGCCCTGTTCGTCGGGGCGGCGGGCGGCACGGCCGGCGCCCAGGAGCCCGCGCCGCCTCCGAACCCCAGCGACGACGAGCTGCAGCGCAGCCGCTCCGCCGTGGACGCGCGGGCGGGGGAGGTGGCCCGCCTGACCGCGGAGCTCGCCGAGCTCGACGCCCGGGCCGACGACCTGCAGGCCGAGCTCGCGGCGCAGCGCGAGACCGCGGAGGCGGCACTCGTGGGCCTGCAGGCGGCGCAGGACGCGGCCACGGCGGCAGGGGAGCGGGCGGCCGCGGCGCGGATCGAGACGCAGGCCGCCACCGTCGCGATCGACGAGGCGCGGGCCCGGCTCGACGAGATCGTCTCCACGACGTACCTGCAGGGGCTCGACGCCGGCCCGCTCGGGATGCTCACCGAGGCGACGAGCCCGGAGGACCTGCTCGCGCGCGCGGAGTTCACGGACCTGGTGGCGCGCAACCAGCTGCAGGCCCAGGAGGGCCTGGAACGCGCCCGCGTCGACAAGGCCAACGCCGACTCCGCCGCGCGGGCGGCCCTCGACGAGGCCAAGCGGGCCGAGGCCGAGGCCGCGGCCGCGAAGGAGGCGGCCGACGAGGCGGTGGCGGCAGCCCAGGCGGCCGCGCGGGCCCAGGCGGAGAAGCTCGCGCAGGTGGCGGAGCAGCGGGCCGGGGTGCAGCGCAAGCTGGATGCCGCCGAGGCCGCCGACGCGGGCCTGCGCGCGCAGCGGCAGCGCTTCACCGAGTGGCAGCGCCGCGTCGAGGCGGAGCGGGCCGCGCGGGAGCGGGCCGACCGCGACGCCGCGGCCGCCCGGGTGGCCGCGGCCGGCCATGGGAACCTGCGGGGCAGCGCGGCCGTGCAGCGCGTGATCGACCGGGCGATGTCGCAGGTCGGCGTGCAGTACGTCTGGGGTGGCGGCAACGGCCGCGGCCCGAGCACCGGCATCCCCGACGCGTTCGGCTCGCCGCTGAACCGCGTCGGCTTCGACTGCTCCGGCCTCATGCAGTACGCGTTCAGCGGGGTGGGCGTGTCCCTGCCGCGGGTGAGCCGCAACCAGTTCCACGCGGGCGAGCAGGTGCCGGTCTCCGCGATCCGCCCGGGCGACATGGTCTTCTACCGCAACGGCGGGGCGCCCATCCACCACGTCGCGATGTACATCGGCGACGGCAAGATGATCGAGGCGCCCTACACCGGCGCCAACGTCCGCGTGGTGCCGCTGCGGACCAGGGGCCTGCTGCCCGAGGCCACCAGGGTGCTCTGAGGCGGGCCACCCCCTGCCCCGGTATGCCGGCAAGGTGGCCTTACTGGCGTAATCGGCCAGCAAAGCCACCTTGCCGGCATACCGGTGGGCCCCGGGAGCCGCGGCGGCCTGTCAGGCCGCCCTCCTTCACTGTCAATGAATCATTGACGCCTTCCGATCGTCCACCTTTCGTTGACCGTCCGCCGCTCCGCGGCGACGATCAACGAGGAGGCGGAGGCCCCGGTTCACGGCCGTCTCACGGGCGGACCGGTGGAATGGGGCGCGTGAGCGTGCAGGAGTCCGTCCCGAGCCCGGCCACCGAGGGGGAGCGCCTCGAGCGCATCGTCTTCGAGATCAAGCGGGTGATCGTCGGTCAGGACCGGTTGGTCGAGCGGATGCTCGTCGGCCTCCTGGCCCGCGGCCACCTGCTCCTCGAGGGCGTGCCCGGCGTGGCGAAGACCCTCGCCGTCGAGACGGTCGCGAAGGTGGTGGGTGGCAGCTTCGCGCGCCTGCAGTTCACCCCGGACCTGGTGCCTGCCGACATCCTCGGCACCCGCATCTACCGGCAGGGGCGGGAGGAGTTCGACGTCGAGCTCGGCCCGGTGGTGGCCAACTTCGTGCTCGCCGACGAGATCAACCGTGCGCCGGCGAAGGTGCAGTCGGCGATGCTCGAGGTGATGGCCGAGCGCCACCTGTCGATCGGCGGCCGCACGTACCCGATGCCCGACCCGTTCCTCGTGCTCGCCACGCAGAACCCCATCGAGAACGAGGGCGTGTACCCGCTGCCGGAGGCGCAGCGCGACCGGTTCCTCTTCAAGATCATCGTCGAGTACCCGGGCGTGGAGGAGGAGCGGGAGATCGTCTACCGGATGGGGGCGGAGCCGCCCGTCGCCCAGCAGGTGATCGACCCCGCCGAGCTCATCCGCCTGCAGACGGTGGCCAACCGCGTGTTCGTGCACCACGCGCTCGTCGACTACGTCGTGCGCCTGGTCGTCGCCACGCGCACCCCGGCCGAGCACGGGCTGTCCGACATCGCGGGCTGGGTGTCCTACGGCGCGTCGCCCCGCGCCACTCTGGGCATCGTGAGCGCGTCGCGGGCGCTCGCGCTGATCCGCGGCCGCGACTACGTGCTGCCGCAGGACGTGCTCGACGTGGCGCCCGACGTGCTGCGCCACCGGCTCGTGCTGTCGTACGACGCCGTGGCCGACCAGGTGCCGATGGACCACATCATCTCCCGGGTGCTCGCCACCGTGCCGTTGCCGCAGGTGAGCGCGCGGCCCCAGAGCACCCCCGCGGCCTTCCCGGCGGGTAGCTCGGCGTGAGCCGTCCCGACGTCCGCGAGAACGGCCCGCCCGGGGCCGGTGGCACGGACGGGAGCAGCCCGCCCGTGCGTCGCCGTCCGCCGGTCACGGCGCCGTCGTTCCGCGACGGCCGGATGGAGGCCTCGCTGCGCACGCTGGAGCTCACCGTGCGGGGCCGCCTCGACGGTCTGTTGCAGGGCAACCACCTCGGCCTGGTGCCGGGGCCGGGCAGTGAGCCGGGGGAGTCGCGGCTCTACATCCCCGGTGACGACGTGCGGCACATGGACTGGGCCGTCACGGCCCGCACCACCTCGCCGCACGTCCGGGAGACGATGGCCGACCGCGAGCTGGAGACGTGGGTCGTGATGGACCTGTCGGCCAGCCTCGACTTCGGCACGGCCGCGTGCGAGAAACGCGACCTGGCCATCGCCGCGCTCGCGGCCGTCACCCACCTCACCCGCGGCGGCGGCAACCGGATCGGCGTGCTGGTCGCCACGGGGGAGAAGCTCGTGCGCATGCCGGCGCGCGGCGGACTGGCCCACGCGCAGGGCATGCTGCGGCGCGTCGCCAGCACCCCGCGCGCGGCCGAGGGCACCCGCGGCGACCTGGCCGCGGCGATCGAGCAGCTGCGCAGGCCGCCGCGCAGGCGCGGGCTGGCGGTCGTGATCTCGGACTTCCTCGGCGAGCCGGAGTGGGAGCGCCCGCTGCGGGCGCTCTCGGCCCGCCACGAGCTGCTCGCGGTCGAGGTGCTGGACCCGCGGGAGCTGGAGCTGCCCGACGTCGGCACGGTCGTGCTGGCCGACCCGGAGACGGGGCGGCAGCGCGAGGTGACGATCACCCCGCTGCTGGCGCGCGAGTTCGCCGCGGCGGCGGCCGAGCACCGCGAGCAGGTGGCGGCCACGCTGCGCCGCTGCGGCGCCGCGCACCTCACCCTGCGCACCGACTCGGACTGGATCGCCGACGTCGTGCGGTTCGTCCTCGCCCGCAAGCGCGCCTGGTCCGGAGGGCGGTAGATGTTCTCGCACCCGTGGTGGCTGCTGCTGCTCGTCGTGGTGGCTGCGCTGGTGGCCGGATACCTGGTGTTGCTGCGCAGGCGCCGCCGCGACACGGTCCGGTTCACCAACCTGGAGCTGCTCGACCGCGTCGCCCCGAATCGGCAGGGCTGGTACCGGCACCTGCCGGCGGCTGCAATGATCGTCGCGCTCACCGTGCTCACGATCGCGCTCGCAGGCCCCCAGGCCGAGGCACGGGTGCCGCGCAACCGTGCCACCGTGGTGCTGGTGGTCGACGTGTCGCTGTCGATGCAGGCCACCGACGTCGAGCCCACGCGGCTGGCCGCCGCCCAGGCCGCGGCCAAGGACTTCGCACAGCAGCTCACGCCGGGCATCAACCTGGGCCTCGTGTCGTTCGCCGGCACGGCGGCCGTGCTGGTGTCGCCCACTGTCGAGCGCGAGCCGGTCACGCGTGCGATCGACGGGTTGAAGCTGTCGGAGTCCACGGCCACGGGGGAGGCGATCTTCGCGGCGCTGCAGTCGGTGGAGACGTTCTCGCAGTCCATCGCCGGGGCGTCGGCCGAGGGACCGCCGCCCGCCCGGATCGTGCTGATGAGCGACGGCAAGCAGACCGTGCCCGGCGGGGTCATGCCGGAGGAGGAGCCGCGGGGGGCGTTCACGGCGGCCCGGGCGGCGGCCGAGACCGGCATCCCGGTCTCCACGATCTCCTTCGGCACCGACTACGGCACGATCGAGATCAACCCGGGTGAGCGCACCCCGGTGGCGGTCGACAACGCGTCGATGCGCCAGATCGCCGACCTGTCCGGCGGCCAGTTCTTCACCGCCACGAGCGAGGGCGAGCTGCGGCAGGTGTACGCCGACCTGTCCGAGCAGATCGGTTACGAGGTGCGCCGGGTCGACGTGAGCAGGCCGTGGCTGGCCGGCGGCGCGCTGCTGCTGGTGGTGGGTCTGGGCGCGGGAATCGGCCTGGGCCGGCGCCTGCCCTGAGGGCGGTGGAGCGCGCGGCGGGCGCTCGTGGTTGACTGGTGGCAGGTCGTTCGGTTTCGGTGATCGTGTCCAGTGCACGCCGCAGGGATCTGACTCGGGCCACGGAGGCCGGCATCACAGGGATGTCCTTCCGTCGCCGCCGAGTTCGGCCGGGCTCCGCACAAGGCGGGCCCCAGCAACCTGCGAGGAGCAGAGCTATGGCACAGGGAACCGTGAAGTGGTTCAACGGCGAGAAGGGTTTCGGCTTCATCGCCACCGACGGTGGCGGGGCTGACGTCTTCGTGCACTACTCCGAGATCGACGCCGCCGGGTTCCGCAGCCTCGACGAGGGGCAGCGCGTGGAGTTCGAGGTGGGCCAGGGCGCCAAGGGCCCCCAGGCCACCGGTGTGCGCGTCATCTGACGCACTGCGCTGACGACGGGAGCCCGCCCCCTGCTGGGGGCGGGCTCCCGTCTTTCGTGGTGCAGGTGCGACGCAGTGCGGGAGCCTCCGCCACCGCGTAGCGTCGCGGGTGCCCGGCCGGCCCACAGCAGGGAGAGGCACGTGCAGCGTCCCGAGGTCGTCGATCTCCTCGTCCCGCTCGACCGGCAGACCCCGTGACCGGCGCACGCTCACGCGAGCGTGACGTGAGCGGTGCCGTCGATCCGGTGCGCGCCTACCTCCAGCGCATCGGCAAGGTCGCGTTGCTGACGGCCGCGGAGGAGGTCGAGCTCGCGAAGCGGATCGAGGTGGGGGTCTACGCCGCGCGCCGGCTCACCCACCCCGACGCCGACCTCGCGAGCGCCGTCGTCCCCCGCCGGGACCTGCAGTGGCTGGCCCGCGACGGGGACCGGGCCCGGACGCGGCTCGTGGAGGCCAACCTGCGGTTGGTGGCGTCCGTGGCGAAGCGGTACGCGGGTCGGGGCATGCCCTTCCTCGACCTCGTCCAGGAGGGCAACATCGGCCTGATCCGCGCGGTCGAGAAGTTCGACTACGCCAAGGGCTACAAGTTCTCCACCTACGCCACCTGGTGGATCCGCCAGGCGGTCGGCCGGGCGATGGCCGACAAACGCCGCATGATCCGCCTCCCGGCGCACGTCGCGGAGGCCGTCTCGAAGCTCACGCGGCAGCACCGTGTGCTCGTCGTCCGGCTGGGCCGCGAGCCCACCGCGGCCGACCTGGCGCTGGAGCTGGGGATGACGGTGGAGCAGGTGGTGGAGATCCAGCGCCTCGCCCGGGAGCCGGTATCCCTCGACGATTCCGTCGGGTACGAGGGCGACGCCAGCATCGGCGACCTGATCGAGGACACCGGCGCGGTGGTCGCTGCCGACGCCGCGGCGGCGGTGCTGCTGCGGGCCGAGATCGGTGCCGTGCTCGCGACGCTGACCGAGCGGGAGGCGGCCATCGTGCGCCTGCGCTTCGGGTTCACGGGTGGGCGGCCCCACACGCTGGAGGAGGTCAGCCGGGTGCACGGCGTCACCCGGGAGCGGATCCGGCAGATCGAGGCCAGGACGATGGCGAAGCTGCGCCATCCGTCCCGGGCGACCCGCCTGCGCGATTACCTGATCTGACCGGCTGATCTGACCCGCCGAGCCTGGCTCGCTCGCGGACGGCCGGGCCCCATAGGGTGGGCGCGTGGGACGCAGCGTGCTGGTGACCGGAGGCAACCGGGGGATCGGGCTCGCGATCGCGAAGGCGTTCGCGGCACAGGGCGACCAGGTGGCCGTGACCCATCGAAGCGGCGCGGAGGGGCTGCCGGGCGAGCTCCTCCCGGTGCAGTGCGACGTCACCGACGCCGCCGCGGTCGACGCCGCCTTCACCGAGGTGGAGGAGAAGCACGGCCCGGTGCAGGTGCTCGTGTCGAACGCCGGGATGAACGACGACACGCTGCTCATGCGGATGAGCGAGGAGTCGTTCACGAAGGTGATCGACGCCAACCTCACCGCCGCCTACCGGGTGGCGAAGCGCGCGTCGCGCGGCATGCTGCGGGCCAAGTCGGGCCGGATGATCTTCATCTCCAGCGTGGTGGGTCTCACCGGCTCGGCGGGCCAGGTGAACTACGCGGCGTCCAAGGCCGGGCTCGTCGGTCTCGCCCGTTCGGTCGCGCGCGAGCTGGGGTCGCGTGGCATCACGGCGAACGTCGTGGCGCCCGGGTTCGTCGACACCGACATGACCCGCGCCCTGCCCGACGCGCGCCGCGCGGAGATCCTCGGTCAGGTCCCGCTCGGCCGCTACGCCGACGCCGACGAGATCGCCTCGGCGGTCACGTGGCTGGGCTCCGACGGCGCCGGGTACGTCACCGGTGCGGTCATCCCGGTCGACGGCGGCCTCGGCATGGGCCACTGATCTTCCCTCCACCCCTTCACGAGAGGCTTCCATGGGACTGCTCGACGGCAAACGCCTGCTCATCACCGGTGTGATCACCGACGCGTCGCTGGCCTTCCACGTGGCGCGGGTGGCGCAGGAGCAGGGTGCGCAGGTGGTGCTCACCGGGTTCGGCCGGCTGCGGCTGGTGGAGCGGATCGCGCAGCGGCTGCCCCAGCCCGCGCCCGTCGTCGAGCTGGACGTGGCCAACCAGGAGCACCTGGACACCCTCGTCGAGCGGGTCTCGCCGCACCTCGGTGACAACCCCGGGCTGGACGGGGTGCTGCACTCGATCGGCTTCGCGCCGGCCTCGTGCCTGGGTGAGGGTGCCTTCATGGGCGCGCCGTGGGAGGACGTCGCGCAGACGATCCAGGTGAGCGCCTACTCGTTCAAGTCGCTGTCCACGGCGCTGCTGCCGCTGCTCGGCCCGGGCAGCTCGATCGTCGGGATGGATTTCGACAACCGGCAGGCCTGGCCGGCCTACGACTGGATGGGCGTCGCGAAGTCCACGCTGGAGTCGGTCACCCGGTACCTGGCGCGCGACCTCGGGCCCCAGGGCATCCGGGTGAACCTGTGCGCCGCGGGCCCGGTGCGCACGATGGCCGCCAAGTCGATCCCCGGCTTCGCCGCGTTCGAGGACGCGTGGGACGGCCGGGCCCCGCTCGGCTGGGACGTCAACGACCCGCTGCCGGTGGCCAAGACCGTCTGCGCGATGCTCTCGGACTGGATGCCGGCCACCACGGGCTCGATGGTGTGGGCCGACGGCGGCTTCCACGCCGTGGGTGTCTAATGCCTGCGTGACAGAGTTCGACGCCCTGCTGGTGCTGTCGTTCGGCGGCCCGGAGGGCCCCGCCGACGTGCGCCCCTTCCTCGAGAACGTCGTGCGCGGCCGTGGGGTGCCGCCCGAGCGGCTGGACGCCGTCGAGGAGCACTACCAGCACTTCGGTGGCGTCAGCCCGCTCAACGCGCGCAACCGGGAGATCATCGCGGCGGTGCGGGAGCGCATCGAGCTACCGGTGTACTTCGGCAACCGCAACTGGCACCCGATGGTGGAGGACACGGTCGCGGAGATGGCCCGCGACGGGGTGCGCCGCGCGCTCGTGTTCGCCACCAGCGCCTACGGCGGTTACTCGGCCTGCCGGCAGTACCACGAGGACATCGCCCGCGCGCGCAAGGCGGTGGGGGAGGGCGCGCCGGAGCTGGTGAAGCTGCGCCACTTCTTCGACCACCCGCTGTCCGTCGCCGCCAACGCCGACGCCGTGCGCGCGGCCCGGGCCACGCTGCCCGCCGAGGTGCGCGACGTCGCGCGGCTGGTGTTCACGGCCCACTCGGTGCCCACCGCCGCCGATGCCGCGGCCGGCCCGCCCGAGGAGGGCGGGCACCGGTACTCCCGGCAGATCGCGGAGGCCGCCCGGCTGGTGGCCGCCGAGCTGGGCGAGCCGGAACACGACGTGGTGTGGCAGTCGCGGTCGGGGCCGCCGCAGGTGCCCTGGCTGGAGCCGGACATCGTCGACCACATCGACGCCCTGCACGCCCGCGGCGTGCCCGCGGTGGTGGTGTCGCCGATCGGCTTCGTGTCCGACCACGTCGAGGTGATCTGGGACCTCGACACGGAGGCCCGCGAGCGCGCCGAGGAGCTGGGGATGGGCTTCGCCCGGGCGGCGACGGCCGGGCCGGACCCGCGGTTCGCCGACATGGTGGCCGAGCTCGTGGCCGAGCACACCCACGACGCCGCCCCGCGTGCGCTGGGCGGGGTGCCGGCCGGCTGCGCCACGGCGAACGGCGCACCGTGCGCCGTGGACTGCTGCGTGCCCGCGCGCCGGCCGGTCCGCCCCGAGTGAGCCCCTGAGGGTGGGTCTCAGAGGGTGATCTCGGGGTAGAGCGGGTGGGCGCCGAGCAGGTCGGACGCCCGCCCCGCCACCTTCGCGACCACGTCGGCGTCGAGGGTGTAGCGGGCCTTGGAGGCGCCGGGGTCGGTGCTCGTGAGCACCGTGGTGATCAACTCGGCGATCTCGTCCATCTCGTCGGTGCCCAGGCCGCGGGTGGTGAGCGCGGGCGTGCCGAGCCGGATCCCCGAGGTGTACCAGGCACCGTTGGGATCCTGCGGCACGGCGTTGCGGTTGGTGACGATGCCGGCGTCGAGCAGGGCGGCCTCGGCCTGCCTGCCGGTGAGGCCGTGCGCGGAGACGTCCACCAGCACGATGTGGTTGTCGGTGCCGCCCGTGACGAGCCGGGCGCCGCGGCGCAGCAGGCCGTCGGCGAGGGCCCGGGCGTTGTCCACCACCCGCTGGGCGTAGCCGGCGAACGCCGGGGTGCGGGCCTCGGCGAGCGCCACCGCCTTGGCCGCCATGACGTGCGGCAGCGGCCCGCCCAGCACCATCGGGCAGCCGCGGTCGACGTGCTCGGCGAGCGAGTCGTCGCACAGCACCATGCCGCCGCGGGGGCCGCGCAGCGACTTGTGCGTGGTGGTGGTGACGATCTGCGCGTGCGGCACCGGGTCGAAGTCGCCGGTGAAGACCTTGCCGGCGACGAGCCCGGCGAAGTGCGCCATGTCGACGAGCAGGGTGGCGCCGACCTCGTCGGCGATCTCCCGCAGCTTCGCGAAGTCGACGCGGCGCGGGTAGGCCGAGTAGCCGCCGACGATGATCAGCGGGCGGAACTCCCGCGCCGTCTCGCGCAGGGCCGCGTAGTCGAGCAGGCCGGTGGCCGGGTCGGTGCCGTAGCTGCGCTGGTGGAACATCTTGCCCGAGATGTTGGGCCGGAAGCCGTGGGTGAGGTGGCCGCCCGCGTCGAGCGACATGCCGAGCATCCGCTGCCCGCCCAGCTCCTGGCGCAGCGCCTCCCAGTCGGCCTCACCGAGGTCGTTGACGTGGCGGGCCTCGAGGCGCCGCAGCGCCGGGGCCTCCACCCGCTGGGCCAGCACCGCCCAGAACGCCACGAGGTTGGCGTCGATCCCGGAGTGGGGCTGCACGTAGGCGTGGTCGGCGCCGAACAGCTCCCGCGCGTGCTCGGCGGCGATCGCCTCGACCCCGTCGACCTGCTGGCAGCCGGCGTAGAAGCGGCGCCCCACGGTGCCTTCGGCGTACTTGTCGCTGAGCCAGTTGCCCATGGCGAGCAACGTGGCGGGGGAGGCGTAGTTCTCGCTGGCGATGAGCTTGAGCGACTCGCGCTGCGCCGTGAGCTCCTGGCCGATCAGCTCGGCGATGCGCGGCTCGACGGCGCGGACGGCGTCGAGGCCCGCGCGGAAGGCGGTGTCGGCGTGCGGGGCGGTGGGCATGGCCGGACCTCCGGGTTCGAGGTGGACGGCCCAGGCGCACGGCACTCACGACGGGGCCGCTCCCCGATGGTCGATCCCATCCCAGCGCGCCAGTCACGGCCCGGGTCCACGGTAGCAGGGCGGCCTGCCGGCCCCGGGCGCGAGCCATGATCGTTCCGACTTCGGGCGACGCGCCCTCACCGGGGCGAACGCGACGACCTCGTGACGATCGATCGTTCCGAGGTGCGGCTGTGCGACCGCACGGGGGCGATGGGCGCGATCTCGGAACGATCTGCCGGGTGGCGCGTGCTGGTGTCCGCCGCCTGCTCCTGCGCGGCGAGCAGGTCGTCGCCGTGCGTGATCGTCCACTGGGCGAGCGCCGCCATCGGGCCCTCGACGAGGCTCTCCCCGAGCGCGGTGAGCCGGTACTCGACGCGGGGCGGGGCCTGCGCGTGGGCCTGCCTGCCGACCAGACCGTTGGCCACCAGCCGGTGCAGCGTCTCGGTGAGCACCTTGTCGCTGATGCCGCCGATCGCGGTGCGCAGGGCTTGGCGGCGGCGCGGTCCCGCGCGCAGCGCGGCCAGCACGACGGGGTCCCAGGTGTGGACGAACAGGTCGAAGGCCGCCCGCAGCCGGCAGTCGGCGACCAGCTCCTCGCACTCGCTCATGGCCCCATCCTCCCCAGGCCTCCGGGTGCCGGCCCGCGCGGCGGCTCCCTTATGCCAGCAAGGTGGCCTTACTGGCGTAATGCGCCAGCAAAGCCACCTTGCTGGCGCACGGGGCGGCCCGGCCCGGCCGGCACCCGCGGCGCACGCACCGATCGGTGCGCATCGGACTGCCTACCGTCGCCCGCATGATCGACGAGAAGACACGGGCGAAGCGGATCGGGATCCTCGGCACGGGGACGCTGGCGGAGGCGCTGGGCACGGGCTGGCTGCGTGCGGGCCACGAGGTGGTCGTCGGCGGGCGGTCCCCGGACAAGGCGCGCGCTCTGGCGGACCGGCTGGGCGGCGACACGCGCGCGGTACCGCTCCCCGAGGTGGGGGAAGGGTGCGACGCGGTGCTCCTCGCGGTGCTGTGGTCGGGCGTGGAGGACGTCCTGCGCGCCGCGGGCGCGGACCGGGGTGTGCTGGCCGGCACCGCGCTGATCGACCCCACCAACGCGGTCGAGCACGGCGTCGGCGCCCTGCTCACCGGACCGGACGAATCGGCGGCGCAGCGGGTGGCCGCGCTGGCGCCCGGCGCGCGGGTGGTGAAGGCGTTCCACCTGTTCCCGGCCGCGGCCTGGACCCGCCCGCCCGGTGCCGACCCGGTCACCGTCGCGATCTGCGGCGACGACGCGGAGGCCCTGCGCGTCACGGGCGAGCTCGTGCGCGACGTCGGCGGCGTGCCGGCCGTGGTGGGGCCGCTGCAGCGGGCCCGGCAGCTCGAGGAGGCCGCGGGCTTCGTCATCGCGCTCGCGTTCGCCGGGTTCGACCCCGCCACGGCCGTGCCGCACGCGTGATCGTCCGGGGTCAGGGAGCGAGGGCGATGAGGGTGCGTTCGCCGCCGGGGTCGCCCGCGGTGGCGGGCACGAGCACGACCTCGTCGAGACCGGCCTCGGCGTAGGCGTCGAGCCGCTCGCGCACGGAGGCGGCGTCGCCGACCAGGCCGAGCCGCTCCACGGCCGACGGCGGCACGGCGCCGACCAACTCGTCGACGTCTGCGCCCTCCTGCGACCTCCGCACGGCGTCGCCGAGCCCCGCGGCCACGAACATCTCCTGGTACCCGGCGACCGACAGGTAGCCGAGCACGCTGCGCAGCACCTGGACGCGCGCCTCCGGGGTCGGGTCCACGGCCGCCGGGATCCAGGCCGCGAGCCGGGGCGCCGGGCGGCCCACCCGCTCTGCGGCGGCGTCGAGCTTGCCCCGGTAGTGGCGGGCGAGCTCGGGGGAGACGAGGTCCAGCACCATCCGGTCCGCGTGCCGCGCGGCCACCTCGATCGCCCGGTCGCCGAACGCGGCCAGGGTGATCGGGCCGCCGGGCGGGTCGAGTCGCAGCCGGTAGTCGTGCGTCGAGACGGTCTCGCCCGCGAAGTCGGCCACCTGCCCGGCGAACAAGGCCCGCAGCGCCTGGGCGCTCTCGGCCATGGTGGTGACGGCCCGGCGGCGGGACCGGCCGTGCATCCGCTCGACCACGCGCAGGCTCGACGTCCCGAGGGCCACGCCGACCGGCCTGCCGACGAGCGCGGCGGTCGACGCCGCGGCACGCGCGATCGAGGCCGGGTCGCGCACCGACACCGGGATCGGGCCGACCGTGAGCTCGATCTGCCGCGTCTTCAGGCCCGCGGCGGTGGCCAGCGCGAACGCGTCCCAGACGAACCCCTCGCCGACCCAGAGGTCGCGGTAGCCGAGCCGGTCGGCCACCACGGCCGTGCGCAGTTCCTCATCGGGCGGGACCTCGGGCCGGGACGCGATGACGACGGTGATCTCCATACCGGCGGGCAACGCCGCGAGATCGGCGAGTGTTCCAGTTGGTTCACTCTCGCAGGCCGAACTCGGTGCCCTCCGGGTCGAGGAACGACGCGAACCTGCCCCACAGCATCTCGCGCAGCGGCTTGGCGAACGGCACGCCGGCCTCCGTGAGGCGGGCGCAGGTGCCCTCGATGTCGTCGACCTCGAACACGATCCCCGGCTGCAGCGGCTCCCGCATCATCGCCTTCGGGTAGAGCACCAGCGCCGACGCCGCGCCGGGCGGGGCCACCTCGAGCCAGCGGGCGTCGCCCATGCTCCGCTCGGTGCGCAGCTCGAAGCCGACCTTCTCCGTCCAGAACCGCAGGGCCTCGTCCTGGTCGGTGACGTAGACGGCCACGGTCGCGACGTGCCGGATCATCGGGTCATCCCCGGTCGGCGCGGTCGAACTCGCCGGCCCGCACGCCGGCGAGGAACTCGGTCCAGCTGGTGGCCGGGTAGCGGTGGGGCTGCCGGGCGCGATCTTTGGTGTCGCGCACCGCGACCTCGCTCCCTCGGAAGGCAACCTCGACGCAGCCCCCGCCGTTGCCGCCGCTGAAGCTGCTGGTGAACCAGCGGAGCTCGTTGTCACGCACGGCCTTCTCCTTCGGACGGCTCACCTCCGCCCGAGCCTCTTGACGAGCGCCAGTGACTCGGCCGGGTCGAGCGCGGCGGACAGCACACGCTCGAACGTGAGCCTAGCCCGCGCGACCTCGCGCTCCTTGTCGAGCGTGAGCGCGCCGAGCGCGTGCTCGACGTAGGCCATGTCCGGCTCACCGAGTTCCCCGAACTGCAGGATGATGAATCCCGAGACCAGCGCGGCGTGCGCGCCCACTCCGTCCGGCAGCACGTGCAACTCCACCGACTCCAGCTCCGCGAGCTCCGCTATGTGCCACAGCTGCGCGCGCAGAACCTCATCACCGCCGACCGGGCGGCGGAGCACCGACTCATCGACCACGGCGACCAGTTCCAGTGGTTCCTCCATCGAGGTCAACCGGTGCTGCCGATGCATTCGAGCTGCGACTTCCTTGTCGAGCTGCTCGGGTGTGCGCGCGACCGGGACCGCGACCATCAATGCTCGGGCGTATTCGGCGGTCTGCATCAGCCCGGGCACGTACAGCGGCGTGAAGTCGTACACCCGGCGCGCCTCGGTCTCGAAGGCAATGTAGCTGTTGTTGCCCAGCCCGTAGGCGCGCCACCAGCCGGGCTGGTTGGCCTCCCGCGCGAGCTCGATCAGCTCCGTCCACCGATTGCCGCCCACGTCGTACAGGTCGAGCATGCCCCGCACCCAGTGGACGTCGATGAGGATCTGCGCGTTCTCGATCCGGGACAGCTTGCTGACCGAGAAGTCGAGCTTCGGCGCCGCCTGTTCGAGGGTGAGCCCGGCGTCCTCGCGCAGCTGCCTCAGTTGCCGGGCCAGCACCCGCCGGCGGACCATCGACCCCTCGTGCCGCCCCACGTGACCCCCCGCTCCGGCTTGATCACGGATAGTGGCACACGGGAACGCGGGAGCGGGAATCCCGCTCTCCTGCTTCCCGCGAGGGCGGTCCCGATCACGGGACCACCCCGGCGACCCTCGGCGTCATGACCGCCGCGGCGCCCCGTGACCCCGACCAGCGCAGTTTCCGCCTCCTCGGCGAGGCCGCCGAGATCATCACCGGCTGGCCGCTGGTGCGCGAGCGGCTGCGCGCCGCGCACGTCCCCGACGCGGAGGGCCGGTGCCGCGGGTGCGCGAGCCAGACGCGGTCGGCGCCGCACTGGCCGTGCGCGCTCGCCCTGGTCTGCCGCTGACCCGGCTACTGCGGGTCGGGGGCTGCGGCGATGGCCGCGGCCACCAGGTCGGCGGCGGTGGTGTCGCGGGTGCGGCGGCCGCGGTCGTAGTGCTGGGTGGTGGCGATCGTGGCGTGCCCGACGTCCGCCTGAACGTGCTGGATTCGGGCGTCCTGCTCCAGTGCGATCGTGACGTAGGCGTGGCGCAGGGCGTGCGGGTGCACGCGGTCGGCGACGCCGTCGAGCGCGGGTCCGGCGTGGGCGGCGATGCGGCGCAGCAGGGTGTAGAGGTCCACGCGGGAGCAGCGGCCGCCGTCCCGCGTGGCGATCATCGGGCTCGCGCCGTGCGCGGTGCGGCCCCTCCGGGCGGGCACGTTGGTGCCCGTGAGGCGGTCGCGCTCGGCGAGGTAGGCCGTGAGGGCCTCGCGCACGAGGTCGGTGACGTACACCTCGCGGTGCAGCCCACCCTTGCCGAGCACGCGCAGGACGTCGTCGCCGCCGGTGCGGACGAGGTCGTCGCGGTCGAGGCCGACGAGCTCGGAGATCCGCAGGCCGCTGGTCAGGAGGGCCACGACGGCCACGGCGCGCAGCGCGTAGAGCCGGGCGAGCCGGGGGCTGCGCGAGTACGGCAGGCGGGCGGCGGCGATGAGGAGGGCCTTGAGCTGCTCGGGGGTGAGCCGCACGGTGGGGGAGGCGTCGCGGGCGCTGGAGGACAGGCCGAGCCTGGCCCGGTTGAGCGCGGCCGGGTTGGCGGGCACGACGCCGGTCTCGGCGAGATGGCCGTAGAGGGCGGAGAGGGTGGAGAGCATCCGCTGCCGGGTGCGGCGCTGGGCACCTGCCGCGTCCAGCGCGTGCAGCCAGGCCTTGACGTGCCCGGCCGTGGCGGCGCGCGGGTCGAGCGCACGGCGCGCGCACCAGCGGAACCAGGCCAGGTCGTGCAGCGGCCCCGGCGCGGCGGCGGGTGGGCCGGGGCGCCGCGGTGCGTCCACCGGGTCGACCCACCCCACCGGGAGCCCGAGCGCGTAGGCGTAGGTGCGCCGCGTGCCGGCGTTGGCGTACTGGGAGAGCCAGTCGAGCAGCTGGGCCCGCAGGACGTCCGGATCGGCGACCCCCGGCCACTCCGACTCGTCGCCGCGCACGGCGGGCGGCCGGGCCCGGTCGAGCGACTCGAGGACGGCGAGCGCGTCTTGGGTCATGGCATCCCTTCCGCGTCACCGGCCGACGGGGCGACCCTACGCGGTGATCAGCGTGGGCGCGGTCAGGCCGGGCGGAGGCAGAAAGGATGCCCGGCGGGGCTGGCGTACACCCGGGCGCCTTCCCAGGTGGAGGCGGCGACGTCAGCCGTCGGCCGCAGCCGTCGGCCGCCGGCGGCGATCACCCGCGTCTCCCCGGTCGCCACGTCGTCGGTGGAGAGGTCGACGTGCATCTGCTGGGAACCGCCGTCGGGCCACTGCGGCGGCACGTGCTCCGCCGCGTGTTGGATCACGATCACGGGGAAGCCGTCGACCTGCAGGAAGTGGTGCGTCGCCGTCTTCGTGACCGAGCCGCCGAGCACCAGGTGCCAGAACGAGCTCTCGGTCTCGATGTCCGCGGCGTCCACGACCAGCGACGTCAGGCTGATGTTCATGATGTCCCTCCCCATCCGTCCTCGGCGCTCAGATCGCGGGGATGATGCCGCCGTCGACCCGGTACTGGGCTCCCGTGAGCCACTTCGCCCGGCCGGAGGCGAGGAACGCGATCATCTCCGCGACGTCCTCGGGTCGCCCGGGGCGCCGCATCGGCACGTTGAGGTGGTCCAGGAGCTCCTGCTCGACGTCGTCGACGCCGACGCCCTGGTCCTCGGCCATCTGCTGGAGGTGGGCGGCCGCGCCCTCCGTGACGACGAAGCCGGGCAGGACGCACACCACGCGCACGCCGTACACCCCGACCGCCGTCGCGAGCTCGCGGCTGTAGGCGTTGAGCGCCGCCTTCGCCGCGGCGTACGACGCCTCACCGGGCTGGGGGAGGTGGCTGGCGATGGAGGAGACGTGGACGACCACACCGGAGCCGCGCTCGACCATCCCCGGGACGAGGGCCCGGTCGAGGCGGACCGCGCCGAGCAGGTTCATCTCCAGGTCGGCGAGCCACGAGTCGTCGGAGCGCTCCAGGGTAGGGGCCGGTCCGGTCGCGGCTCCGGCGTTGTTCACCAGGATGTCCACGCCCCCGACGGCGTCCAGCACGCGGCGCCCGAGTTCCGCCGCACCCTGCGCCGAGCGCAGGTCGGCGGGAATGAAGGTGGCGGGCAGGTCGCGCGGGGGAGCGGTCCGGGAGGCGGTCAGCACGGTGGCTCCGGCCGCGGCGAAGCGGCGCGCCGTCGCCTCGCCCAGCCCCCGGCTGCCACCGGTCACCAGGACGCGCAGTCCGTCGAGTCCGTCGTCCACGGTCATCGGGACCGCCTCCTCCAGTAAAGTGAGTCTGACTCCGGAAACGATACACACAACCTGAACCAGACTCACCTTAGGAGGTCCGGTGCGCGCCGATGCCCGCCGCAACCGCGAAGCACTGCTGGTCGCGGCGCGGGAGGCGTTCCTCTCCGACGACGACGCCCACGTGGAGGAGATCGCCCGCCGAGCCGGCGTCGCCGTCGGCACCCTCTACCGGCACTTCGACACCCGCGAAGCACTGGTGGCGGAGGTATACCGGCAGGAGGTCGCCGATCTCTGCGCCGCCCGCGAGCGGCTGCTCGCGCAGCACGCCCCGGACGAGGCCCTGCGCTCCTTCCTGCTGCTGCTCGTGGAGCACGCCGCCGTGGGCCGGGGGATGGGAGAGGCGCTGGAGAGCATCATGGCCACCGACTCGCCCGTGTTCGACGACGCGCGTGACGAGATGGCCCGCGCCCTCGACGACCTGCTCGCCGCGGGCGTCGCCGCAGGCCTCGTCCGCGGGGACGTCAGTGGACGCATCGTCCTGCGCGCCCTCGGCGGCATCTGCGGCATGCGCGCCGAGGGCTGGGAGGACGACGCGGTGCGGATCGTCGCGATCCTCTACGACGGGTTGCGCTACGGCGCGGCGGGCGCGGTGGCGAGTTCAGGAAAGCCACATTCAGGGCCGCACAGGCCCTGAATGTGGCTTTCCTGCCCCTTCCGGGGCCCGCCCCGCATAGTCGGGCAGCTCCACGCCGTTGATCGCCCGCTCCACCAGCTCCATGAGCGCGTCCATGTCCGGTTCGACAGGCTCGGTGGCCTGCAGGCTCTCCACGTGCATCCGGCCGATCTCCTGGTTGGCCGCGACGAACGGGCGCATCCGCGCCTCGTAGCCCGCGAACCCGGCCTCCGGATCCCACCCGGCGGTGGCCAGCTCCCCGGCCAGCAGGTAGGCGCCGACCAAGGCCAGCCCGGTGCCGCCACCGGACATCGGCGACGCGCTGAACGCCGCGTCCCCGAGCAGCGCGACCCGGCCGCGTGACCAGCGGTCCATCACGACCTGCGCGACCTGGTCGAAGTAGAAGTCCGGGGTGTCGTCCAGGTGCGCGAGGATCCGCGGGGTCAGCCAGCCGAACCCGGCCATCCGCTCGCGGAGCAGGCGCTTCTGGTCCGTGACGTCGCGGTGGTCAACGGCGAACTCGGCTGCGGGGAACGAAAACATCGCCATCGCCCGGGTCGCGTCCTGGATGGGGCGTAGGAGGGCGGTGCGACCGGCGTCGTTGTACTGGAGCATCCAGCGGTCGAGCCCGAACTCGTTGGGCACGCTGTAGAAGGCCAGGACGAGCCCCAGGTGGCGGATGAACCGCTCGTGCGGTCCGAAGACCGTGGCGCGCAGGCCCGAGTGCAGCCCGTCCGCCCCGACCACCAGGTCGAACCGTCGCCTGCCGCCCCCGGCGAAGATGACGTCGACCCCGTCGGCGTCCTGGGTGAGCTCGGCGATCCGGTCGCTGAAGACGTACTCGACGTGGTCGCGGGTGTGCTCGTGGAGCACCCGGGCCAGATCCCCGCGCAGGATCTCGATCTCCGCGATGTACCCGTCGCCGCCGTCGTCGTCGGCGCGGAACGTCTCCAGCACGGCGCCGTCCGCATCCACGGTGTGCGCGCCCGCGGTGTCGGTGCGGGCCGCCCGCACCGCCGCATCCAGCCCCATCAGGCGGATGACCTCCTTGGCCACCCCGCGCGCGTCCACCGCCTGCCCGCCGGGGCGCAGCCCGGGTGCCCGCTCCACCACGGTGACCTCGGCACCCCACCGGTGCAGCCAGTGGGCCAGCGCGGGCCCCGCGATGCTCGCCCCCGCCACCAACACCCTGATCCCGCTCACAGCACTCCCGTTCGTCCGGTCCAGCATCCGCAGGATCCGACTCCGGTGCGGGCCGGAACTCATCGCTACGGCGCAGGTTCAGGAAAGCCACATTCAGGGCCTCTCCGGCCCTGAATGTGGCTTTCCTGCCCTTCCGGGGCCCGCGGCTCACTCCCGGTCGAGGTCGATCCGGATCGTCAGCATCCGGTTGCCGCCCGCCAGCGCGCGCAGGAGCACGCCGTCGAGCCGGTACCCCGGCCGGCCGCGGCCCAGTGCCCGGTGGCGGGCCTCGGCGTCGTCGTCGGGCAGGGGGTGGGCGGTGCCGGTGCGCCAGCGGCTGCGCAGCCCGTCACGCAGCCGGGCCGGGCGGGCCTTGATCCGCACCCGCGGGTCGGCGCGCAGGTTGCGCACGTACGCGCTCCGCTCGCCGAGCGCGGCGAACAGCCAGAAGGTGTCGCGGTCGAGCCCGTTGGCCACCGGGACGCGGCGGACGCGGCCGGTGCGCCGCCCGACGGTCTCGAGCACGGCGTACGTCGGCGGTTCGAGCCCCCGCGCGATCAACCACGCCACCAGCGGGTTGATCAGCCTGTTCTGCAGGCGGAGGATCCGGCGTTCCAGGGTCGGGTTCGGCACTGCTGCTCCTCGGGACGGTGTCACCCCGAGGACGGCACAGGAGCCTCCGGCGTGACAGCGCCCTGTTCCCGCGCGGCGGCGAGCCACCGCCGTGCGGTGTGCAGCGGCTGGTCGGGCGTGTGGGCGAGCGCGGTGGCGAGCAGCAGCCGGACCTGCCACGGGCTGAGCCCGCCGATCATCAGGGCGCCGGCAGCCGCGAGCGCGGCGCCCGCGCCTGCGTAGTGCCCGTGGACGGGTCCGGCGCCCACCCGGCTCGTCACGGCCACGGGCATGCCCCCGTGCAGCAGCGCGACCGCGCGCCGGGTCAGCTCCGGGGTGGCGTTGCCGTCGCCGAAGGCGGCGATGACGAGGCCGGCGGCGCCCGCGTGCAGCGCGGCGTCGAGCGCGGTGGTGTCGACACCGAGGTACTGGGGGATGACCTCGACCCGCGGCAGGTGGGCCGGCACGGGCAGCGGGGGAGGCGCCGGGGTGCGCCGGTGCTCGACGAGGCCGGCGGGCCCGGCGGTGGCGATCGGGTCCGCGCCGGGCACGGCGAACGCACGCCGGGCCGTGGTGTGCAGCTTGCGGATCCCGATCGCGGGCCAGATCTGCCTGTCGAAGCCGACGGTGACGCCGGGCCGGCCGCGGCAGGCCCAGTCGAGGGCGTGGGCGAGGTTGGCCGGCCCGTCGGTCTCGGGGTGGTCGAGGGGGAGCTGGGCACCGGTGATCACCACCGGCACGTCGTGGCGGTGGACGAGCGCCAGCAGGAAGGCGGTCTCCTCGAGGGTGTCCGTGCCGTGGGTGATCACGATGCCGTGGTGGCCCGCGGCGTGCGCGTCCACGGCGCGGGCCAGGTCGAGCACGTCGTCGGTGCCGGCGGCCGAGGAGAACCGGGCCGCGAGGTCGACCGGGGTGACGGCCACACCTGCGGGAGGCGCGGTCGCCTCCAGCAGTTCGGTCGCCGTGGCGGCGACCGCGCGCTCCGCGCGGTGCGTGCGGGAGGCGATCGTGCCACCGGTGGCGAGCAGGGCGATGCGCGTGTTCATCCGCTGGCCGCGGTGAGGTCCTGGGGGCGGATCGGCACGCGCCGGATGTCGGCGCCCGTGGCCTGGCGCACCGCGGCGGCGACCGCGGCGGGAACCGACAGCATCGGTGGCTCGCCCACACCCGTCAGGCCGTAGGGCGAGTCGGGCCGCGGGTGTTCGAGGACGTCGAGGTGGTGGACGCCGACGTCGGCGGCGGTCGGGATGAGGTAGTCGGTGAAGCCGGGGTTCAGGATGCGCCCGTCCCGCACCTGGATCTCCTCCATCACCGCGAGGCCCAGGCCCTGCACGATGCCGCCGTGCATCTGCCCGGCCACGCCGAGCGGGTTGACGGCCTTCCCGACGTCCTGGGCGCACGCCACCTCGACGACCTCGATCGTGCCGAGCTCGACGTCGACGTCCACGGTGACGCGGTGGGCGGCGAAGGCGTAGGCCACGTGGGCGTCGCCCTGCCCGTTCTCGTCGAGCGGGGAGGTGGTGCGGTGGCGGAAGACCGCGGTCTCGTCGATCTCGGCGTCGAGCAGGTCGGCCAGGTCGACCGGCCCGACCGGGGTCTGCACCGCCCCGTCCTGGACGGGCAGGTCGGCACCTGCGCACCCGGCGCGGGCGAGCAGCTCGGCACGGACCTGCCGGCAGGCCAGCTGCACGGCGCCGCCGGACATCCAGGTCTGGCGCGACGCCGACGCTGTGCCGGCATCGCCGACCGTGGTGTCGGTGGGGAGGAACCCGACGTCGTCGACGCCGAGCTCGGTGCGGACGATCTGCTGCTGCACGGTGACCAGCCCCTGGCCCACCTCGGATGCGGCGGTCTGGACCTGGGCGGCGGGACGGCCGTCGGGGCGGCGGAACAGGCGCACACGGGCCGTGCCGTAGTCGTCGACCCCCGCCGACTTGCAGATGTTCTTGATCGAGACGCCGTAGCCGACGCCGCGGACGGTCGGGGCGCCGTCGGTGCGGGGTGGGGCGGGGGGACGGGCGGCGACGCGTTCGAGCAGCTCGGCGACCGGGGCGGGCCCGTCGACGGTCTGCCCGGTGGCCATCGTGGACCCCGTCGACACGGCGTTGCGCAGGCGCAGCTCGACCGGGTCCATCCCGAGGACGCGGGCGAGCTCGTCCATCTGCGACTCGTAGGCGAAGCACACCTGGATCGCGCCGAAGCCGCGCATCGCCCCGCACGGCGGGTTGTTGGTGTAGACCACGCGCGCGTCGACGTGGACGGTGGGCACGGCGTAGGGGCCGGCGGCGAAGCACCCCGCGTTGCCGACCACCGCGGGTGAGGTCGAGGCGTACGCGCCACCGTCGAGCAGGATGTCGGCCTCGACGGCGACCAGCCGCCCGTCGCGGGTGGCGGTGTGGGTGTAGCGCATGCGGGCGGGGTGGCGGTGCACGTGCCCGACGAAGGACTCCCGCCGCGGGTAGCTCATCGCCACGGGCCGCCCGGTGCGCAGGGCCAGCAGGGCGGCGTGAGCCTGGACGCTCAGGTCCTCGCGGCCGCCGAACGCGCCACCGACCCCGGCGAGGGTGAGGCGCAGCTGCTCGGGCGGCAGCCCCAGCGCCTCGGCGAGCTGGTCGCGGTCGATGTGCAGCCACTGGGTCGAGCACCGCACGTGGACGCCGCCGGTGGCCGTGGGCTCGGCCAGGCAGGACTCCGGCCCGAGGAAGGCCTGGTCCTGCATGCCCACGTGGTACTCGCCGCTGACCCGCACCAGGTCCGTGTCGTCCGGGACGGGGTCGCCGTGCCGCATCCGCATGTGGCGCACGAGGTTGCCCCCGGGGTGCAGCGCCGCGGTGCCCGGTTCGGCCGCCGCCTCGGCGTCCGTGATCGCCGGCAGCACCTCGAAGTCGACCACGACGGCGTCGGCGGCGCGGCGCGCGGCCGCCGGGCTCGTGGCTGCGACCACGGCGATCGCTTCCCCGACGTAGCGGACCACGTCCCCGGCCAGCACGGGCTGGTCGCGGCGTTCGAGCCCGAACCGGTTCGTGCCGGCGACGTCGGCCGCGGTCGCCACGGCGACCACCCCCGGGATCGCCAGTGCAGGGGACGCGTCGATGCGCCGGATGCGCGCGTGGGGGTGCGGGCTGCGCACGGTGGCGCCGTGCAACATGCCCGGGACGTGCAGGTCCGAGGAGAACTCGAACTCGCCACGGACCTTCGCGGGCCCGTCGGGGCGGGCGGCGGCAGCACCGACGCCGAGAACGGGCTCGGCTGCGGTGCGCGGGCGTTCGGGCGCGACACTCATCTCTCGAGGTCCTTCCGCCGCTGCGCGGCCAACGCCACGGCGTCGAAGATGCCGTGGTAGCCGGTGCACCGGCACAGGTTGCCCGCGAGCGCCTCGCGGGTCTCGTCGTCGGTGGGATCGGGGTGCTGGGCGAGGAGGTCGTGCACGGCGACCACCAGGCCGGGCGTGCAGAAGCCGCACTGCACGGCCCCGCAGTCGAGGAAGGCCTGCTGCACCGGGTCGAGCTCGCCGTTGTCCGGGCTCAGGCCCTCGATCGTGGTGACCGCGTGCCCGTGTACCTGGTGGGCGGGCACCAGGCAGGAACACGCGGTGCGGCCGTCGAGGGCGACCATGCACGAGCCGCACTCGCCCTGCTCGCAGGCGTTCTTGGTGCCGCGCAACCCGCAGCGTTCCCGCAGGGCGGTCAGCAGGCTCTCGCCTGCGGGCACGTCGTCCAGTGCGACCTCGGTGCCGTTGACGGTGAACCTCAGCACGTGCTGCTCCAGGCCTGTCGGGCGCAGCGGGCCACCAGCACGCCGGCGACCCGGCGCCGGTGCTCGGCGGTGCCGCGCAGGTCGTCGATCGGTGCCGCATCGCCGGCGGCGAGGCGGCCCAGCTCGGCCCACCACGCCGCGTCGGGGGCGGTGCGGGCGGTCCAGTCGAGCTCACGGGTGGCGAAGTCCTCGGCGGTGCGGGCGCGCAGCGGTGTGGGCGCCACGGAGCCGAGGGCGATGCCGACGTGGCGCCGGTCCGGGTCGATCCGCACGGCGGCCGCCGCCACGGAGATCACCATCGCCTGGCGCGTGCCGGTCTTGGCGAACGCCTCGCCCGCGGCCGGAGTCATGCGCACCGCGACGATCAGCTCGTCGGGGGCGACGACGGTGCGGCCGGGCCCGAGGAAGAACTCGTCGCTGCGGACCTCCCGTACCCCGCGGACCGAGGCGAGTTCGACGGTGGCGCCGGCGGCGAGCATCGGGGGCAGGGTGTCCCCGGCCGGGGACGCCGTGGCGATGTTGCCGCCCAGCGTGGCCCGGTGGCGGATCGGCGGGGACCCGACCAGGCGCGCCGCCCCGGCCAGACCGGGGAGGTGCACCGCGAGTTCGTCGACCACCCGCGTGAGCGGCAGCGCCGCCCCGATTCGCAGGCGGTCACCGTCGCGGTCCCAGCCACCCAGCTCGGCGACCTCGCTGACGTCGATCACCTCGTCGAGATCGCGCCGACCTTCGTTGACCGCGACCATCAGGTCGGTGCCGCCTGCGACGACCGTCGCGGACGGCCGCTCGGACCGCAACGCGAGCGCGTCCGCCAGCGAGGTGGGCTTGAGGTAGTGCGGCGCGGGGTGGTCGACTGCGGCGGTCATTCCGTCCTCCCGGCCGCGGCCAGACCGGTGGCGGGCAGCGGCCCGACCGCCGGCGCCGTCCGTTCACGCAGCCAGACGGCGGCGATCGCCGACACGAGTGCCGTGCCGCTCATGTAGACCGCGATCGCCGTCCAGGTGCCGGTGGCCGACAGCAGGCTGGTGGCGATCAGCGGGGCGATCGCGCTGCTGATGACGGTGCCGAGCGTGTAGCCCAGCGACAGCCCGCTGTAGCGCACGGGCGCGGGGAACACCTGCGCGAAGAACGTCGGCATCACCCCGTAGTTGGCGGCGTACGGGATGAACAGGAGCACGAACCCGACCAGCATCACGGTGAACGAGCGGGTCTCGAGCAGCAGGAACCACACCGGGGAGAGCACCGCCATCGCCACCGCGCCCGCGATGAAGATCGCCTTGCGGTTCACCCGGTCCGACAACGCGCCGAACGCGGGGATGGCCACGATGTTCACCACGTTGATCAGCAGCACCAGGGTGAGCATCGTGCTGCGCGACATCCCGAGGGTGTCGGTGCCGTAGGTCAGCACGTAGACGGTGCCGACGTAGAAGACGACCCCCGCGCCGGCATAGGACAGCATCATCAGGACCGTCAGCAACCAGTGGCGGGTGACCACCTCGCGCAGCGGGGCGCGCCGGGTCTCGCCGCGGGCGGCGGCACGGGCGAACTCCGGGCTCTCGCTGATGCGGATCCGCACCACGAAGCACGCCACGAGCAGCACCACGCTCAACCAGAACGGCACCCGCCAGCCCCAGGCGAGGAACTCCTCCTCGGACAGGCCCGAGACGCCGAGGAACGCGAGGTTGGCCAGCAGCAACCCCCAGCCCGCGCCGGTGTTCACCAGCGCCCCGAACAGGCCGCGCCGCGCCGGGTGCGCGTGCTCGACGCTCATCAGCACCGCCCCGCCGTACTCGCCGCCCAGCGACAGGCCCTGCAGCACCCGCAGCAGCACCAGCAGCAGCGGTGCCGCGATCCCGATCGAACCGTGGGAGGGCAGCAGCCCGATCGCCAGCGTCGAGCAGCCCATCAGCGCGAGCGTGGCGATCAGGACGGGTTTGCGCCCGAACCGGTCCCCGAAGAACCCGAAGATCGCCCCGCCGACCGGGCGAGCCAGGAAGGCCACCGCGAAGGTCGACAAGGACAGCAGGGTGGCCACCCGCGGGTCGTTGTCGGGGAAGAAGACCGTCGGGAAGACGAGCGCGGCCGCCGTGCCGTAGATGAAGAACTCGTACCACTCGATGGCCGTGCCGAGCAGGCTCGCCGAGACCACCCGAACCGGGCGGCCCTCGTGGTGACCGGCCTCGTGCGCCGGCGGGGGAGCGGTGCGCCCGTCGTGGGCGGGGGCTGGGTGGTGTGGGGCTGGGTCGTGTTCCGTCATCGCGGTGGCCTCTCGCTCGTGCCCAGGTAGCGCACGACCGCGTCGTGCACGATGTCGGCCTCGTCCCGCAGCGCGGCGAGCGCGAGGTAGTCGTCGTCGAGCAGCCCACCGGCGTCGGGTACCCCGAACATCACGGTGGGCACGCCGCGCGCGGCCGGCCCGCCCGCGTCGAACGTGCCCCCGTAGACGCGGTGGCGGACCTCGCCCTGCCGTGCGCGGATCGCGTCCTCCAGCGGGGCGAGGACGCTGCGCTGGTCCGGGTCGAGCCGGTGCGGCAGCATCGCGACCCCCTCGCTGACGCTCATCGCGCAGCCGTGCGGGGCCTCGCCGAGCAGCTCGTGCAGACCCGCCGCCAGCTCGGCGGTGGCGTCGGCCGGGGACGTGCCGGGCAGCAGCCTGCGGTCCACGGTGATCCGCGCCTGCGACGGCAGCGTGTGCGGGGCCAGCGGGTCGTAGCTCACCAGGTACGGCACGACCTGCTCGGCCCCCAGCTCCGGATGGGTGTGCGCCGCGGCCCGGCGGTCGAGCTCGCGCAGCGCGACCACGACGTCGGCGGCGGCGTCGATCACCCGGCCCGTGGCGGGCGGCGTCGACGAGTGGGTGGCCCGGCCGCGCAGGTCCACGTGGACGTCCACCCGGCCGCGATTCCCCACCGTCACGGCGAAATCGGTGCAGAACAGCTCGACCACCAGGTCGGGCGTCGCCGGCAGGGCGTCGAGGATCGCGGTGGAGCAGCTGTGGCTCGAGCGACCCTCGTTGTTCACGCAGAGCCAGAGCGAACCCCGGGTGATGCCGCCGGAACCGGCGAGGCGGCGCAGCAGCTCCAGGAGCACCGCCTGGTGCGCCTTGTTCTGGGTGACCCCTTGCCCGAACACCGCGAGGTCGGCGCCGTCGGGCGTCGGGCGCAGGTCCCCCGACCACGGTTCGGCCATCTCGTTGTGGTGCTGCGTGGGCGTGTAGGCCATGAGCACCAGGGCCGGCCCGGGCTGCTCGCCCTGCACGTGCACCGCGTACTGCTCGAGCGGCAGATCGACCATCCGGGCCCCCGGCACCTGCGCGGCCAGCGTCGCGAAGCGGGGTCGCAGGGCGCGGTGGTAGGCCACCAGCACCGGGTCGTCGGGTGCGATGAGCGTCCGGGCCCCCATGGGCACGGCCGAGGGCACCCGCGCCAGCGCGCGCAGGTCCTCGACCAGCGCCTCCTCCCTCGGGTCCACCGCGGCGCTCATGCCGCCACCCGGGGAGCCAGGGCGTGCAGGCCGGGGAGCACCTGCTCGCCGAACCCCGTGATCAGATCCGAGGGCAGCGTGTAGTTGCCGACGTGGCGCAGGTAGAACCCCGTCGCCCCCGCCTCGACCGCCGTGCGGGCCCGGTCGAGGATCTCCTCGGCGGTCCCGAAGAGGCAGAACGTGCGCGCGAAGCGCACCGCCATCTCGTCCGTGACGTACCGCGAGGAGTGGGTGATCGCCTCCTCCCAGTCCTCGGCGTGGACCATGTCGGGGTAGACGTCGGGCACGGGTGGTGGCGGCGGCAGCTCGATCCCGGCGAGCCGCAGGAAGTCCTGGGCGCCGATCGTGGCCATGTGCAGGCAGATCGGCTTGAGCACGCGGGCGTCGCGCTCGATGTCGTCGGTCAAGGCGCAGAACGCGCCGACCGTGACCTCGGGCATCGCGCGTCCCGCCGCGCGTGCCCCCGCGGCCACCGCGGCCACCGTGCTGCCCAGCGTCTCCGGGGACACCCCCGCCAGGGTCAGCACCCCGTCGGCGACCTCGCCCGCCAACCCCAGGGTCCGCGGCCCGGACGCCGCCAGGTGCACCGGCACCGCGCCGGTCGGGCGGTGCAGGTGCACACCGCGGCCGTTGATGTCGACGGTCTCGCCGTCGAGCAGCCCCCGGATCTCGGCGATGCCGGCGCGCAGCTGCGCCCGCGTGCTCGGCGAGAGGCCGATCGGCTTCACCGAGCTGTCGCCCGTGCCCAGGCCCAGCCACACCCGCCCCGGGGCGAGCTCGGCGACGGTGTTGACGGCCGAGGCGACGACGCTGGGGAAGCGGGTGGCCACGTTGGTCACCGCGGAGGCCAGCGTGATGCGCTCCGTACGATCCGCGGCGAGGCCCATCGCCACCCAGACGTCCCGCCACAGCAGCTGGGAGTCGGCGATCCACGCGGTGTCGAAGCCGAGCCGCTCGGCGTGGGCGACCTCGGCGGCCACGTCGGCGACGGACGTCGCCGGGGGGAAGCGGACACCCACACGTACACGGGAAGTCATGGGGCGGGACCGTAGTAAGATGTCCGACATCGTACAAGTATGAAGTCGGACATCCCACAGGTGCTAAGGTTCCGCCGTGAGCAGTACCGAGCCGGGGCTCTACACGGCGCTGTCCCGCCGGCCGGTCACCGAGGTGATCACCGAGACGATCACCGAGCGGATCCGGTCCGGCGCCCTGAAGCCTGGAGACAAGCTCCCTGCAGAGCCCGAACTGGCCCGGCAGCTGCAGGTGGGGCGCGGAAGCGTGCGGGAGGCCATCCGCACCCTGCACACGCTGGGTGTCCTGCAGGTCGTGCGTGGCCGGGGCACCTTCGTGGCCGAGCCGATGCAGCAGCCCCACTCCGAGCAGTTCGTCGACCTCAGCTCGGCCAGCGGCCCCGACCTCGCCCAGGTGCTCGAGCTGCGGATCGCGCTCGAGACCGCGGCCGTCTCACTGGCGTGCGTGCGCGCCACCGACGACGACATCGCCGAGATGCGTCAGCGCGTCGCCGACCATGAAGCAGCAGCCGAGCGCGGCGACGTCTACGCCGAGCACCGCACCGACGAGGACTTCCACGACTCCCTGCTGCGCGCCTCGCACAACCAGAACCTGCACGCGATGTACCGCATGATCGTCCCCCGGATGTCGGACTTCCGGCTCGAGACGCTCAAGCTCGAACGCTCCAGCCAACGGTTCGTGCCCGGCCACCGCGACATCCTCGGCGGGATCGTCGCGCGCTCACCCCGCGAGAGCGGCAACGCCGCCGCCCGCCACATCGCGGGCCTCTACAAGGAGCTGCGCGCCGCCACCGAGGAGTCGGGGGCCTCCGCGCACTCCATGCTCGAGTTCTCCGAGCTCATCTCCTGCTTCACCTCGGATCCGGACATCACGCGGTCCTGACCGTCCCGCTCATTGCGCGGTGTCGAGCCGGAACTGCCGGGCGAGGGCATCGACGGTCCGGTCCACCGAGCGGTTGCCGTCGATGGTGAGCAGCGGCAGTCCGAGCTCTCGGGCCTGCCTGGTCACTTCGGCATCCCAGAGCGCGTCGCGGGCGAGCCGGGTCTCGAGCACCACGGCCGGGTCGAGACCACCCCAGTTCGCGCGGGCACGGTCCCGGTCGGCGTAGCGCCGGGTCAGGGCGGCCCTGCGGAACTCCGGAGTGGGCACCAGGAACGCGGCGTGGGCGGGCCGGCTCAGCAGCGGCGCGAGATCGCGCGGCAGCACCCCGAAGTAGTCGACGAGCACCGTGCGATCGGTCGGGCGGGCGAGTAGGTCCTCGACGAGGAACTCGACCGTCTCACCGTGCAGGCCGGCCATCGCTTCGAAGATCTGCCCGGGCGATCGATCGCGCCACATGTCCCCGGACCGCTGGTCGCGGAGGGCCGCGAAGCGCGGATGCCGCTCTGCCGTGCATCGGCGGAGCCAGTCGTGCTCGGCGCGATCGCCGTCGTAGACGTCGAGGTCGAAGCGCCGGGCGATGACCGCGGCAGCGGTGCTCTTCCCCGCGCCGGTTCCCCCGACGAGCCAGCGGACGTGGCGCAGGCGTGCGGGTGAAGTCACGGTCGTGATCATCCCGCACGCAGCCGGCGTCCACGCGCTCACACACCAGCTCGCGCACTCACACACCGACTGCAACCGGTGTGCGGCCTACGCAGGTGGTGTGTGAGCACCCGGACGCCGGCCGGGCTGTGGCTCGCACGCCGATCTCTGTGCCGGCACACCGACTGCAACCGGTGTGCCGGCGCGACGAGTGGTGTGCGAGCCACCCGGAGGCCAGCGGCCACCCGCTCGCACACCAGCTCGCGTGCCCACACATCGACTGCAACCGGTGTGCGGACGCCAGTACCGGTGTGTGAGCGCTCCAGGCCGGCGATCCCACCCCGACAAGCGGCCCTCGGAGGGTGTCCCAGTCCAGGAGGCCCCTGGGGTGGGTCAGCACCAACGAAACACACGTTTCGTTGGGCGGAGGTTTGCGATCCAAAACCCTAACCCGGTTCGGCAGTTTGGAAACGTCGAACTGATAGCCTGCGGAACCATGATCGACGAGGCCGTACGCTGCGGCTACAGCAAGTGCCGGTCGGAGTTGCCGCCTCCTGGCCCCCAGGGCGGCAGACGCCGTTCCTTCTGCCGTGACACCCGGTGGCCGGGTGGGCGCACCTGCGCGCAGATGGCGCGCGCCGAACGCGACGCGCTCGAGGCGCTCGGCCTGGACGCGGGGCGCGCGACGTTCCAGCTGGACGCCGAGCGGCTGCGCGAGCACGTCGACGCGGTGCGCGGGCCGGTGGCGGAGCTCGCCGGCGCGCTCGAGGCCGTCCGGGCGCGGCTGGACGAGGTGGAGGGCGGCGCGCTCGCCGCCGTGGAGGCGGCGCAGCGGGGCACCGCGGAGGCCGAGGCGGCGCGGGTGGACGCCCAGCAGGCGCGGGAGCGGGCGGAACGCGACGCCAAGGCCGCGCGGGAGCAGGCCGCGCAGGCGGGGGAGGAGAAGGCGGCAGCGGTGGAGCGGGCGGCGGCCGCGGCCCGGCAGGCCCTGGAGGCCACCGAGGCGCTCGGGGCCGCGCGCCAGCAGGCGCAGGAGGCGGTTGCGGCGCGGGAGGAGACACAGGAACGCGCGCGCGCCGCCGACCGGCGGGCGGCGCAGGCAGAGGAGGCGGGTCGGGACGCCGTGGTCCGGGCCGAGCGCGCGGCCACCGAACGCGACGCGGCACGGGCGGGGGCCGAGGAACGCCGGGTGGAGACGGAGGCGTTGCGCGCGGAGCTGGAGCGCACGCGGGCCGAGTTCGCGGGCGCCGTTACAAGTCGCGAGGAGGCGCAGCGGGCACTCGCCGAGGCCGAGCGGCGACGGGCGGCGCTCGCCGCCGAGCGGGACGAGGCGCTCGCCGCGCTCGACGCGGAGCGGGAGGGCAGGCAGCGGCTGGACCACGAACTCGCCCGGGCGCGCGAACGCGCGGAGGCGGAGGCCGTGTTGCGTGCGCGGGCCGACGCCGAGCTGGACCGCCTGCGAGGCGAACTGGACGGGCTGCGGGCCCGGGGGAGCGAGGAGCTGCGGGCCCTGGTGTTCGCGGCGGTGCGGGACGCCGTGCCACCGGAGCCGGCCGGCTCCTGAGGAGCCTCACCAGGGCACGGGGCGCCCGTCGCGGGTGAACGTGCCGGTCGGGCCGCCGTCGGGCAGGTCCACGGCGAACATGATGGAGGCGGCGCCTTCCGCGACGGGACGGCCACCTGGCCCGCCCATGTCGGTGGCCACCCAGCCGGGGCAGACGGCGTTGACGAGCACGCGGTCGCGGGCGAGGTCACCGGCCAGGGTGCGGGTGAGCGCGTTGAGCGCGGCCTTGCTGACGCTGTAGGCGGGGGTGCCGCCGCGCATGGACGCCAGCGAGCCGCCCTCGCTGCTCACCATCACGACCCGCGGGTGGGCGCTGCGGCGCAGCAGCGGAAGGAAGGCCAGGGTGGCCTGCCAGGCGCCGAGGAGGTTGGTCTCGAGCGCCTCGCGCACCACGCCGAGGTCGACGTCGACGCTCGTCTGCCAGGTGTCGTAGTGCACGGCGGCGTTGTTGACGAGCACGTCGACCCGTCCCTCGGCGGCGGCGACGTCGCGGGCGAGGGACGCCAGGCCGTCGGGGTCGGTGACGTCGAGCTGCACCGCGTGCACCCGTCCGGGCAGCCCACGGGCGGCGCGCTCGCCCGCGGCGGGGTCCCGGGAGCCGAGCAGGACGGTGTCCCCGCGCCCGGCGCAGATGCGGGCCACCCCCAGGCCGAGCCCGCGGTTGCCACCCGTCACCACGACGACGCGATCAGCCATGTGCGGGATCGTGCACGACGCGCGCGGCGCCGGGGGAGGTCGGATCCTGCGGTCCGGGCCACGCCGCCAGGAAGTCCCGGCAGGCCTGCACGGCGGCGCCCAGTGCGGTGCCGGTGTGGTGCAGGAGCCCGACCGGGCGCAGCAGCGGGCCCGGGTCGACGCCGTGCACGACCACCGGTGGTCCGGGCGCCTCGGCCACCGACCGTGCGACGAGCGCGACGCCGAGGCCGTGGGCGGCGAGTGCGCGCAGCCTCGGCAGGTGGGTGGTCTCGAACGGGACGCGTGGGGTGAATCCGGCCTCGGCGGCGAGCCGGTCGAGGATCGCGCGCAGGCCGCTGTCGGCGGGCAGGCACACGAAGGGCTCGTCGCGCAGCGCCGCCATCGGGAGGGGGTCGGTGCCGGCGAGGCGGTGATCCGGGTCGGTGACGAGCACGAGCTCGTCGGTGAAGAGCGGGGTGCGCGCGTACCGGGTGGGCAGCCCGGGCGGCACGGGCCCGATCGCGAGGTCGAGATCGCCGCGGTCCAGCCCGTCGAGCAGGCTGCGCAGTGCGCCCGAGCCCAGCGCGAGCTCGACGCCGGGGTGGCGGCGGTGGAACGCGGCGAGCGCGGCCGGCAGGTCGAACGGGTCGAGCGCCTGGATCGCGCCGATCCGCACGCGCCCCAGGAGCCCGCCGGCGAGGCCGGCCAGCTCGTCGCGGGCGGCGTCGAGCTCGGCCATCGCGCGGCGGGCCCGACGGAGGACGAGCTCGCCCGCGTGGGTGAGCGCCACGGAGCGGGTGGTGCGGCTCAGCAGCCGGGCCCCGACCTCGGCCTCCAGCCTGCGGATCTGCGCCGAGACCGCGGGCTGGGCCACCCGCAGCTGCTCTGCGGCGCGGGTGAAGCCGCCGTGGCGGACGACGGCGTCGAGGTACGCGAGCTGGCGCAGATCCACGGATTCATATTGCACGGACCATGAGTGTCAGCGCGAACATGTCTTGGACTTATGAGTGGCGGCACCCCCAGGCTGATGGCATGCATTGGCTCATCACCGGTTCCTCCTCCGGGCTCGGGCGCACCCTGGCCGAGACCCTCCTCGCCGGCGGCGACACCGTGGTCGCCACGGCCCGCGACCCGCACGCCGTCGCCGATCTCGCCGAGCGGTATCCCGGCAGCGCGCTCGCGCTCCCGCTGGACGTCACCCACGGCAGCCAGGTCCGCGCGGCCGTCGAGACCGCGGTGGCGGCGGGGCCGATCGACGTCCTGGTCAACAACGCCGGTCACGGCCTGCTCGGTGCGTTGGAGGAGCTCTCGGACGCGGAGATCCACGAGGTGCTCGCCGTGAACCTGCTGGGCGCGCTCGCCGTCACCCGCGCCGTGCTCCCGCACATGCGCGAGCGGCGCAGCGGGCACGTCGTGCAGCTGTCCTCGGTCGGCGGGGTGGTGGCCAACCCCGGGCACGCGATCTACGCGGCGAGCAAGTTCGCGCTGGAAGGGGCGTCGGAGGCGCTCGCGGGGGAGGTGGCGCCGTTCGGGATCCGGGTGACGATCGTGGAGCCCGGCCCGTTCCGCACCGAGTTCCTCGGCCGTTCCCTGGGCCGGTCCACGCCGATCCCGGACTACGCCGGCGGGCCGGCCGGTGCGCTGCGGGCGCGCAACGCCGACGCGCATGGCCGGCAGCCCGGTGACCCGGTCCGCGCCGCCGAGGCGATCATCGCCGCCGTGCGCGCGCCGTCGGCGCCGCTGCGGCTGCCGCTGGGCCGGTCGGCCGTGGAGCGGATCCGCGCGAAGCTGACCGCGCAGCTCGCCGATCTGGAGGCGTGCGCCGCGGTGGCGGTGGCCGCAGACCGGGAAGCCCGATAACAGATCAGACGTCTCGGGTGACGACGAGGGCCGAGTGGCCTAATGTCGCCTCACCGTCCGTCACCATTCACCCGGGAGTGATCCGTGTCCGAACCGACGACGCCGTCCCTGGCCAAAGACGAAGCGGCCCACCGGCTGCCCGTGCGGACCCTGGTCGCGGCGTCGATCGGGAACGCCATCGAGTGGTACGACTGGACGATCTACGCGACGTTCAGCATCTTCTTCGCCACGCAGATCTTCCCGAAGGAGAACGCGGCGCTCGCGCTGATCAGCACGCTCGCCACGTACGCGCTCGCGTTCTTCTTCCGGCCGCTCGGCGGGTGGTTGCTGGGCCGCTTCGCCGACCTGCGGGGCCGGCGCACCGCCATGCTGCTGACGATCCTGCTGATGGCGGGCGGCTCGTTCATCATCGGGATCCTGCCGACGTTCACGATGGTGGGCTGGCTCGCCCCGATCCTGCTGCTGCTGGCGCGGATCGGGCAGGGCATGTCGCTGGGCGGTGAGGTCTCCAACGCCTCGGCCTACCTCGCCGAGATCGCCCCGCCGAGCAGGCGCGGCCGCTACTCGGCGTTCTTCTACATCTCCACCGGGTCCGCGGTGCTCATCGCCTCGCTGCTGGGTGCGCTGCTCACGGGCGTGCTGACGCAGGAGCAGCTCGCCGCGTACGGCTGGCGCATCCCGTTCATCATCGGTGGCGTCCTGGGCATCGTCGGCCTGTGGCTGCGGCGGGCGATGCCCGAGACCGAGCAGTTCGAGGAGAACAAGGCCAAGGCGGAGCAGCTCAAGCACCCCCTGCTGACGACGCTGCGCGAGCACCCGAAGGCGGTCGGGCAGCTCGTCGCGTTCACGCTGCTGTCCACGCTCTGCTACTACACCTTCTTCTCCGCTCTCACCCCGTACGCGGTGTCGTCGCGGGGCGCCGACGCCAAGGAGGTGTTCTGGGCGCTGTCGATCGCCACCGCGCTGTTCGTGGCGCTGCAGTACCCGATGGGCGTGCTGTCGGACCGCTACGGGCGCAAGCCGCAGCTGCTGGCGTGGTCGGCCGCCACCACGGTGCTGATCGTGCCGCTGTCGGCGCTGATCGGCCCCGGGTTCTGGAACATGCTCGTGGTCTTCGCCGTGGGGCTGGGCCTCTACACGGCGATGACCTCGATCGCGCCGGCGATCATGAGCGAGCTGTTCCCCACGGAGCTGCGCGGGCTGGGCATCGGTGCCTGGTACAACCTCACGGTCGCGACGTTCGGCGGCACGGCCCCGCTCGTGATCCAGTCGCTGGCCGGGGCCGGGCTGTCCCACTTCTTCTTCTGGTACGTGGCGGTGGGCGCGCTGATCGCCTTCGTCGTGATCCTCACACTGCCCGAGACCCGCGGTGAGGTCCTGCGGTGACGGGTGCTGTCGACCTGCTGGCGGATCTGATCCGCTTCCGGACGGTCGGCGGCGGCGAAGGCGCCGCAGCCCGGCACTGTGCGGCCCTGGCCGAGCGGGCCGGGCTCACCACCCGGCTGCTGGCGTGGGAGCCGGGACGCGAACAGCTCGTGGCCCGCACCGCCGGCGGCGACGGGCCCCCGCTGACGTTCACCGGGCACCTCGACACGGTGCCCGTGCAGCCTGACGACTGGTCCGTGGACCCGTGGGCGGCCGAGCGCGACGGGGACAAGGTGGTGGGCCGCGGCGCGAGCGACATGAAGTCGGGGGTGGCCGCCGCCCTCGTCGCGACCGTCGAGCACCTCGCCAGGCCGCACACCTGCCGCGGCGTGCAGCTCGTGCTCACCGCGGGGGAGGAGACCGGGTGCACGGGCCTGGTCGGGCTGGACGTGCCCGGCCGGGACGCGATCGCCCGTGGCGGCCCGCTCGTGGTGGCCGAGCCCACCGCCAACGCGCTCGTGCTCGGCCACAAGGGGGCGCACTGGATGCGGCTGCGGGCCACCGGGCGTGCGGCCCACGGGTCGGCGCCCGAGCTGGGCGACAACGCCGTGGTCCGGCTCGCACGGGCCGCCGTCGCCCTGCACGACCACACCGGCTGGCCGCGCGACGAGCGGTTCGGGCCGGTCACCGCCAACGTGGGCGTGCTCCGCGGGGGTGTGGCGCCGAACGTGGTGCCCGACGCCGCGGAGCTGATGCTCGACATCCGCACCGTGCCCGGAGTCGACCCCGGCGAGCTGCGCACCCAGGTGGCACAGCTCGCAGGCGACGTGGTCGACGTGGCCGACCACGTCGTGCTGCCCCCGGTGGACACGCGCTCCGACGAGCCGTTCGTCGCCACCGTGCGGTCGGCGTTGCAGGCCGCGGGCGTGCCGGACGACGTGGCGCCGCCCGCGCGGTTCTTCACCGACGCCTCCGCCCTCGCCCCGTTGCTCGACGACGGGTCGGGGCCGGTGCCGGCCGTGGTGCTCGGCCCGGGGGAGCCGGCCCAGTGCCACGTGGTGGACGAGTACTGCCTCGCGGGGCGGGTCGAGCAGGCCGTGGTGATCTACCGGGAGCTGCTCGAGCGCTGGTGCTCCCCGGCCTGACCGGTTGCCGGGTCCTGCTCGCACATCGGTAGTGGTGCCGGCACACCAACTGCAGTCGGTGTGCGAGGCGGTGAGCCGATGTGTGAGCCCCCGGCGGAGCGGCCTCGGAGGGCTCACACACAAGCTGCCGTGCTCGCACATCGGTTGCAGTCGGTGTGCGAACGCGCGAGCCGATGTGTGAGCGCCCGCCGGTCCGCCGGTGCCGCTCGCACATCGGTAGTGGTGCTGACACACCGGTTGCAGTCGGTGTGTCAGAGCGAGACCTGGTGTGCGAGCCGATGTCGTCGATCGGGACGTCCCATGCCCGGCCGCGCTCCCAACCCCGTCAGACGAGCGGGCCGCTCGCCAGCACCCGCACGGCCTCGGCCACCGCCGCCCGGCGGGCGACGCGCACGGCCGTCTCGATCGGCCGCAGGGCGTCGTGGCGCGCGGTGGCGGCCGACGCCGACAGCGCGCCGCCCGGGGCGTCCACCTTGGCCGCGGCGAGGATCGCCTCCACCTCGTCGGCGTGCTGCAGGACGCGCAGGGCCTGCGAGGGCATCCCGGCCGGCCACAGCGTGGCAGGCCGGGCACGCAGGGCGGCGGCGATCTCCTCGCGGACGCCCGGGCGGTGGCGGGCCACCCCGAGCGAGGTGAGGACGGACGCGGACTGCCGCACCTGGTCGCGCAGGTCGCGCTCGGCGTGGCTCAGCGCGACGAACTCCGGCGGCGGGCCCGATTCCGCCACCGGGTAGACGGTCCAGCGCAGCACACCGTCGGCCACGGTGGTGGGCACGACGCCCAGGCCGGTCCCCAGCCCCGTCTCGGGGAAGAGGACGCCTTCACCCGCCGTGGTGGCGGCGGTGCTGAACACCCCGGGGCCGGGCAGGCCGCGCACGTCGCCGGGCGCAGGCAGCACGAGGCGGGCCGGTCCGCCGGTGCCGCGCCCGGCCGTGGCGCGGCGCAACGTGGCGAGCAGGAAGGTCAGGGAGCTGACCGGGGCACCGGGAGCGGGGAGGTCGGTGAGCTGTGCAGTGTCCGAATCGGCTGCCTGGACGTCGTGCGCGTCAGCCCACGGGGCGAGCGCGTCGAGGACGTCGTCGGGCGCGACGGCGCCCACCAGCCAGGCCGAGGCCCACACGGTGAAGGTGGCGGAGGGGCAGGGCACCGCGTCAGGCTATCCACGTCCGAGTACGGCAGCACTGCCGCCTGGGGGTGAAGCCGGGCACGCTCCGTTGCCGCAGCTCACGCGCGGTGACCCGGCGTGTCGTGCCCGGGCGGTGGCTCGCGGGGCCGGTAGAACGGGTGGGTGACCCGTGCGCACGACTACCGAGGGGCGTTCGCCGCCGACGGCACCAGGACCGCGGCGCGCAAGCAGATCCCGGAGGTGCCGGCCGAACCGGGACTCGTGGTGGAGGACCCGGCGAGCGGGTTCTGCGGCGCGGTGGTCGCGGTGGACGCACGCGGCGTGGAGCTGGAGGACCGCCACGGGGCGCGCCGGGTGTTCCCGCTGCGGCCGGCCGCGTTCCTGTTCGAGGGCAGGCCCGCCACGCTGGTGGTGCCGGCCCGCGCCCCGGCGGCGCCCACCCGGTCGGCGTCCGGGTCGGTGCGCGTGCAGGGCCACACCGCCCGCACCGCGCGGGCGGCGCGGATCTGGGTGGAGGGCCTGCACGACGCGGAGCTCGTCGAGCGGGTCTGGGGCCACGACCTGCGCGTCGAGGGCGTGGTGGTGGAGCCCATGCACGGCATGGACGACCTGGCCGCCGCGGTGGCCGAGTTCGAGCCGGGCCCGCAGCGGCGCCTCGGGGTGCTCGTCGACCACCTGGTGGAGGGCTCGAAGGAGACCCGGGCGGCCGCCGCGGTGGCCGGCCCGCACGTGCTCGTCACCGGCCACCCGTACGTCGACGTGTGGGAAGCGGTGAAGCCGTCGGTCGTCGGGATCCGGGAGTGGCCGCGGGTGCCGCGGGGCACCGACTGGAAGACCGGCGTGTGCCGGGCCCTGCGCTGGGGGGAGCCCGCCGACGGCGCGCGGCGCGTGCTCGGGGCGGTGCGCAGCTACCGGGACCTGGAGACGCCTCTGATCGGCGCCGTGGAACGGCTCATCGACTTCGTAACCACCTGATCTCACTTGATCACTCATGGGAACCGATCTGGCAGGATCTGGACCCATGACGGCCGCCGTGATCTGGCTCATCGTCGGCGTGCTGCTGGTCGTCGCGGAGCTGCTGTCGGGCGAGTTCGTGCTGCTGATGCTCGGCGGGGGCGCGTTGGCCGCCGGCGGGGCGTCGCTGCTCGTGGGGGGACCCGTGGTGGGCGGCGTGGTGTTCGCCGTGACGTC
Source organism: Pseudonocardia zijingensis (assembly GCF_042657305.1). NCBI lineage: Bacteria > Bacillati > Actinomycetota > Actinomycetes > Pseudonocardiales > Pseudonocardiaceae > Pseudonocardia > Pseudonocardia zijingensis. The sequence goes on along the minus strand of NZ_JBHSKO010000016.1, from coordinate 75,309 downwards.
GGTGCTGCTGCTGTTCGCGGTGCGCCCGGCGTTGCGCAGGCGACTCGACCGCGGCGTCGACCCCGCCGTGATGCACCACCAGGCGTTGCTGGGCAGCACCGCGATCGTGGTGGCCCGGGTCGACGAGCACGGCGGCCGCGTGAAGATCGGCGGCGACCTGTGGTCGGCCCGCACCAGCGACGGGCACGAGCCGATCGAACCCGGCGCCCGCGTCACCGTGCTGAGCATCTCCGGTGCCACCGCGGTGGTCGTCGCACAGGACTGACAATCTGACGCTCCGGGAGGGGGTTGCCGTGACCGAAGGCACCGTATTGCTGATCGTCGTGGTGCTGTTGGTGTTGCTCGTGGTCGTGTCGCTGGTGAAGGCGGTGCAGATCATCCCGCAGGCCACGGCCGCCGTGATCGAGCGGCTCGGGCGGTACAAGGGCACCGCCGACCCGGGTCTTGCGTTCCTCGTGCCGTTCATCGACAAGGTGCGCGAGCGGATCGACCTGCGCGAGCAGGTGGTGTCGTTCCCGCCGCAGCCGGTGATCACGCAGGACAACCTGACGGTCAACATCGACACCGTCGTGTACTTCCAGGTGACCGACCCGAAGGCCGCCGTCTACGAGATCTCCGACTACATCACCGGCGTCGAGCAGATCACCACCACCACGCTGCGCAACGTCGTCGGCGGGATGACCCTCGAGGGCACCCTCACCTCCCGCGACGAGATCAACACCGTGCTGCGCGGCGAGCTCGACGAGGCCACCGGCCGGTGGGGCATCCGCGTCGGCCGCGTGGAGATCAAGGCGATCGACCCGCCGCCCTCGATCCAGGAGTCGATGGAGCGGCAGATGAAGGCCGACCGCGAGAAGCGGGCGATGATCCTCACCGCCGAGGGCCAGCGGGAGTCGGCGATCCGCAGCGCCGAGGGCCAGAAGCAGAGCCAGATCCTCACCGCGGAGGGCGCCAAGCAGGCGGCGATCCTGAACGCGGAGGCCGACCGGCAGTCGCGCATCCTCCGCGCGGAGGGCGAGCGGGCGGCCCAGGCGCTGCAGGCGCAGGGCGAGGCCAAGGCGATCGAGACCGTGTTCGCCGCGATCAAGGCCGGCAAGCCGACCCCGGAGCTGCTCGCCTACCAGTACCTGCAGACCCTGCCGGAGATGGCGCAGGGCGAGGCCAACAAGGTCTGGCTCGTGCCGTCCGACTTCGGCAAGGCCCTCGAGGGGTTCACCCGCATGCTGGGTGCGCCCGGCGAGGACGGCGTCTTCCGGTTCCAGCCGAGCCCGGTCGACGAGGCCACCAAGCCGAACTACGACGAGGAAGCCATCCGGCACTGGTTCGACACCCGCACCGACCCGGAGATCGCGAAGGTCGTGGCCGACGCCGAGGCCGAGGCGCGCAAGGAGGTGCCGCCGATCGGCGCGCCGGTGCCCCCCACCCCGGCCCCGCAGGAGCAGCCGCCCGCCCGGCCCAGCCCGGGCCCGGCCCGCGAGGGGCGCCCGCAGGCGATCGACCCGGCGCCCGCGCCCGCCCAGGAGCGGTCCCCGGAACCGGAGAGCAGCGTGCCCACCCCGCCGAGCGGGATCCCGCAGGTGCAGCCGGGTGACCGGGGCAACGGCGGTCCGCGGCCCGGCTACCCGGCCCCGCCGCCGCAGCAGCCGTAGGAGCGTCCGCGGCCGAGCAGCACACCATCGCGGACGCCACCACATCCAGGTGCTGCTGACCACCGGGTGGTCGGCGCGAGCAGTACGCCACGGTGGCCACGGCGACCGTGGCGTACTGCTCGCGCAGGCGAAGGCGGACGGGCTGACCCGCGCGCCTCCGCGCGTCGAGCAGTACGCCAGCGTTCGGCCCAGAACCTGCAGGGCACTGTTGACCACCGGATGATCTCGGCGAGCAGTACGCCACGGCGGCCATCGCAGCGGTGGCGTACGACTCGCATGAATCATGCGCGGCCGGATGCCGCCGGCGTCCCCCCGCGTCCTCCGCCGCCGAGAAGTACGCCGGCGTGCTCTGCACGACCACCAGGTGCTTCTGGTTCCGGACGACCGGCGTGGGCAGCACTCCACGGTTGCAGTCGCAACCGTGGAGTCCGACTCGCGCGGACCATGCGCAGGCGGAGGCCGGGCGGCACCGGCCGGCCCGCGCCGCATTCCCGGCGGCAGTACACCAGCGTTCTCGCCGGAACCCACAGGTGCTTCTGATCTCCACCGATCACGGTGAGCAGTACGCCATGGTGGTTACGCGACCGTGGCGTACGGCTCGCGCGGATCATGCGTCGGCGGGTGCCGCCGGACCATGTGCCGCGGCAGGCCGGGAGCCATAGGCTTGCGGGAGTGGACATCGAGATCACCGCGGGCGGCCTGACCGACGTCGACGCGCTGGCCCCGTTGTGGACGGCGATGGTCGAGCACCACCGCACTGTGGTCGCCGGCCGGGTGCCGGTGCGGCCCGCGGACAAGTCGTGGGAGCTGCGCCGCCGCGAGTACGTGACGTGGCTGCAGGACGGCACGGGGCTGCTGTTCCTCGCGCGGCGGGAGGGCGCCGGCGAGGTCGTCGGTTACGCGGTGTGCCGGCTGCTGGCATCGGGTCCGACGTTCGACCTCGGACCGGAGCGGGGTGACGTCGAGTCGCTCGCGGTGTCGCCGGACGTCCGCGGCGCGGGGGTCGGCACGGCGCTGCTCGACGCGGTGAAGGCCGAGCTCACGGCGCGGGGCTGCCGGCACTGGTCGATCAGCGTGGCGGCGGACAACGAGGGTGCCGTGCGGCTCTACGAACGCGTGGGGTTCCGCCCGCTGGTCCACATGATGGAGGCCTCGCTCGCGCCCGGGGCGGGGTAGCCGTAGGGCAGTTCGAGGCGGTGGCGGCGCAGCAGGTCGGCGTCGGCGAGCAGCTCGTGGGTGGGGCCGTCGGCCACCACGACGCCGTCGTCGATCACCACGCTGCGGGGGCACAGCTGCAGGGCGTAGGGCAGGTCGTGGGTGACCATCAGCATGGTCGGCTCCAGCGCGAGGAGCACCTCGGCGAGCTCACGGCGCGCCACCGGGTCGAGGTTGGTGGACGGCTCGTCGAGCACGAGGATCTCCGGCTCGCACGCCAGGACGGTGGCCAGCGCCACCCGCCTGCGCTGCCCGCCGGACAGGTGCAGCGGTGAGCGGTCGCGGTGCTCGCGCATCCCGACGGCGTCGAGCGCGGCGTCCACCCTGGCGTCGAGGGCGGCGCCCGTGACCCCGAAGTTGGCGGGCCCGAACGCGACGTCCTCGCCGACGGTGGGCAGGAACAGCTGGTCGTCGGGGTCCTGGAAGACGATGCCGACGCGCCTGCGGATCTCGTGCAGGTGCGGCTTCTCCACCGGGAGCCCGCCCACGGCCACCGACCCGCGCCCGGGGGTGAGGATGCCGTTGAGGTGCAGCACGAGCGTGGTCTTGCCCGCGCCGTTGGGGCCGAGCAGGGCCACGCGCTCGCCGCGGTGGACGGTGAGGTCGACGCCGTGCAGGGCCTGGTGGCCGTCCGGGTAGGCGTAGGCGAGCCCTCGCACCTGCAGCGACGGCGGGGGAGCGGGCGCGGCGCTCACGTCAGCACCCACCCGGCGGTGGCGAGCGCGACCGCGACGGGCACGGGGGCCAGCCCGGCGAGCCACTGGCGGCGGCTGGTGCCCTGCTGCGACAGCTGCGGCATCCGGCCGGTCCAGCCGCGCGACAGCATCGCGAGGTGCACGCGCTCGCCGCGCTCGTAGGAGCGGATGAACAGCGACCCGACCCCGCGGGCGGTGGCACCGGCCTGCCAGAGGAAGCGGGGGTCGTGGCCGCGGGAGATGCGCGCCAGCCGCATCCGCCGGGCCTCTCCGACGATCACGTCGACGTAGCGCAGCATGAGGGTGGCGATCGTGACGACGAGGGCGGGCGCGTGCAGGCGCTGCAGCCCGACGAGCAGGTCGCGCAGCGGGGTGGTGGCGGCGAGCGTGAGCGAGGTGAGCACGCCCAGGCTGCCTTTCACCAGGATGTTCCAGGCGCCCAGCAGGCCGGGCTCGGACAGGGTGAGGCCCAGCCACTCGACGTGGGGCGCACCGCCGGTGAACGGCAGGAGCACCGCCAGCACGACGAAGGGCGCCTCGATGAGGGCGCGGCGGGCCATCCACCCGGGCGGGATCCGGGCGAGCGCCCACACCACGGCGAGCAGCACCAGGTAGCCGCCGAAGACCCCGAACGCCTCCCGCGGGGTGGCAACGACGCACAGCACCACCGCGAAGGCCGCCACGATCTTGACCTCGGCCGGGAGGCGGTGCACCGCCGAGCTGCCCGGGAGGTACAGCGGGTGGGTGTGACCCGCGCCCACCTATCGGTCCCCGGAGCGGCGGCGCAGCAGCCAGAACAGCCCGCCCGCGACGAGGGCCGTGACCAGCACGCCGATCACCCCGGCCGGCCCGACCGAGCCCTCGGCGCCGCCCACCGCGTAGTCGGCGAGCGGGCTGCCCGCCACCGCGCTGTCGGTGGCGTGCTGGGCGATGCAGGTGCCCTCGAGCTGCTCCCCGGCGTCGGTCTCCACCACGTCGCAGCCCGAGAGCGTGACGGAGTCGAGGCCGTCGGGGTCGGAGCTGGCGAAGTAGGACAGGCCGCCCGCGACGAGCAGGGCGACCACGAGGAAGCCCACGAAGAACCCGGCGGTGCGGCGGCCGGCGGCCGGGGCGTTCACGCCGGCTCCCCGGCGCCGTCGCGGACCTCGAGGGGAACGGGTCGGCCCCGGAGCAGGTGGACGAGATCGGGACGCACGGCAGCCACGGCGCCGACCGTGGCGGCCGTGATGATCCCCTCGCCGATGCCGATGAGGGTGTGCAGGCCGACCATGAGCGCGGCCACCGTGCCCAGCGACGCGCCGCCCGCGCCGCCGATGGCGTACTCCAGCACGAAGGCGAGAGCGGCGAGCACCGTGTTGACCAGCGCCGCGACGAACGCCGTGGCGAGCAGCCCCGCGCGTCCGCGCCGGGCGAGCGGGCGCAGCGCGGTGGCCACGAGGTGCCCGGCGAACACGCCGACCAGCGCCATGTTGACGACGTTGGTGCCGAGCGCGGTGAGCCCGCCGTCGGCGAAGAGCAGGGCCTGCACGGCGAGCACGATGGCGATGCAGAGCGACCCGACCCACGGTCCCACGAGGATCGCGACGAGCGCCCCGCCCAGCAGGTGGCCGCTCGCCCCGGGCAGGATCGGGAAGTTGATCATCTGGACCGCGAAGACGAACGCGGTGACGAGCCCCGCCATCGGTGCGGTGCGGTCGTCGAGGTCGGCACGGGCCCGTTGCAACGCGATCGCCAGGCCCACGATCGCGACCAGTCCGAACCCCAACGCCGTGGGCGCGTTGACGAGCCCGTCGCTCATGTGCATGGCCAGGGTGGTGGGGACCATGCCACCTCCTTCGCACAACGTCACGCACCCGGTTCGGGTGTCCGAACCAGGCTAGACGCAGTCGCCGGAAGACGGCAGTCGCAAAAGATGTGCGACTGCGCTCAGGCGGCCTTTCCGCGGGAGGCGACCTTCGACAGCGCGTACAGGGCGCGCCTGCGGGCGCGGCCGGCCGGCGCGAGCACCCGTCCGACGGCGAGGTCGATGCCGCGCACCTGGAAGTAGGGCGACTCGCCGATCTCCTCGATCAGCATGCGCTGCTGGGTGTAGAGCTCGTCGTCGCTGTGGGAGGAGATGCTGTCGCTCGCGATGCGGAACGCCGCGAGGGTCTCCGGCAGGCCGAGGAAGTCGCCCAGCTGCAGCAGCCGCAGCCACAGGTCGATGTCCATGACGTTCGGGCGGTCGGTCTTCCAGCCGCCGACGGTGAAGAAGTCGTCGCGGCGGAAGAGCACGTTGTTGGACTCACCGATGGGGTTGGAGCCGCTGCGCACCACCCGCCGGGCCACCTCCACCCCGGTGTGGACGCCGACGAGGCCGGACAGGCCGCGCCGCGGCACGATCACGCGGCTCTGCTCGTCGATCATGTGCCGGCGCGCGGCGACCACGGCCAGGCCCGGGTCGGAGTCCATCGGGGCGACCTGCAGCTCGAGGCACCGCGGGTGCAGCAGGTCGTCGGCGCAGACGATCTTCACCAGCGGCCCGCGGGTCAGCTCGACCACGCGGTTCCAGTTCTCGGCCTGCGGCAGCGTCTCCCGGTTGCGTTCGACGCGGATCCGCGGATCGCCGAAGGAACGGGCGATTCGTCCGCTCTGGTCGGTGCTGCCGTTGTCGAGCACGACCAACTCGAAATCGCGGTAGGTCTGGTCGAGGATGCTGCGCATGGTCTCGGCGAGGAAGCGCTCACCGTTGTAGACCGGAACGCAGACGGAGACGCTGGGAATCGACAGCACGGCGTGACGGTACCGCTCCCCCCGAGGGGGCTGTGGCGCCGACCCCGGGCCGCCGACCTGGCCCTCGAGCGGGAGGTCCCACCAGGCCGTTGACCTGGTCGGGGGACCCCGGGCAGCGGCGAACCCGCCCGATCCGTAGAGTGCCCGCAGAACCAGAACCGCCCCGGCCGAATGCAGTAGCGGAGAGTCGCCGAAAGGCGGGCTCCTTGTCGCCGAAGTGTGACGTAACGCGACGAGGGCCCGCGGAGATAAGCCCAGTGATGACGAACGTCTCCGGCGGTGGCTACGGGCAGCAACGACCTGAACGGCGCGAGCACGCCGCGGACGCGGTGGGGGGGAGAAGGGCGATGCAGCGGAACGGCAACCCGCGGGTGTCCGTGGTGGTGCCGACCCGGAACGAGGCGAGGAACCTGGAGGTCGTGCTGCCGGCCATCGCGGCGGTGCGTCCGGCGGTGCACGAGATCATCATCGTCGACGGCAATTCGGTCGACGGCACGATCGAGACCGCCCAGAGGGTCCTGCCCTGGGTCAAGGTGATCACCCAGACGCGCAAGGGGAAGGGCAACGCGATGGCGTGCGGCTTCGCGGCCGCCACGGGGGACGTCATCGTGATGTTCGACGCCGACGGGTCGGCCGACCCCGCGGAGATCCCCGCGTTCGTGCGTGCGCTCATCGACGGCGCCGACTTCGCGAAGGGGAGCAGGTTCGTCCGCGGCGGGGGCAGCGACGACATCACGCTCCTGCGCAAGTCGGGCAACGCCGGGCTGAACGGCGTGGCCAACGCGCTGTTCGGCACCAGCTACACCGACCTCTGCTACGGCTACAACGCCTTCTGGGCCGACATCCTCCCCGTGCTGGACCTGCCGCCGATCGACACGGCCCAGCCCGCCGACGGCAGCATGCTCTGGGGCGACGGGTTCGAGATCGAGACGGTGCTGAACTGCCGCGTCGCGGCCGCCGGCCTGAAGATCACCGAAGTGCCGTCGATGGAGCGCGAGCGGATCTTCGGGCAGACCAACCTGCGCACGTTCGCCGACGGCACCCGCGTGCTGCGCACGCTCGCCGCCGAGCGGCGCCGGGCCTCTCGCCGCAGCGCCGAGCGCGTGCAGGTGGAGGAGCAGTCCCGCGCGCTCACGCCGGCCGGTGGCATCCCCGTGGTGCCGCCCACCCCGCAGGCGCCCAGCCCCGCCCCGTCGGTCAACGTCTCGGTGAACAGCCCGGTCAACGGCCCCGCGCCCAGCAAGCCCGTGCCGAGCAAGCCCGCGCACGGCACGCCGGTGCCCGGCAAGCCCACGAACGGAGCGGTCCCGGCCGCCGACGTCCCCGGCCCGTCCGAGCCGGGCGACCGGCGTGCGGCAGCCCCGCCCCGGGCCGAGGGACAGCCCCGCGTGGAGGCCCCGGTGCGCGAGAAGCGCGACGGGGTGAGCCTGCGTCTCGCCCTCGAGGAGGAGGCGTCCTGACGGGGCGTCGCCCGCCGGAGGCGCCGGGCGTTTTCTCAGGGGCACCCCGTTAGACTCGCCGATCTATCGGTTGGGTCCGCGCCTCCGGGTGAACACGTGATGTTGCGCGGCGCCTGGAGGAGGCGTGGCGCGATGAGGAACGGAGCAAGACGGTGACCATGCCGGCCTCCAATGCGGTACTGACACGCGCGCGTGTCGCACGCCGCTACGTGGCGCTGGTCCTCGTCCTCGCCGGTATCGGCGCCTGCGTCCTCAACGTGCTGGGCACCACCGGTGGCCTCCTCGGCGAGCTCCGGTTCGTGCTCACCACCGGTTTCCTCGTGCTCGGCCCCGGCTGGTCGGCCGCGGGCTTCCTGCGCCGCGCACCCGCCGCGCACGTCTGGCTGCTCACCGTCGGCGTCGGGGTCGCGGTCACGCTGCTGGTCGGCCAGATCATGGTCAGCGCCGCGTTCTGGCGGCCCGACCTCGCGCTCTACGCGCTCACCGTCGTCAGCGTCCCGTTCCTCCTCCGGCACGCGGTGGTGGCCCAGTGAGGGCGGGCGTGGCGCGCTACGGTCCGCGGGCCGCGGTGTCGTGAGCCGCACGCACCCGACACCGGCCGCGTCGGGGAACGTGGTCCTGCAGCCGGCGACGGTGCGACCCGACCACTTCGGCCGCACCCACCCCGATCCCCGGGCGGACCCGCCCACCGTCGACCTCGACCCCTCGCGCCTGCGCACGGACGAGATCCCGGTGGTCGTGCCGGAGACCCGGCGCATCGCCGCCGTCGCCCCCGAGAGCACCCCACAGGACGACCTGGCCGGCACCGATCCCCGCAGCACCGATCCTCGCAGCACCGATCCCCACAGCACCGATCCCCACAGCACCGACCCGGACAGCGAGGCCGACACCGCGGCCATCCCGATCGTCGACGCGCGCCCCGGTTCCGGCCGGGCCCCGACCGCCCTGCTCGGGGCGGTGGGCGCCCTGATCGGCTGGTTCGTGGCCGCGCGGCTCCTGCCGGTGGACGTGCTCGGCGAGGCGCAGCCCGCGGTGTCGGCGCTCCTGCTCGTCGGCGGGCTCGCCCCGCTGGCCGTGCTGCCGCTGCGCGGGCGCAGGCCCGGTGTCCTCGCATGGGTGGGGTCGCTGCTCACGGCACCGTCGGCAGCGCTCGTGGGGCTGGGCGGTGCCCTCGTGGTCCCGCAGCTCGCGGCGGCCGCCACCGGCCCCGGTCCGATCCCGATCCCGATTCCGGGGTGGGCGCTGGTCGCGGTGGGGTGTGCCGGCTGCGGCGTCGTCGCCGTCCAGGACGTGCTGCTGGGCGCGGCGGGCCGGTCCGGCTGGGCGGTGGGCCGCGGCGCGCTGTTCGTCGTGGCGCAGATCGGTGCGCTCGTCGCCCTCTGCGGGTTCGCGGGCTTCGCCGCCCACGGCGTGGTCCTGTCCTGGCTCGGGGCGATCGGGGTCTGCCTGGTGGCCGGCCTCGTCCTGGTGCCCGTGCTGGTCCGGAAGGCCCCCGCGCCGGGGGAGGGCGCGTCCGGCATGCCCGCCGCGATCTCGCTGGTCGGCCCGGCGATGCTCTACCACCTGGTGCCGATCGTGGTCACCGTGCGGTTCGGGCCCGACACCGGCGCGACGTTCTTCGTGGCGTGGCAGCTGTTCGTCGTCGTCGACCTCGCCGCCGCGCACACCGTGCACGCCCTGTCCGGCGCCGTGGCCCGCGAACCCGACCGCACGACGGAGCTCGTCGCGCGGGCCCGCAAGCGGCTGCTCGTCGTGTTCCTCCCGGTGATCGCGCTCGGGGTGGCCCTCGCCGGCCCGCTGCTGTCCGCCTTCGGCGCCAACTACACCGACGCGGACGACCTGCTGCGGCTCCTGTTGCTCGGGCTGGCGTTCCGCCTCGTCGTCACCCACGAGCTCGGCGTGCGGCAGGCACTCGGCCACGGGGTGGGCTACGACCGGCTCCAGCTGTTCAGCGCCGTGCTCGTGCTGGTGGTGGCGATCGCGCTGCCCCACACCACGGTCGGGGTCACCGACCTGCGGCTGACGGCGATCGGCTACATCATCGTCCAGGTGGCCTGCGCGGCCGCCGTGCTCGTCATCCCGGCGGCCCGCCGGACCGACGTGGAGGTGCGTGCTCCGTGACATCCATCGACCGCGGCGGCGATCCGCGCCGCGGCCGCCCGCCACCGGCGCCGCCGGCCCGGCGTCCCCCGCCGCCGGCGCCCCGGCCCGACGGCCCTGCAGTCGCGCGGCGGGAGCCGCCGACGGCGCGCCCGCACGCGCGCCCCGACTCGGCGTCGGAGCCGCCGCGCCCCGGCCCGTCCGCGCAGCCCGGCCGCCCTCCGGCGCGCCCCGGGCCCCCCGTCCCGCGACCCCCGGCCAGGGCAGGCGCCCCCGCGGTGGCCGACCTGGACGAGTCCACCACCACGCTGCCCGCGCAGCGGCTCCGGCCACCCACGCCGCCTCCCGCGCCGCCGACCGGGGGCATCAACCGGTGGCTCTCGCCCGCGTTCGCGCTGGCCGCGGTGGCACTCCTGCCGATCGCGGCGGCCACCACCGACCTCTCCGCGCTCGACGGCTGGGGGCTCGCGCAGGTCCTCGGCCCGGCGGCGTGGCTGTCGATGCTGTGCGCCGTGGCCGCCTGCGTCATCGAGCTGTGGTCACCGCGGCCGCGGATCCCGATGCTCGGCACGGCCACCGCCGTGCTGATCCTCTGCTCGTACGGCATCCCGTCGGTGGTCGAGCCCGCCGCGCGGTTCTCCACGGCGTGGCTGATCTCCGGCTTCGTCGACGCCATGGCGGGAGACGGCCGTCCCGTCGAGGGCTATGACGCCCGCTTCTACTGGCCCGCGTTCTTCGCGCAATGGGCGTGGTTCCGCGACGCCTCGGGCGCCACGCAGCTCGACGAGGTGCTGCGCTGGTTCCCGCCGGTCATCGTGGCGGTGTGGGCGATCGGCATCTATGCGCTCGCCCGCTCGATGCTCGGCGGCCACCGCGCCCCGTGGGCGGCGGCGTGGCTGTTCCTCGGGCTGAACTGGATCGAGCAGGACTACTTCTCCCCGCAGGCCACCGGCATCGTGCTGATGCTGACCCCGCTGGTGTTCGCGCTCGGCCCGCTCGCCACCCGGCGCACCGACGCCGCCGGCGTGCCCGGCTGGCCCAAGCCGCACACCGAGGCGAAGCGCCTGGCGCTGCCCCGGCGCTGGCTCGTGGCGGCGCTGACCCCGCCGAACCGGCCGACGCTGCCGCCGCGGCAGCTGCTGCTGATCTACTTCTGCGCCGCGCTGTGCCTGATCGCGGTGGCGCCGACCCACCAGCTCACGCCGTTCGCGATCATCGGCCAGCTGGTGGTGCTCGCGATCGTGGGCCGGTTCCGGGGCCGCGGCCTGGTGCTGGTCGGGATCGTGGCGGTGGTCGTCTACATCCTCATCGCCGGCCGCGACTTCTGGATGAACCAGCTGGACATGATCATCGGGTCGGGCGACGCGGGGGCCGCGGTCCAGGCCGGGGTGTCCGACCGGCTGGCGGGAGACGACGGCCAGGTCGTGGTCAAGCTGCTGCGCATCCTCATCCCGGGTCTCACCTGGTTGCTCGCGATCGTCGGCCTCTGGGTGTACTGGCGGCGCAGGCGTGACCTCACCCCGATCGCGCTCGCCGCGGTGCCCATGGCCTTCGCCGCCCAGGGGTACGGCAGCGAGGTGTTCCTGCGGATCGTGCTGTTCGGCCTGCCGATCCTGTCGATCCTCGGCACCGACGCGCTGCGCTGGGTGGTGCGCTGGCGGCGCGGGATGGAGAAGGTGCTGGCCGTCGGCATGGCGGTGTTGTTCGGCCTGCTCGTCCTGATCCGGGGCGGCAACGAGTCCTACATGATCGTCTATCCGGAGGAGGTGGCGATGGCCCGCGAGGTGTACGCCACCACGCCACCGGGTCTCGAGGTGGTGCCGCTGGTCAGCGGCGTGGGGCCCTACGCCGTCGACGGCATCGACACCCACAGCCGCGGCAACTCCATCGAGGACTGCAACGACCTGGCCGACGACCCGGTCCGCTGCGTCGACCTGCAGGACCCGGACGTGATCGTGTCGTTCGAGTCCACGGAGGCCTACGGGCGCGACCTGAAGCTCAAGCCGCCCGGGTGGTCCCTCGACGCGGTGCAGCAGATCGTCGCCACGGGCGAGTACGTCATCACCTACCAGAACGGGTTCGACGTCGTGCTCCGCAAGGTCGAACCCACCGGGCTGCCGGGGGCACCGCGATGATCGACCCGCGGTTCGACGTCGCCGTCTGGGGCGCCGTCCTGCTCCTGTTCGTGGTGATGGGGGCGCGCGCGTGGGCGGTGGAGACCGCGGAGGCGCGCCACTACCGCAAGTCGGCGCGGGTGCGGATGCTCAATGGCGCCACCGCGCTCGCGATCGTCGTGCTCGTCGGGATGATGGCGTTCCAGGGCGGTGTGCTGCTGGTGCAGGCGATCGCCACCCGCACCGACCCCGAGACGTTCGTGACGGTCGTGGGCGAGAACGACGGGGTGGACCAGGCGGTGCCGGACCCGGACGACCAGCCGGCCGACCCGAACGCGCCGCCCGCACCCCCCGACCCCGGCCAGGGTGCGCCCGGTCCGGGTGGGGCCGCCGACCCCGGACCCGGCGCACCTGGGCAGGGAGCACCCCGGCAGGGCACCCCGGGGCCGGGCGGCGCAGCCGGTGGGACGCCCGGAACGCCCTGACCGGGCCGGACCGCCCGAGCCTCAGCCGCCGAACCCGATGGCGACGTACTTGGTCTCGAGGAACTCCTCGATCCCGACGCTGCCGCCCTCGCGGCCGAGCCCGGACTCCTTGATGCCGCCGAACGGCGCGGCCGGGTTCGACACGAGCCCGGTGTTGAGCCCGATCATGCCGGCCTCCAGCCGCTCCGACACACGCAGCGCCCGGGTGACGTTCTCCGTGTACAGGTAGCTGACCAGCCCGAACTCGGTGTCGTTCGCCGCGGCCACCGCCTCGTCCTCCTCGTCGAACACGCTGATCGCGGCCACCGGGCCGAAGATCTCCTCGGACGTGAGGCGCGCCTCGAGCGGCACGTCGGACAGCACGGTGGGCCGGTAGAAGAAGCCGGGGCCGTCGCCCGGCTCACCGCCGACGTGCACCCGGGCACCGCGGTCGACCGCGTCGCGCACGAGCTCCACGACCTTGTCGCGGCCCTTCGCGTCGACGAGGGGCCCGACCTGCACGCCGTCATCGGTGCCGCGGCCCACGACGAGCCCGCCCATCCGCTCGGTGACGCGCTGCGCGAACTCCTCGGCCACCCCGCGCTGCACGAGGAAGCGGTTGGCCGCCGTGCACGCCTCGCCCATGTTGCGCATCTTGGCGAGCATCGCGCCCTCGACGGCCTTGTCGAGGTCGGCGTCGTCGAACACGAGGAAGGGCGCGTTGCCGCCCAACTCCATCGAGGTGCGCAGCACCTTCTCCGAGCACTGCTCCAGCAGCTTCTTCCCGACGGCCGTGGACCCGGTGAAGGACAGCTTGCGGGCCCGGCCGTCGCGGATCAGCGGCTCCATCACCCCACCGGCGTCGGAGGTGGTGACGAGGTTCAGCACGCCGTCGGGCAGCCCGACCTCGGCGAGGATCGCGGCGAGCGCGTGCATCGAGAGCGGGGTCTGCTGGGCGGGCTTCATCACCATCGCGCAGCCGGCCGCTACGGCCGGGCCGATCTTGCGCGTGCCCATCGCCATGGGGAAGTTCCAGGGCGTGATGAGCAGGGACACCCCGACCGGCTGCTTCTGCACGAGGAAGCGGCTCGCCCCGTTCGGGGCCACGGCGTAGCCGCCGTCGATGCGCACGGCCTCCTCGGCGAACCAGCGGAAGAACTCGGCGGCGTAGGTGACCTCGCCGCGGCTCTCGGCGAGCGGCTTGCCCATCTCCAGGGTCATGAGCAGGGCGAGGTCGTCGATCCGCTCCATGATCACTTCGTAGGCGCGGCGCAGGATCTCGCCGCGGTCGCGGGGCGGCATCGCGGCGAACGACTGCTGCGCCGCGGTGGCCGCGGCGAGCGCCTCCATCCCGTCCTCGGGTCCGGCGTCGGCCACCTCGCAGAGCGTCTTGCCGGTGGCCGGGTCGTCGACGGCCAACGTGCGTCCCGACGCGGCCGGACGCCACTGCCCGCCGATGAACAGGCCGGTGGGAACGGCGTCGACCACCCGGGCCTCGTCGCTGGAACTGCTGGTGGCGGCTGAATTCGTCCCGGCGTTCGTCATGGGCGCGATGCTGCCACCCCGGACCTCTCGGCGCAGCCGTCGTCCCCGTGTGGGGCGGACCACTCGGTGCGCCCGCGGGTGATGGCCGAGGATGGGGCCGTGACTGCGACGCTGCACCGCCTGCCGGACCTCGTGCCACCACCCACCGAGCTCCCGCCGCGCACGGCTGCCCTCCGTGCGCAGGTGCGGGCGTTCCTCACGGAGGAGCAGGAGGCGGGGCGGTGGACGCCGCGGGCGGACGTCTGGCTCTCCGGCTGGGACGAGCGGTTCTCGCGGGAGCTGGGCCGCCGGGGCTGGCTCGGCATGACGATCCCGGAGGAGTACGGCGGCCACGGCGCATCGGCGCTCGACCGCTACGTCGTCACCGAGGAGTTGCTCGCCGCGGGTGCCCCGGTGGCGGCGCACTGGATCGCCGACCGGCAGATCGGGCCCACGCTGCTGCGGTTCGGCACCGACGCGCAGCGGCGCCGGTTCCTGCCGGGGATCGCGCGCGGCGAGGTGTACTTCGGGATCGGGATGAGCGAGCCCGATTCCGGGTCCGACCTGGCGTCGGTGCGCACCCGCGCCGACCGCGTGGACGGTGGCTGGGAGCTCACCGGCACGAAGGTGTGGACCTCCGGAGCGCATCACGCCCACGCCTTCTTCGCCCTCGCCCGCACCGCGCCGCGCGACGAGCAGCACCGGCACGCAGGGCTGTCGCAGTTCATCGTGCTGCTCGATGCGCCCGGGGTGCAGATCCGGCCGATCCCGCTGCTCACCGGCGCCCACCACTTCAACGAGGTGGTGTTCGACCGCGTCTTCGTGCCCGACGACATGGTGCTCGGCGAGATCGGCGCCGGGTGGAAGCAGGTCACGAGCGAGCTGGCGTTCGAGCGCAGCGGGCCCGAGCGGTTCCTCTCGACGTTCCCGCTGCTCGTGGCGCTGGTCGGGGAACTGGCCGGCACCACGGGCGCGGAGCGGGAGATCGGCGGGCTGGTGGCGCGGCTGTGGACGCTGCGCCGGATGTCGCTCGCGGTGGCCGGGTCGCTGGAGTCGGGGGAGGCCCCCGAGCTGGCTGCCGCCGTGGTGAAGGAGCTGGGCACGAGGTACGAGAACGAGGTGATCGACGTGGCGCGCCTGCTCGTGGCCACCCCACCGGACCCGGGCGCGGAGTCCGGGTTCGCCCGGCTGCTCGCCGACGCGGTGCTGCACGCGCCCGGGTTCACGTTGCGCGGCGGCACCAACGAGGTGTTGCGCGGGATCGTCGCGAGGGGATTGGGGCTGCGGTGAACGAGCTCGCGGAACTGGCGGAGTCGGTCTTCGGCGACGCGGCCTCGGACGGGGCCGGGTTCGACGCCGCGCTGTGGCGCACGCTGGAGGAGACCGGGCTGGCGCGGTTGACGCTGCCCGAACAGGCAGGCGGCAGCGGGGCCGGCCTCGAGGACGCCGCCGTGGTGCTCGCGGCGGCCGGTGCCCACGCGGCCCGCGTGCCGCTGGTGGAGACCGACCTGCTCGGCGGGTGGCTGCTGCACGCGGCCGGTGTGCCGCTGCCGGACGGGCCGCTCACGGCGGTGGCCGGGGAGCTGGCGGTGGACGGCACGACGGTCCGCGGCGAGCTGCGCCGGGTGCCGTGGGCACGCGCCGCGGCCGGTGTTGCGGTGCTGACGGGCGACCGGGTGGTGCTGCTCGACCCGGACGCGGTCGACGTCGCGCACGGCACGAACCTCGCGGAGGAGCCACGCGACACGATCACGGTGGACGGCCCGGCCGTCGCCGTCGCCGACGCCCCGGACGGCGTGGCGGCCGAGCTGCGCCTGCGCGCCGCGCTCGGCCGGTCCCAGCTGCTCGCGGGCGCCGCCCGCGGGGCGCTGGCCGCCGCCGTGCGCTACGCGGGCGAGCGCGTGCAGTTCGGCCGCCCGATCGGCCGGTTCCAGGCCGTGCAGCAGCAGCTTGCGCTCGCCGCTGGTGAGGTGGCCGCCGCGTCCGCAGCCGCCGCGGCCGCTGCCCGGGTGGTGGCGGCCGAGGGCTTCCCGGCCGCACCGTCGCAGGTCGCCGTGGCCGCGGCCAAGGCGCGCACCGGGGAGGCGGCGGGAGCCGTGGCCCGGATCGCCCACCAGGTGCACGGCGCGATCGGCTTCACCCGGGAGCACGACCTGCGGCTGTGGACCACCCGGCTGTGGGCCTGGCGCGAGGAGGACGGCTCCGATGCGCAGTGGAACGCCGAGCTGGGTGCCACGGTGCTCGCCGCCGGGCCGGCCGGGGTGTGGCCCCTCGTGGTCGGCTGACGGTCGCCGGGTGGCTCAGGCGTCGCCCTCGGTGCGGTGCCGCCCGTGGCGCACGCCGCGCTGGAAGGTGCTGAGCCGCCCCCGCACCGCCTCCGGGTCGCGCCCGGAGATCGACGGCGGGGGCTCGCCCGGCATCGCGCTGCCGGGCATGAGGCGCCCGCGCGGCACCCGCTTGGGCAGGCCCGCACGGGTGAGTCCGCCCGGCTGGCTCTCCGAGGCCGCCCGCGCGGCCTGCCACACGGCGTCGGCCGAGGTGGCGAACGCGGCCGGGTCGGGGCCGCCGCCGTAGGCACCGCGCGCCGCCACACCTGCCGGCACCGGTGCGCCGTCACCGGACGAGCTGCCCTGCTCCGGCACGTGGAACCAGCCGGAGGTGACCTCCGCGAAGATCGGCGTGGCCTCGAGGTCGTCGAGGTCGGACGCCAGCGGGTCGGGCGGCCGCGGCGCGGCGGGGTCGGGCAGCGACTCCGGCGGGACCACCGGGGCGAACAGGTCGAACGGCTCCGGGCGCGCCTCGACGGGAGCGGGCACCGGTGGCGGCTCGGGCGCCACGGGCTCCGGCTCGTCCGGTGCGCCGGGCTGGGCGGGCACCACCGGGAGCCGCATCGTGGTCTCACCGCTGGTGGGGTCGTAGCGCGGTCGCGGGGTGGGGCGCCCGTGGGGCGAGGCGAGCGCCGCGCCGTCGGACCCCGCGAGGGCCGGCTGGTCGTCCTCGTCGGGCGTGCGCACGGCCGGTCCGGGCGGGAGCACCATTCCGGCCGGTGATCCGGCCGACGCGGCGTCGAGCCGGGACCACACGACCTGGTCCGGCTCGCTGGTGCGCTCGCCGACGAGGTCGGCCGGGACGGTGACCCGCGCGGTGACACCGCGCTTCTTCGAGCCGGGCACCCCGCTCGCCGACGTGCCCATCGAGTCGGTGAACAGGCCCACCGAGATCCCGTGGCGGTTGGCGAGCTTGCCCACCACGAACAGGCCCATGCGCCGCGACGCCGCCACCGATGCGGTGGACTCCACCGGGTTGCGCAGCCGCTCGTTCAGGGTGCTCAGCTCACCGGGGGACAGACCGATGCCCTCGTCGAAGATCTCCACCAGGATCGAGCCGTCGCGGGCCCGGCTGCAGCTCATCACCACCTGGCTCTCGGTGGGCGAGAAGTTGGTGGCGTTGTCCAGCAGCTCCGCGAGCAGGTGCTGGACGTCGTTGGCCGCGCTCGCGGCGAACGTGGCATCCGGCGGGTTCTGCACGACCACGCGCTGGTAGTGCTCGATCTCCGAGACCGCGGCCCGCAGCACGTCGAGCACCGGGGTGGGCTCGGCCGCCGGGCGCGGGATGTCGGCGCCCGCGAGGACCAGCAGGTTCTCGCAGTTGCGGCGCATCCGCGTGGCGAGGTGGTCGAGCCGGAACAGGTCCGACAGCTGCTCGGGGTCGACCTCCCCCTCCTCCAGCTGCTCGATCAGCACGAGCTGGCGGTCGACCAGCGCCTGGCTGCGGCGGGAGAGGTTGACGTACATCGCGTTGATGTTGTTCTGCAGCGTGGCCTGCTCGGCCGCGAGCCGCACGGCCTGCTCGTGCACCGCGTCGAAGGCGCGGGCGACCTCGCCCACCTCCTCGCGGGTGGTGACCGGCACCGTGGCGATGTTGATGCTCGGCGCGGTGCCCTGGCGCATCCGCTGCACGGCCTCGGGGAGGCGGTCCTGCGCCACCGTGATGGCGCTGCGGCGCAGCGTGCGCAACGAGGCGATCATCCCGCGGGCCACGAGGCCGACGATCACCGCGGCCAGCACGAGCGCGAGCAGGAGCACGACGGCGTTGAGCCAGGCCTCGATGAGCGCCCGCTGCCGCTGCTCGGCCACCGCGGTGCGCAGCTCGGTGCGCAGCCCCTCGGCCGCGGCGTCCAGCTCGCCGAGGAACCGGCTGTAGACCTCGGCCA
Organism: Pseudonocardia zijingensis; assembly: GCF_042657305.1. NCBI lineage: Bacteria > Bacillati > Actinomycetota > Actinomycetes > Pseudonocardiales > Pseudonocardiaceae > Pseudonocardia > Pseudonocardia zijingensis. Next base: position 57,103 of record NZ_JBHSKO010000016.1, on the reverse strand, counting down.
CCGTGGCGACGCCGTTGCCGCTCGGCGGGCTGCCCGCGAGCACCGCCTGCACCAGGCTGTTGCGGGCGGAGTTGCCCGGGCCGGGGATCAGGCCCGCGTACCGCACGCGCTGCGGGGCGTTGAGCGACACGCGGAAGTCGGCGAGCCCGCTCTCCAGCCGCGCGTTGCTGAACTGCAGGTCGGCGCCCAGCGCGGGGGACAGGCCGGTGTGCATGGACGTGGCCATCTGGGCCTGCTGCAGCGTGGCCTCGTTGCGGGCGGCACCCAGACCGGCGAGGGCGTTGGCGAGCCCGGTGACCTCGGAGGCGTTGATGTTGCGCAGCAACGCGGTGTCGAGCTGCACGAGCTGCTCGATGAGCTCCGAGTAGCGCGCCACGATGGCGTCGGGCGGGGCGTTGGAGCGGATGACCACCTCGCGCAGCGGGGAGAGCCGGGAGATGGCCTGGTCGGCCTGCTGCTGGACCAGGCCGATCGCGGGTACCTCCTCGACGAGCGCCGCCACGGCGTCGCGGCTGCGGGCCGCGCGCTGGTCGACGGCGGCCACCACTCCCTCGAACGCGCGGGCGTCGGACCGGCCGTTCGCGACGTACTCCGTGGCGCGGAAGCGTTCGCGCTCGACGTCGGTGACGAGGGAGGTGACCAGGCCCTGGGTGGACACGAAGCGGGCGACCAGGTCGCGGTTGGCCGCCTCGCCGACCTCGTCGATGATCCGGATCGTGCCGAGCGCGACGGCGAGCACGAGCGGAACGACGAGCACGACCGAGAACTTGACCCGTACGCTCCAGTGGCGTGGGGACGGCCACGCGGACCGTCGGCGGGCGGCCGGCCGGTCGTCCGTTGTCACGTCGGTCTCTCCACTCGGGCGCTGGGGAGCGAGGCGGCCCGCCCCGGCCGCCGGGAACCATGATCACCTGTGCTCGCAGTGTAACCAGAGTCACCCGTGCTTGTCGGCAGTGTGGTCGCCGCTCTGCGCTGAACGGGTGGCCACGTGCTGCGCTGCGTCATGATATGGGTACTCCTGGTGGCCCTTTCCGAGGCCGTTGTGGTCCGCGTGTCGCAACTTCGGGTTTGACAGCCCTCGAACCCCCGATGATGCTGCCCGTCGGTCGAGGAAGCAACGACCCAGGAATCCCACCACCCACGTCGGCACGCGAGCACAGGGACGGTATGCAGTACGCCACGACCCGCGGCCCGCGGCCGGACCGCCGCCGCTTCCTGCGCGCCGCAGGCGCCACCGGGCTGCTGGCCCTCACCGGCGGCGCGGCCGCGTGCGCCGTGGACGCCGGGCTCGAGACCGCGGCCCCCGGTCCCGGCGACGTGATCCGGATCGGTTACGTCACCCCGGAGACAGGACCCCTCGCGCCGCTCGGCGAGGCCGAGCGGTTCGTCGCCACCGCGATGGGCGAGATCCTCTCCGCGCGGCCGATCACGGTCGGGGGACGCCCGCATCGGGTGGAGATCCTCACCCGGGACAGCCAGTCCGACGGCCAGCGTGCCGCCGACGTCGCCGCGGGGCTCGCCCTCGACGACCGCGTCCACCTCGTGCTGGTGTCGGCCGGTGCCGACACCGTCAACGCGGTCAGCGACCAGTGCGAGGCCGCGGGCGTGCCCTGCGTGGCCGCGTCCACCCCGTGGCAGTCGTGGTTCCACCTGCGCGGCGGGCGGCCGGAGAGCCCGTTCCGGTGGACCTACCTGATGTCCTGGGGCATGGAGGACGCGCAGGCGGTCTACGCCGACCTCTGGGACGAGGTGGCCACCAACCGCGTGGTGGGCGCGTTCTGGTCCAACAGCGCCGAGGGGCTGGCCTGGAACAGCCCCGGCACCGGTCTTCCCGCCGCCCTCGCCGAGCGCGGCTACACCCTCGTCGACCCCGGCGTCTTCGAGGACGGCACCCCGGACTTCTCCGCGTGGATCGACGCGTTCCGCGCCGCGGACGCGCAGGTCCTGCTCGGCGTCGCGAGCCCACTGGACCTCGAGACGTTCTGGCGGCAGGCCGCGGAGCGCGACTACCGGCCCCGGATCGCCACGATCGGCCGGGGCGCGCGGGTGCCCGCGTCGGTGGAGCGGCTCGACCCGCCGGTCGTGAACCTCGGCACCGAGGTGTCCTGGTCGCCGAGCCACCCGTTCACCTCGTCCCTCACCGGCATGAGCGCGGGTGACCTCGCCGCTGAGTACACGGCACGCACCGGCAGGCAGTGGACCCAGCCCATCGGCTTCGCCCACGCGCTGTTCGAGGTCGCGGCGGCCGCGTTCGGCGCCGTCGGCTCGATCGACGACCGCGAGGGGGTCGCCCGGGCGATCGCGGGGATGCGCCTGGACACCGTGATCGGGCCGGTGGACTTCACGGCGGGCCCGGTCCCGGGCGTCGCGAAGACCCCGCTCGCCGGGGGCCAGTGGCAGACCGGTGAGACCCACCCGTTCGAGCTGGTGGTCGTCAGCAACGCGCGGTACCCGCAGGTGCCCACGGCGGGGCGGGTCGAACCGCTCGGGTAGCGGCTCAGATCTTGCGGAAGTCCCAGCTCGTGATCTTGTCCGGCACGAGCCGCAGCCAGGCGTGCCTGCCGTCGTGGCCGAACGTGCCACCGGTGTAGCGGTCCGCGAACAGCTGCTCCGGACCCTCCAGCTCGGGCACCAGCTCCCCGGTGCGCGGCACCTCCCCGACCACCTCGACCGAGCCGCGCAGCTCCACGCCGCGCAGCTCCCCGTAGTCGGTGCCCGCGTCGACCACGACGGCGATCCGGGGATCGCGCTGCAGGTCGGCCCACCGCTGGCTGCGCACCACCGACGTCAGCCAGAGCGCGCCGCCGTGCCATGCGTACCAGAGCGGGGTGGCGTGCGGGCCGTCCGGACCGGTGGTGGCGACGCGGCACGTGCGCTGCTCGGCGAGGAACTCGTCGACCTCCGCGGGCGTCATCGCGATCCGCCTGGCCCGCCGCTGTTCGCGCATGGGCGCACGCTAGCCGACCGGCCGGACCCGGCGCGGCCGTGCCGGGGCGCGGGCGAGTAGAAACCGTGAGCGTGGACGATGTGGTCGACCTGGCGGTGGTGGGCGCAGGCCCGGCCGGCAGCGCGGCGGCACTGCGCGCGTTGCAGCTGCGGCCCGACGCCCGCGTGCTCCTGGTCGACGCCGCGGAGTTCCCGCGCGACAAGACCTGCGGCGACGGGATCGCCGCCCACGCACTCGACCTCGTCGAGGCCCTGGGTGTGCCCGGGGTGTCGCGGCTCGGCCCACCGGTGCCGCGGATGCGGCTGCGCAGCCCGGGCGGGCGGGTCGTCGAGCGCACCTGCGCGCGCCCCAACCGCGTGGTGCCGCGCACCGTGTTCGACGCCGAGCTCGTGGCCGCCGCCGTCGCGCGGGGAGCGCGGCTGCTGCACCACCGCGTCCGGCACCTGGACGTGCACCCCGACCGGGTCGTGCTCGACGGCACCGTGGCGGCGCGGGTCGTGGTGGGGGCCGACGGCGCCAACTCCGCGGTGCGCAGGCAGCTCGGCGCACCCGCCTCGGCCCCGTCGGCCACGGCGGTGGCCGTGCGCGGGTACGCCCGGTCCGCGGTGGACCCCGACTCGCTGGTGATCGAGTTCGCCGAGGGGCCCTACCCGGCGTACGCCTGGTCGTTCCCGCTCCCGGGAGGCGGGGCCAACGTCGGGTACGGGGTGTTCGACCGCCGCGGCAGCGGCTCCCGCGCCGAGCTGGTGGCCCGTCTGAAGGCGCTGCTGCCCGCCCACGAACCCGACCCGGACTCCGTGCGCGGGCACCACCTGCCGCTGTCCACCGGCCCGCGCCACCACCCCGACGGCAGGGTGCTGCTCGTGGGCGACGCGGCGGCCCTGGTCAACCCGCTCACCGGAGAGGGGATCTTCGACGCGCTCGCCTCCGGAGCGCTCGCCGGGCGCGCGGCGCTGCGCGGCGCGGGGGCGGGCGCGGCGCACCGGGTCGCGATGCACCGCACGTTCGGGCGCCACCACGCTCACGGCGCCCTGCTGGCCCGGCTGCTGCGCAGGCCCCACTTCCTCGACGCGGCCGTGGTCGCCGCCTCCCGCAGCCAGGCGGTGTTCGACGCGGCCGTCGACCTCGGGCTGGGCCGCGGCACCGCCCCGGCCCACGCGCTCGCCCGCGTGGCGCTGAGCTACGCCACCCTGCCCCGCACCAACGGCACCTTCGTCCGATAGAGCGGTACGGGAGTGCCGCTCGTCCACCCGGAGGGGTGGGTGGCGGGCAAGATCCAGACGATCACCGCATCGAGACGATCACCGCGTCGTTGAGACGGTGTGCGCCGCTCCCCGGCCCGATGGGTCGCCCCGTGCCTGATCGCCGTCGCCGTCCCGTTCGCGACTGCCGGACCCGCCGCAGCGGATCCCGACCAGGCACCGGTTCAGCGCTACGTCGCGCTCGGCGACTCCTACGCGGCCGGCCCGCTCGTGCCGATCCCCACGGGCGAGCCGGCCGGGTGCCTGCGCTCCGACCACAACTACCCGTCGGTCGTGGCGCAGGAGCTCGGCGTCGGCGACTTCCGCGACGTCAGCTGCAGCGGCGCCACCACGGAGGACATCACCGGGCCGCAGAGCGTGCCCCTCGGCGAGAACCCGCCGCAGGTGGACGCGCTGACGCCCGACACCCAGCTCGTGACGATCACGATCGGCGGCAACGACATCGGCTTCGCCGACATCGTGCAGGAGTGCGCCACCCGCTCGCCGCTGAAGCCCACCGGCAGCGCCTGCAAGGACCACTACACCGCGGGCGGCACCGACCAGCTCACCCAGCGGATCGACGGAGCCGCCCCGGAGGTGGCCGCCGCGCTCGACGCCATCGACCGGCGTTCCCCTGACGCCCGCGTGCTGCTCGTCGGCTACCCGGCGATCCTGCCCGACGAGGGCCCCGGCTGCTTCCCGGTGGTGCCGTTCAGCCCTGGCGACGTCGCCTACCTGCGCGGCGTCGAGAAGGACCTCAACGCCATGCTGGAGGCGCAGGCGGCCGAGGCGGGCATCGAGTACGTGGACACCTACACCCCGTCGATCGGGCACGACGCCTGCCAGCTGCCGGGCCGCAAGTGGGTGGAGGGCCTCGTGCCGACGGCACCCGCCGCGCCCGTGCACCCGAACGAGTTGGGCATGCGCGAGATCGGCCAGGTCGTGGCCGACGCCGTCGGGGGAACGTCCTCCCGCGCCGCTGCCTAGTATCGCGGCGCCGGTACAGCGGCCTTATGCGAAGATCGCGCCGTGCGCGGTGGCAACATCTGGTTCAGCCCGATCCCGGTGGCCGCCGTGGCGTGCGTCGTCCTCGTCGTGCTCGTCGCACTCGCGATGATCGATTCCCCTCGGGGCCGGACCTGCGTGCGCTGGCTCCTCGTCCTGTGCGTCGGCGGCATCCTCGTGGTGACGATGCTGCGCGCGACCGCGGGGACCGGGGTCACGAACCTGTACCCGGGGCGGACGATCGGCGAGCAGCTCACCGGTGATCACGCGCTGGGCCTGTTCAACGTGCTGGGCAACATCGCGATGTTCGTCCCGCTGGGATGGCTCGTGGCGCTGGTGGCGCCCCGTCGTCGCCTGGTGGGTGCGGCGGTCGTGGGTGTCGGGTTGTCGGCGACGATCGAAATCGTGCAGTTGTTCGTCGGGCGGATCGCCGACATCGACGACGTGCTCCTGAACGGCACCGGCGCAGTCCTCGGGGCCGGTGTCGCGCTGATCATCCGCGAAGCCCGGGCGAGAGTGCTCGCGTAATTCGCCGACCTTCCGACCTCGCCCGGGTTGACACCGAGCCTATACTAAACCTCGAAGTTAATTAACCGAGAGGTTCGATACGTGGTCGACGATCAGCTGGACCTGGTGTTCGCGGCGCTGGCCGACCCCACGCGGCGCGCGATCCTCGCGCGGCTCACCGGCGGCGAGGCCACCGTCACCGAGCTCGCCGCGCCGTTCGCGATGAGCATGCCCGCGGTCTCCAAGCACCTGAAGGTGCTCGAACGGGCCGGGCTGATCAGCCGCGGCCGCAACGCACAGCAGCGCCCGTGCCGGCTCGAGGCCGCGCCGCTCGCGGACGTCGCCGAATGGGTGCAGACCTACCGGCGGTTCTGGGAAGGCAGCTTCGACCGCCTGGACGAGCACCTGCAGGAGCTGCAGGGAGGAGATCCGGCGTGACCACCACCCGGGACTTCACGATCACCCGCGAGTTCGCCGCACCGCGCGAGCTCGTGTTCCGGGCGTGGACCGACCCGCAGCACCTCACCCGCTGGTACGGCCCGCGCGGCTGCAGCACCCCGCTGGACTCGATCAGCGCCGACGTCCGCCCGGGCGGCACCTGGCGGGCCACGATGGTCGTCGACGCCACCGGGCAGGAGTTCCCCACCGGGGGCTTCTACCTCGAGGTCCGGGCCCCGGAGCGGCTCGTGTTCACCTGGCGCGAGCCCGGCGGCGACGCGGAGTCCGTGATCACCGTCGACCTCGCCGACCTCGGCGACGGCCGCACCGCCATGACCTTCCACCAAGCCGGATTCACCCGCGAGGACACCCGCCGGGGCGTCCACTCCGGGTGGACGAGCGCGTTCGAACGCCTCGCCGAGCACGTCACGGAGGACACCTGATCATGAGCACCCTGACCAGCACGGATGCCCTTTCGCCGGTGGTCACGCCACAGGAATGGGCGGCCGCGGCCGCCGAGCTGCGGGCCGCGGAGAAGGAGCACATGCGCGCGGGCGACGCGCTCGCGGCCCGCAGGCGCCGGATGCCGATGGTCGAGTTCGGCGCCTACGAGTTCACGGGCGCCGACGGCCCCGCCACGCTGCTCGACCTGTTCGAGGGGCGGTCTCAGCTGGTGGTCTACCAGTTCATGCCGGGCCCGCCCTGGTGCGAGGGCTGCTGCATGTTCACCGACCAGATCTCCGAGCTCGCCCACCTCCACGCCCGCGACACCACGATGGTGAACGTCTCGCTGTCGTCCTACGCCGACCTCGCGGCCCTGCGCGAGCGCATGGGGTGGCAGATGCCGTTCTACTCGTGCGCGGGCACCGACTTCACCACCGACTGCGCCGACGGCTTCGGGCTCAGCGTCTTCCTGCGCCACGGCGACCGCGTCTTCCGCACCTACTTCACGAACGGCAGGGGCGTCGAGGCCGTCGGCACCGTCTGGTCGATCCTCGACCGCACCCCGCTCGGACGCCAGGAGACCTGGGAGGACACCCCCGCCGGCCGACCGCAGACCCCGCCGTACGACTGGTGGCGCCTGCACGACGAGTACTGATGGGCGACCTCGCGGCCTGGGACCCGCTGATCGGCGCGTGGGCGTCGACCGGACGCACCGTCGACGCGGTCGAAGTCGAGGGCACCGACGTCTACGAGTGGCTGCCCGGCCGCCGGTTCGTCGTGCACCACGTGGACGTGCGCGTCGGCGGCGAGCAGGTGGACGTGCTGGAGGTGATCGGCGAGCGCGACGGCGACGCGTTCCTCGCCCGGTCCTTCGACGGCTGGGGCGGTACGTCCGTGATGAGGGCGAGCGTCGACGAGGCGGGGGAGTGGACCTTCGCCGGTCCCGCGGAACGCGCCACGCTCGCCGTGGCCCCGGACGGCACCACGATGTCCGCCCGCTGGGAGCGCCTCCGCGACGGCTCGTGGGAGCACTGGATGGACATGGAGTTCCGCCGCGTCGACTGACCAAGTGGCGTCGGCACGAGAAGTACCTGAGGGCTGTCCCGGCAACGCCGGTGTGCGGCTCGCCGCGATCAACGGTCCATGATCGGCCCGAGAAGGACCTGACGGTCTTCCGGTCGGCGCTGGTGTGCTCCTCGGTGCGATCGGTGCGATCAAGGAGCCGTCATTGCCCGAGAAGCACCTCACGGTTGCCCCCGCGGCGCCGGTGTGCGACTCGCCGCGCATGATCCCCTCCGAGAAGCACCAGGACGCAGTCGCGGCAACTCCGATGTACTGCCCGACCCGATCAACGGTCCATGATCAGTTCGAGAAGAACCTGACCGCCCTCCGGTCGGCGCTGGCGTCCTTCTCGACGCGATCAACGAGCCCCTACGTCCGAGAAGCACCTGGCGGGTCCCTCGCCGACGCGGGTGTACGACTCGCCGCGCCTGCTCCCCTCCGAGAAGCACCTGGGCGCTGCCACGGCAACCCCGAAGTACTTCTCGGCCCGATCAACCGTGCAATCAGCCCAGAGGCGCCTGGCGGTCCTCCCGTCGGCGCTGGTGCGCTGCTCGGTGCGATTAGCCGGCTGCGATCGCCCGGGAAGTACACGGCGGCAGTCCGACGGACGTCTGTGTGCGACTCGCTGCGTGTGCTCTGCCCCGAGAAGCACGTGGACGCCGTCGCGGCGACCTTGGTGTGCGGCTCGGCGTGATCAGCCGACTGTGATCGGCCCGAGCAGCACCTGGCCCGTGACGCGGCGACCCTGGTGTGCGGCTCGGTGCGGTCGGCCGGTCGCGACTGGTCGAGAAGTACCTGACGGTCGTCACGGCTACCGCTATGTGCGGCTCGGCCCGTCGTGATCCGCCCGAGAAGTACGTGCCGGCCGTCGCGGCAGCCCTGGTGTGCGGCTCGCGGCCGTCCTCAGCCCACCGCCGGGGTGGGCGCCGCCGGCTCGCGCTCGTCGTAGCCCTCCACGATCCGGGCTTGCATCGGGAAGCGCACCGGGGTGTCGCCGAACAGTCGCCTGCCGGCCGTGTCGGCTGCCTCCCGGACAGCGGCGGCCGTCGCCTGCGCCACCTCCGCGGGGGCGTGCAGCAGCACCTCGTCGTGCTGGAAGAACACCAGCTCGGCGGGGCTCCCCGTCGCGCGCAGCCGGCCGCGCAGCTCGGCGAGCAGCACCAACGCCCACTCGGCCGCGGTGGCCTGCACCACGAAGTTGCGGGTGAAGCGCCCGCGGGCCCGCGCGGCGGCGGGCTGCTCGTGGCCGGGGCGCGCCGGTGGGCAGGTGCGGCCCAGGTGCGAACGCACGAGCCGCCCCTCCTCGCCCGCGCGGGCCGCATCCTCGACGTAGGCCATGGCCGCCGGGAAGCGGCGGCGCAGCGTGGCGAGCAGGACGGCGGCGCCGCCGGAGGTCTGCCCGTACATCGCGGAGAGGAGGGCGAGCTTCGCCTTGGCGCGGTCGCCGCCGAACTCGCGGGCGGCGAGCGCGGTGTACAGGTCGTCCTCGCCGGGGGCGAGAGCGTGGTCGCGCGACAGCGCGGCGAGCACGCGGGGCTCGAGCTGCGCGGCGTCGGCGATCACCAGCCGCCAGCCGGGGTCGGCGCGCACCGCGGCTCGCACTGCCTTCGGGATCTGCAGCGCGCCGCCGCCGCGGCTGGCCCAGCGCCCGGACACGACCCCGCCCACGACGTACTCCGGGCGGAACCGCCCGTCGTGCACCCACGTGCGCAGCCAGGACCAGCCGTGCGCGGTGTGCAGCCGCGCGAGCTCCTTGTACGCGAGCAGCGGGGCGACGGCGGGGTGGTCGACCCGCTTGAGCTCCCACGAGCGGGTGGTCGTGAGCTCGTGCCCGGCGCGGGCGAAGGCCCGCAGGACCTCGGCGGGGGAGTCGGGGTTGACCGGACGGCCGAACGCCGCGTCGACCGCCTCGGCCAGCGCCTGCAGCTTCGGCGGCCGCCCGCCCAGCACCGGCCGCGGGCCGAGCAGCTCCACGAGGAGCCGGTCGTGGACGTCGGCGCGCCACGGCAGCCCGGCGGCCGTCATCTCCTCCGCGACGAGCATTCCGGCCGACTCGGCCGCCGCGAGCAGCCGCATGCCGGGGCCCGCCGCGGCGAGCGCCCGTTGCTGCGCCGCGTGCACCGCCACCACGTCGGCGAGCTCGTCGTCGCCCGCGCCCGTGTCGAAGAGCGCGAGCGGGCCGTCGTCGTCGACGGGCGGGTCGGGCTCCGGGGCGCGGCCCTGCAGACGGGCCACGGCGGCGGCGAGCCCGTGGGGCTGCCCGAACCCGCCCGCCGCGCCCACCAGCAGACCTTCGACCAGCTCGACGTCGTGCGCCCGGCCGACGCGGACGCCCGCGGCGAGCAGCCGCCGGTAGGCCCGGCCCCGGGCGACCACCCAGCGCGGCGCCTCCCGCTCCTCGATCGCGGCGAGGTCGGGCTGCGGCTCCGGTGGGGCGGCAGGGGTGCCGTCCTCGTGGAGCCGCTGGATCCGCGGGACCCCGTCGCGAGGCCCCGGGTCGTACGCGATCCTCACCGCGGGCGGGGCAGCAGCCCGGCGAGCAGGCCGCGCTGCGGGCCCCCGCGGATCTCCTCGGGCCCGGCACCGACCTCGGCGAGCACGTCGTTGGCCGCGAGCACGCCGGTGGCGGCGGCCCGCTCCATCAGCCCGCTGAGGAACGGGGTGGCGACGTGGTCGCCTGCGACGCGCACGCCCCGCCCGAGGCCGGTGACGGTGAGCCGCGAGCCGGCCCCGCCGGGCGGGAAGGTGGGGGCGGTGGCCTCCATCCGCTCCTCCACGTGCAGCACCCCGGCCCCGGTCGTCTCCGGCCACAGCCCGGCGAGCTCGCCCCGCATGCGCGCGGTGGCGGTGGCGGCGTCGGGCGCGGAGCAGGCGTAGGAGTGCAGCTCGACGACCGCGCCGCCGGTGTGGGCCGCCCACCGCAGCGAGGGCTCCTCGAGGCGTGAGTAGACGGTGACGGAGTCGAGCGTGGGCTCGCGGCTCACGGCGCTGAACGTGGCGCGGTGCGGGGCGACGTCGCGGTCGAGCCACAGCCGGGTGACGGCGAACGGCGGAGCGACGGGCAGCGCTGCGGCCCCGGCCGCGAGCCGCGGTGCCACCGTGCCGACCTCCGGCGACGCGGCCACGAGCTCCCGCAGGGCGGGCGGTTCGGTGGCGAGCACCAGGTGGCGGGTGCGCAGCTCCTCCCCGTCGAGCTCGACGCGCCAGCTGTGGCCGTCGGCCGGTCCGATCGCGCGGGCCGGTGTGGCCGTGCGCACCTGCGCGCCGTGCTGCTCCAGGTGTGCGGCGAGGGGTTGCCAGATCGCGGTGCGGTGGTCGGTGTGGGGCGCGTCGAAGCCGATGCCGTGCGGGTTGCCGAGGAAGTAGTAGTGGAACATCGCGATCAGCTCGGCCGCCGACAGCGCACCCGGGTGGGCGAAGAACGACCGCGCGAACGCCTCGAACAGCATCGCCTGCGCGCGGTCGGACATGCCCAGCGAGGCGAGGAACTGCGCCGCGGGCACGTGGTCGTACAGGGCGGTGGTGCGGACGTGGTCGTACGCGAGCAGCTCGGCGGCGCGGGACTGGCGGGACCCCAGCAGGTCGCGCAGCCCGAGGCTGGGGGAGCGGGCGAACAGCGCGACCAGGTTGAGCGGCGCGGTGGTGGGCAGGCCGGTGAGGTCCTCGGCGGGCCAGTCGCGCGAGATCACCGGATAGCCGCCGACCGGCCGGAGAAAGCCCAGCTCGGGGTCGATGCGGCGCAGGATCGCCCGCCACGTGTGGTAGTGGCGGAAGAACGCGTGGAAGCCGTGTTCGACCACCTGCTCGGTGCCGTCCGGGAGGGTGTGCGGCCACGCGCCGAGCCGGCCGCCGAGGGTGGGTGCCGCCTCCAGCAGGGTGACGGCCACGCCGCGCTCGGCCAGCACGACGGCGGCCGAGACCCCGGCGATCCCGCCGCCGACGACGACGGCCTCGGTGCCCGCCGGCACGGCCCGGGGGAGCGTGGGTTCGGCCGGCACCAGTACCCGCCCACGCGGTTCACGGCTCACCCGCCGACCTTATGCGTGCCCCCTGACGGTTCCCGGAACATCCACCCGCCGGTCGCGCGTTGCCCGGTGCATGACGATCGATGTGGGTCGGTACGGGATCTGGCGGAGCCTGCGGCACGGGGTCGACGCGAAATTCGCGGCGGAGGCCGAAGCGCTCGGGTACGGCGCGATCTGGGTGGGCGGGTCGCCTCCCGGGGACCTCGCGGCGATCGAGTCGCTGCTCGACGCCACACAGCACATCGTGATCGCCACCGGCATCGTGAACATGTGGTCGACGCCGGCGGAAGAGGCGGCGGCCTCCTACCACCGGATCGCGGCGAAGCACCCCGACCGCTTCCTGCTCGGCGTCGGGATCGGCCACCCGGAGGCCACCCAGGAGTACCGCAGCCCGTACGCCACCATGGTCGACTACCTGGACCGGCTGGACGACGCCGGCGTCCCCGTCGAGGGCCGCGCGCTGGCGGCACTCGGCCCGAAGGCGCTGCGGCTGGCCGCCGACCGCACCGCGGGCGCCCACCCCTACCTCACCACCCCGGAGCACACCCGGGAGGCGCGGGAGATCCTCGGCGACGGCGTCCTGCTCGCCCTCGAGCAGAAGGTGGTGCTCGACACCGACCCCGAGCGCGCCCGCGCGATCGGGCGCCCGGCCGTCGAGCGGCCCTACCTGCACCTGGTGAACTACCGCAAGAACCTCCTGCGCCTGGGCTGGGCCGAGTCCGACCTGAACGACGGCGGCAGCGACGCCCTCGTCGACGCGCTGGCGGTCCACGGCGACGCGGAGACGGTGGCCGCCCGCCTCGACGCCCACCTCGACGCGGGGGCCGACCACGTCTGCGCGCAGGTGCTCACGGCCGACGGGGCCGACCCCCTGCCTGCGCTGCGCGAGCTCGCGGCGGCCCTGGGACTCAACCGCTAGCGCGGGGTGCCTCCGGGGTGCAGCGGTGGGCCCGACAGGGGGCAGTGCACGCACTCCTCCACCCGGACCCGGTCCGGTTCCGGGCCCGCCGCCACCTCGTCGCGTGGCTTGCGGATCAGCGCGAACGACGCCACCGCGGCCACCACGAGGAGCCCGGCGCCGATCACCATCGCCACCCGGAAGCCGGCGTCGAAGGCGACCGGGTCGGAGTAGTCGTCGCCCGCGATGCCGGCGATGCCCGGCACGACCGCCACGGCGAGGAGCCCGGCGGCCCGGGCCACCGCGTTGTTCACGCCCGACGCGGCGCCGGCGTAGCGGTCCGGTGCCGCGTCGAGCACTGTGGCCGTGAGCGGGGCGACGGTGAGGGCGAGCCCGGCGCCGAACACGAGCATCGCGGGCAGCACGTCGAGGAGCCAGGACGCCGAGGCGCCCACCCGCAGGAGCAGGAGCAGCCCGACCGCGCCCACGAGCGGGCCCACGGTCATCGGCAGCCGCGGCCCGATGCGCCCGCTGAGGGCGCCCGCCCGCCCCGAGAACACCAGCATCACCGCCGTGACCGGCAGCAGGGCGGCGCCCGCCAGCAGTGGCGTGAACCCGGAGACGACCTGCAGCTGCAGCACCAGCATCAGGAACACCGCACCCATCGCGCCGTAGATCAGCACGGTGGCGACGTTCGCGGCGCTGAACGTGCGGTCGCGGAACAGGGTGGGCGGCACCAGCGGGTGCGGTGAGCGGCGCTCCACCAGCACGAACCCCGCCAGCAACAGCACCCCCGCCACCGTCGCGACCAGCGGGATCGAACCGGCGCTGCCCTCGCCGAGCCCGGTGAGGCCGTACGTCAGGGCGCCGAGGCCGGCGACGGCCAGCACCGTGCCCGTGACGTCGAGGCCGGGTGCGGACTCGGTGTCCCGGCTCTCCGGCACGTGCCGCAGCGCGATGGCGATGATCAGCGCGGCGAGCGGGAGGTTGATCAGGAACACCGCGCGCCAGCTCCACTCCACCAGCCAGCCGCCGAGGAAGGGGCCGACGGCACCCGCGATGCCGCCCAGACCCGACCAGGCGCCGATGGCCGCACCGCGGTCCGCGCCGTGGAACGAGGCGGAGATCAACGCGAGGCTGCCCGGGGTGAGCAGGGCACCACCCACGCCCTGCAGCGCCCGCGCCGCGATGAGGGTGCCGATGTCCGGGGCCAGCCCGCACGCCAGCGACGCCAGCGCGAACCACGCCACCCCGATGAGGAACACCCGCTTCCGGCCGAAGTGGTCCCCGAGCGAGCCGCCGAGCAGGATGAGCGACGCGAGCGTGAGCGTGTAGGCGTTGACCGTCCACTGCAGGCCGGTGAACCCCGCGTCCAGCTCGGTGCCGATCCGCTCGAGCGCCACGTTCACGACCGTGCCGTCGATCATCGCGAGCCCGGACCCGAGAACCGTCGTGGCGAGCACCCAACGCCCCGCCGCAGTGCCCATCCGCAGTTCCCCGGCGACCATGGAGTCGGAGCTTACGGCGTGCGAGCCCCGCGGCGTGACCGCCGTCACGGCGGGTGGTTCCCGGCTCCGCGAACGCTCCTGGACGACTCCCCGTACACGTCGGATGACAGCGCGTCACCTCTGTGGGTTCCGGTCGTTGATCGTGCAGGAATCCGGGAGGCGAGATGGCAGGAAGTGCGCGGCGGGCACCGGCCGCCCGTGCGGCGGTGGGCGCGGTGGTGGCGGCGGTCGTGGCCACCGGGTTGCTCGGGTTCGGCAGTGCCCAGGCGGAGCCGCAGGTCACGGCCCCGGACGTGGATCCCGCTCCGGTTCTCACCAGCCCCGCGCCACCCACGGAGCGCCCACCCGCCTCCCGTGAGCGCACCGAACGCCGCGAGGCCCCCGCCTCCCGGAACAGCGCGGACAGCAGCGACAGTGCAGCCGACGACGACTCGCCCGGCCGGCTGCGCGCCGCAGCACCACAGCCCCCACAGCAGGACTCCGAGCCCGCCGATCCGCCGGCCGATCCGCCTTCCGATCCACCGGCCGACGCGAGCGAGGACGCCCAGGCGCAGCCCACCGCGCAGATGCCGCACCCGGCCCCGCCGCCCGGTCCTCCCGCCCTGGTGCCCGGCACCCCGTGCACCGCCACCGCGCGGGCCTGCGTGGCGCTGCGCGAGCGCACCGCGTGGCTGATCGACCGCGGCACCGTGGTGCGCGGCCCGGTCCGCATCCAGCACGGCGACCGGGCCGACCCGACACCGCGCGGCACCTTCGCCGTCCAGTGGAAGGCCGAGCAGTACACCAGCCGCGAGTACCTCACACAGATGCCCTACTCGGTGTTCTTCGCCGACGGGGGCATCGCCTTCCACGAGGGCGCGCAGGACACCCCGTCGGCAGGGTGCGTCAAGCTGATCAACGAGGACGCCAAGGCCTTCTTCTACTACCTGCAGGTCGGCGACGAGGTGCAGATCCACTAGGTCGGCCGAGCCGCACAGCACTGCTGCCGGAACCGCGCGGACGTGCGCCCGCCATTCATGATCGTTCCGACCAGCACCCCGCTGCTGTCGCGACCGCGCGCGGCTCGCCGTAGCCGTGCCGCCCGAGCCGCACGTCGGGGCTGTTCCCACACTCCAGCGTGCGACTCGGGCACTCCTCCGGGCCGCGCCGCGGATGCGGCGCCGAGCCGTACGCCGCTGTCCCTGCAACCGCGCGGAAGTGCGCCTCGCCGCCCCACGGCCGGCCGAGTCGGACCTCACGGCTCCTCCCACAGCCGCCGCGTGCGACTCGAAAGGATCAATGCCCGGCCTACCGGCAGTCGATGATCGATCCGAGCAGTACTCCACCGCTGCCGGGGCGACACGGATGTGCGGCTCGCGACGCACAACTGGTCATGATCAGCCCGAGCCGCACCCCACGGTCGGCCTCACAGCTCCAGCGTACGACTCGGGAGGGCTCCTCCCGGCGCGCCGCAGCTGTGGAACCGAGCCGAGCCGCGCGCCTGTCGCGGCCGCGGGACCAGGACGAGCAGCGCTCCACTGCTGCCGCGACAGCGCGGATGTGCGCCTCGCCCCTCGTGATCGTTCCGAGCAGAGCGTTGTCGCCCTTCCGGGGACGACGACGCGGAACTCGGAACGATCAACGCGGCGCGGTGCGCTCGACCTGGCCGACCCGTACCTCTCTAGCTCTCCCCCCTACTGCGGCGTGCGGCTCGGAAGGATCAACGCCCCTTCCGGCCGGACGCCGCGCCCGGACCGCACAGATGTGCGGTTCGCCTGGATTGCGTGATCCACCCGAACCGGGTGTGACGTGCGACTCGACGGGGTCGGCGAAGTTCTCGATCTCGATGCCGCCCGGGTGGTGATTCTGCCTTCTACCTCAAGTAGAATGGGCTTCGTGCCGACTCTGGGTGAGCTCGAACGCGCCGTGATGGAGACCCTCTGGTCGGCTTCTGCACCCGTCACGGCCCGAGACGTACAGGACGCGCTGGCGGGGCGCGACCTCGCCACCACCACCGTGCTCACCGTCCTCGGGCGGCTGGAGCGCAAGGGCCTGGTCACCCGGGAGCGGGAGGGCCGCGCCCACCGCTACCGCGCCGTCGCGAGCCGCGAGGACCACGTCGCCGAGCTGATGCGCGACGCCCTCGACGCCGCGCCCGACCGCGGTGCGGCGCTCGCCCGGTTCCTCGGCTCGATCCCCGAGGCCGAACGCGCTGCGCTGCGGGATCTGCTCGACTGACATCCTTGATGCATGGAGTGCGCCGCACTGGGGCTGCTGGCGCTCGGCGTGCTGCTCGCCGAGCCGGTGAGCCGCACGCTGGCACGCGCGCACTGGCCGGCCCGCGACCCGGTGGGTGCCCTGCTCGTCTGGCAGGCGGTCGGCCTGGCCGGCGGGCTCGCCCTGCTGGGTTCCGGAGTCGTGTACGGCCTCGCGCCGCTCGGCCCGTCACTGCCGGACGCGGCGTACAACGCGGCGGCCACGCTGGCGGACGGGCGGTTGCCGGAGCTCGGGGTCACGCACGTCCTGGCGCTGGTCGCGGCGCTGGCGCTGGCGTTGCGACTGGTCGGGGTGCTCGTCGCGATCACGGTGCGGACGCTGCGCGCCCGTAGGCGCCACCGCGACCTGCTCGACCTGCTCGCCACCCCGTGGCCGGACGTGCCGCACGCCCAGGTGCTGGACCACTCCGTGCCCGTCGCGTACTGCCTGCCGGGGCTGCGGTCGCGGCTCGTGCTCTCCGCGGGCGTGCTGGACGCGCTCGACCCGCCCGCGGTGAAGGCCGTGCTCGCCCACGAGCAGGCGCACCTGCGGGAGCGCCACGACCTGGTGGTGCTGCCGTTCGTCGCCTGGGGGGCCACGGCGCCGTTCGTGCGCGGGATGGTGTGCGCGCAGGTCGCGGTGGCGGCTCTGGTGGAGATGCGCGCCGACGACGTGGCGTCGGCGGCGGTCACGCCGAAGCAGCTCACGGGCGCGCTGCGCACGGTCGGTGGCGCCGCCCCGGCCGCCGCGCTCAGCTCCTTCACCGATGCGCTCGACAGGCGGCTGCTGCGGATCACCCGCCCGCCGGCGCCGTTGCCGGCGGCGGTGCGGCTGCTGGTGCGGCTGGCCGCGGTCGGGCTCGTCGCGATCCCCACCTGGCTGCTCCTGCTGCCCTGATCAGGTGCGCAGGGGTGCGCTCGCCTCCCGCAGCTGGGCCAGCGACTCCGCCCACGACCGCACGAGCCCGGTCTCGTGGTACGGCACCCCGATCTCGGCGCAGTACTCGCGCACGAGCTGCCGCGACCGGCGCAGGTTCGGCGTGGGCATGCTGGGGAAGAGGTGGTGCTCGATCTGGTGGTTCAGCCCGCCCATCGCCACGTGGACCAGCCCGTCGGTGAACCGCCCGCCCGCCACGTTGCGGGAGGTGAGCACCTGCTTGCGCAGGAAGTCCATGGACTCGGTGGGCATCTCCATGCCCTTGTGGTTCGGGGCGAAGATCGAGCCGAGGTAGACGCCGAAGAGGCCCTGGTGCACGGCGAAGAACGCCAGCGCGAGCCCGGGCGGCAGCACCGCCAGCAGCGCGGCGAGGTAGCCGACCGCGTGGACGGCCAGCAGCGCGAGCTCCAGCCCGCGCCGGCGCACCCTGGCCCCCTTCGCCCCGAGCAGACCCTGCAGGCTCGCCCGCCGCAGGTCGATGCCGGCGAGCGTGAGCAGCGGGAAGAACAGGACGGCCTGGTGGCGGTTGAGGAACCGGTTCACGCCGCGGCTCGCCTGCGCCTGCTCGCCGGTCCAGGCGAGCGCGCCCGCTTCGACGTCCGGGTCGAGGCCCTCGTGGTTCGGGTTGGCGTGGTGCCTGGTGTGCTTGTCCATCCACCAGCCGTACGACATGCCGATGCCGAGGTTGCCGAGGATCCGGCCCGCCACCGCCGAGGGCCGGCGGGTGCGGAAGACCTGGCGGTGGGCCACGTCGTGGGCGAGCAGGGCGATCTGGCCGTACAGGACGGCGGCGGCCGCGGCCACCGCCAGCTGCCACGGCGAGTCGCCGACCAGGACGAACGCGGTGGCCGTGGCTGCGGCGAACAGCCCCACGAGCAGGAATCGGGCCACGTAGTAGCCGGGTCGGCGGCGCATCAGGCCCGCCGCGGCCACCCGCGCGGAGAGGCGGGCGAAGTCGGTCCCGGCGGCGCCGGGCGGGGGATCGGTGATCGTGCTGCTGGTCATGAACCGACCCTGCGGGAACGGCGCCGTGATGATGAGCCGGTGAGCCCCCGGGTGCAGGTGGGGTTCGCCCCCGGTCGGGTGATCAACTCACAGCGTGGTCACAGCGACCGTTTGCGAACGTGGGGTTCCCCCTGCACGACCCCCCGGAGGCGCACGATGTCGATCTCGCTGCACACCGGTATCCGCACCGCCGCCGTCAGCACCGCCTGGACGGTGTGGGACGTCCCGTTCCAGCTGGTGGTCACCGACCCCTGGGCGATGCACCACGCGCGGCTGGAGGTCACCGACCTCATCGGCGGGCTCGTCGAGGCCGTCGACCGGCGCCTCCCCGCCGCGCGCCGCGAGGAGCGGCTGCTGCAGCTGCTCGGCGGCGATCGCGAGCCCGCACCCCGCCCGTTCCCCTACGGCATCGCGTCGGCCCCGGCCGGCGCCGACGCCCACCGCCCGGCGCCCGCGCCGTGGCAGCAGGCCTTCACCGCGGCTGCCCGCGCCCGCCACGGCTGGACCGTGGCGGCCGGCCCCGCCGCGCCCGCGCTGATCGCTCAGCGCTGCGCCGAGATCGTGGCCGAGTCGTACTCCTGCGGCGTGCTCGTGGCGTTCGGCGACCACGTCGCCACCTCCGGGCTGGCGCCCGTCGGCGGGTGGCGCGTGGCGCTGCGCGACGCCCCGGACGCGGCGTCCGAGCTGGTGGCGATCGACGGCGGCGCGATCTCGTCGGTGAGCTGTGTGCGCCCGGGCCGGCCCGAGCGGCTGCAGCCGCTGGTGGTGGCGGGCACCGGTCGCGAGGTCGTGCCCGCGTGGCGCTCGGTCACGGTGGCCGCTGCCGACGCCGCCGCGGCCGGTGCGGCCTGCACCGGGGCCCTGCTGCGGGGTGTCGCGGCGCCCGCGTGGCTGGAGGCGCTCGGGCTCCCGGCCCGGCTCGTCGACGCCCAGGGTGTGCCGCACGCCGCGGGCGAGTGGCCCGCGGCGGCCTGACGGTCAGGCGGGCACGGGCTCCTCGACGGCCACCCGGTCGGGACCGCCGAGCAGCAGCACCGTGAGGCCGGCCAGCGGGAGCACGACGAGCACGCCGAGCGCCCCCGCCACACCGATGACCCCGGCCAGACCGCCGACGAGGGCGGCCCCGACGCTCGCGCCGGTGAGGAACAGCAGCGTGGCGATGCCCAGCGCCACCCCGCGCTGATCCGCACGCACTGCGGCGCCCACGGAGGACAGCATCGCGGGCTGCCCGATGCCGAAGGCGCAGTTGACGAGCAGCACGGCCGCCACGAGCAGCGCCGGGGACTGCAGGAGCGCACCCGTGGCGGCCACGAGGAGCGCGATCACCGCGGTGGGGCAGGCCACCGCGAGCGTGCGCCGCGGTCCGATCCGCCCCAGCAGCCTGCTGGCGACCACGGGGGAGAGGAATCCGATGATGGCGCCCGGCACCAGCAGGGTGCCGGTGTCGAGCGGGCTCCAGCCCCAGGACGCGGCAGCGAGCGGCACCCCGAGCAGCAGGGCGAACCAGCTGGCCGGCACGGCGGCCGCGGCGAACGCGCTGCGCAGCACCGTGGTGTTCGTGACGATCTCGCGGGGCAGGAACCCGTGGGGACGCAGGCGCACGCGCAGCGCCAGGAGCGGGGCGCCCACCACGAGCAGGACCGCGCCTACGCTCGCCGTCACCACCCCGGACGACGGCGACTGCAGCAGCAGCACCATCCCCGACGCGGCGAACGCGACGAGCAGGGCGCCGATGCCGTCGACGCGCTCGCCGGTGCCCTCGGTGGGGGAGACCCGCCACAGCGGCACGATCGCGAGCGCGCCCAGCACGGGCAGCGCGACGGCCAGGCGCCAGCCGCCGAGCGCCTCGAGCCCGCCGCCCACCAGCGGGCCGAGCGAGCCCAGGGTGGCCGCGACGCCCGCGATGCGCCCGAGCGCGGCGCCCCGGGCGGCGCCGCTCCAGCGCGCGCTGACCAGCGCCGTGGCGAGCACGGGGATGGCCGCCGCGCCGGCACCCTGCAGCACGCGGGCCACCATCAGCACCGCGAACGACGGGGCGAGCGCCGAGGCCAGCGCTCCGAGCGCCAGCGCGCCGATGCCGAGCACGAGGGGCCACCGGATCCCGACCATGTCGGCGATCCGGCCGTACGCCGGGGTGGCCACGGCGAGCGCCACCGTGTAGCCGCTGATCATCCACGCCGAGGTGGCGGCGTCGACCTGGAGCTCACCTGCGAGCTCCGGCAACGTCACCGTGACGGCCGACGTGGACATGCCGGCGAGACCGAACAGGAGACCGAGCAAGGCGGCTGACCGCCCGGGAGATCGCACGTGGTGGTGGAACGACCTCGCGATCGGCAGAATTCCCGGATCAGGGTGTGAGCACGACCTTCCCCGCGGTGCGCCGTTCCTCCAGTGCGCGGTGCGCCGCGGCGGCGTCGGCGAGCGGGAACGGCGGGTGGACCAGCGGGACCAGGCGCCCCGCGGCGGCCTCGGCGAGCGCGCGGGTCTCCAGTCCGCGCAGGCCGCCGTAGCGCTTCACCATCCGCGGGCCCGTGATCCACACCACCGAGAGCGACCCGGCGGCGATGTCGGCGCTCGCGAACGGGGTGACCGCGCCGGAGGTCCAGCCGAACATGACGATCCGCCCGCCGGTGTCGAGCATCTCGAAGCCGGCGCGCCCGACCTCGCCGCCCACGCCGTCGAGCAGCACGGTGGGCTTGCGCCCGTCGAGCGCGGCGCGCACGCGCTCGTCCCACCCGGGCTCGCGGTAGTCGACGGCGACGTCGGCGCCGAGCTCCTGCACCTGCCGCACCTTGTCCGGGCCACCGGCCAGCCCCACGACCACGGCGCCCGCCCCGCGGGCGGCCTGCACGAACAGGCTCCCCAGCCCGCCCGCCGCCGACGGCACGAGCACGACGTCGTCCTCCGCGATCTCGGCGGCGTCCAGGATCCCGACCGCGGTCCGCCCCGTCCCGATCATCGCGACGGCCGCCTCCGCGGTGAGCGACTCCGGGATCTCGTGCAGCGAGGTCTGCGCCGCCACGACGAGGGAGGCGTAGCCGCCGCTCGCCATGCCGAGGTGGGCCACCACGCGCTTGCCCGTCCAGCCCGGGGCCGCGCCGGGCCCGGTGGCCACCACCCGCCCCGCGACCTCCCGGCCTGGCGTCATCGGCAGCGTGGGCAGCGGGAACGGGCCGCCCGCCTCCCCGGCCCGGATCGCGGTGTCCACGAGATGCACGCCGGCCGCCGCTACCTCGACGAGCACCTGCCCCTCGCCCGGTACCGGGTCGGGGACCTCCTCGTACCGCAGGGTCTCGGCCGGCCCGAACTCGTACTGCCGGATCGCCTTCACGTCGTGTCTCCTCGCTGGTGTCGACCTCGTCGCCGGGACGTTAAGACCTGAAGTCAGCTCGAGGTCAACGGAAACGGGATGGCGGAACGGCCGGGGGCCGGGCGTAACGTTGATTACGTGCCTTCTGGATTCCCCCGCACCCTGGGCGCGCTGCGCGCGTCCGGCCACGAGCTCCGTGGTGTCAAGGACGAGATCCGCTCCAACCTGCTCACCGCGCTCCGGGAGGGGCGCGACCCGTGGCCCGGCATCGTCGGGTTCGAGTCCACCGTGCTCCCGCAGCTGGAGCGCGCGCTGATCGCCGGGCACGACGTCGTGCTGCTCGGCGAGCGCGGCCAGGGCAAGACCCGCCTGCTGCGCACCCTGGCCGGCCTGCTCGACGAGTGGACGCCCGTGATCGAGGGCTCCGAGCTCGGCGA
Organism: Pseudonocardia zijingensis; assembly: GCF_042657305.1. Taxonomy (NCBI): domain Bacteria; kingdom Bacillati; phylum Actinomycetota; class Actinomycetes; order Pseudonocardiales; family Pseudonocardiaceae; genus Pseudonocardia; species Pseudonocardia zijingensis. The sequence goes on along the minus strand of NZ_JBHSKO010000016.1, from coordinate 35,105 downwards.
GCACCCCTACGACCCGATCACCCCCGCCTCCCGGCGCCGCGCCGCGGAGCTGGGCGACGAGCTGCCGGTGGCGTGGCGCCACCGCGACGAGCGCTACACCGAGAAGCTCGCCACCCCCGACACCGCCGTCGCCGACCTCATCGGCGACGTCGACCCCGTCAAGGTCGCCGAGGGCCGCTCCCTGGGCGACCCCGAGACCATCCACTACGGTCTGGTGCCCCGCGCCCACCGCGGCATCGTCACCATCAACGAGCTGCCCGACCTGGCCGAACGCATCCAGGTGGCGCTGCTCAACGTCATGGAGGAGCGCGACATCCAGGTGCGCGGCTACACGCTGCGGCTCCCCCTGGACGTGCTGCTCGTCGCCAGCGCCAACCCCGAGGACTACACCAACCGCGGGCGGATCATCACCCCGCTCAAGGACCGGTTCGGCGCCGAGGTGCGCACCCACTACCCGCTCGAGCTCTCCGACGAGATCGCGCTGGTGCAGCAGGAGGCCCACCTCGCGGCCGACGTGCCGCGCCACCTCGTCGAGGTGGTGGCCCGGTTCACGCGGTCGCTGCGCGAGTCGAGCGCGGTCGACCAGGGCTCGGGCGTCTCGGCCCGGTTCGCCGTTGCCGCCGCCGAGACGGTGGCGGCGGCCGCGCTGCGCCGCGCCGCGATCACCGGCGAGGAGCGCCCGTTCGCGCGTCCGATCGACCTGGAATCGGTACCTGCCGTGCTGCGCGGCAAGCTCGAGTTCGCCTCCGGTGAGGAGGGGCGCGAGATGGAGCACCTCGAGCACCTGCTGCGGCGCGCCACCGCCGACACCGCCCGCGCCCGCCTGCGCGGCATCGACCTGAACGCCCTGGCCGAGGCCGTGGCCGAGTCCCCGGTGCGCACCGGGGAGCGGGTGCCCGCGGTCGAGGTGGTGGCGGCGCTCCCGGCCGTCGAGGAGCTCACCGAGGTCGCCAAGCGGCTCGACGCGGGCGGCACCGAGGACCCCGGCCCGATGGCCAGCGCCGCCGAGCTCGCGCTCGAGCTGCTCTACCTGACCCGCCGCCTCACGAAGTCGGAGTCCGACGACGACAAGGTGATCTACGAGTGAGAGGGGCGCGCCATGGCACGACGTAGCCGGCGCTACGCCTACGGTCCCTACGTCGACGGACCCGACCCGCTCGCCCCGCCCGTCGACATCAGGGCGGCGCTCGACGAGATCGGCCGCGACGTCATGGAGGGCTCCTCCCCGCGCACGGCCCTGCAGGAGCTGCTGCGCCGCGGCACCCGGGAGCGCCGCGGGCTCGACGAGCTCACCCGCGAGGTCTGGCAGCGCCGCAGCAGGCTCCAACGGGAGAACCGGCTCGACGGCACGCTGCAGGAGGTCCGCGAGCTGCTGCAGCGCGCACTCGACGCCGAGCGCGATCTCCTGGGCCGCCAGGACACCGACGACGCCCGGTTCCGCGAGATGCAGCTCGACGCGCTCCCGTCCGACACCGGCGGGGCCGTCCGGGAGCTCTCGGAGTACGACTGGCAGTCCTCCGACGCCCGGGAGGCCTACGAGGAGATCCGCGACCTGCTCGGCCGGGAGATGCTCGACCAGCGCTTCCAGGGCATGAAGCAGGCGATGGAGAACGCCACCCCGGAGGACGTCGAGCGGATCCGCGAGATGCTCGACGACCTCAACGACCTGCTCGCCGAGCACGCGCAGGGGCAGGACACCCAGGAGCAGTTCGGCGAGTTCATGCGCAAGCACGGGGAGTTCTTCCCGGAGAACCCGCAGAACACCGAGGAGCTGGTCGACCTGCTCGCCCAGCGGGCGGCCGCTGCGCAGCGGATGCTCAACTCGATGTCGGCCGAGCAGCGCCAGCAGCTGATGGAACTGTCGCAGCAGGCCTTCGGCGACCCGCGGCTCGCGCAGGCGCTCGCCCAGCTCGACTCCCACCTGCAGGGTATGCGGCCCGGCGAGGACTGGGAGGGTCAGGGGCGCTTCCGCGGCGACAACCCGCTCGGCATGGGTGAGGCCACCCGCGCCATGGAGCAGCTGGGGCAGCTCGATGCCCTCGCCGAGCAGCTGTCGCAGAGCTACCCGGGCGCCCGCATGGAGGACATCGACGTCGACGCGCTCGGCGAGCACCTGGGCGAGCAGGCCCGCGTCGACGCCCGCGCGCTGGCCGAGCTCCAGCGCGAGCTGGAGCGCCAGGGCCTGTTCGAACGGGCCCCGGACGGGTCGCTGCAGCTGTCGCCCAAGGCGCTGCGCCGCCTCGGCGAGTCGGCGCTGCGCGACGTCGTCGACAAGATCGGCGCGCGGCGCGGCGAGCGCGAGGACCGCCGCTCCGGCCCCGCGGGTGAGGCCACCGGAGCCACCCGGCCGTGGGCGTTCGGCGACACCGAGGCGTGGAGCGTGCCGCGCACGCTGCTCAACGCCCAGCTGCGCCGGGCAGGCGGCGACGACCGCCGCCTCGACGTCACCGACGTGGAGATCGTGGAGACCGAGCAGCGCTCCCGTGCCGCGGTCGCGCTGCTCGTCGACACCTCGTGGTCGATGGTGCAGGACGGGCGCTGGGTACCGATGAAGCGCACCGCGCTCGCGCTGCACCAGCTGATCACCACCCGCTTCCGCGGCGACGACCTCAAGCTGGTGACGTTCGGCCGGCACGCGCGGTCGGTGGAGCTGGGGGAGCTGGTCGGCCTGGAGGGCGTGTGGGAGCAGGGCACAAACCTGCACCACGCGCTGTTGCTGGCGGGCGACCACCTCCGGCGCAACCCGGACGCCCAGCCGGTGGTGCTCGTCGTCACCGACGGCGAGCCGACGGCCCACCTCGAACCCGACGGCGAGGCGGTGTTCGACTGGCCACCCAGCCCGGAGACCCTGCGGGCCACCATCGGAGCACTGGACAAGCTGACGAGCCTGCGGCCGTCGATCACGTTCTTCATGCTCGGCGACGACCCGCGCCTCGCGATGTTCGTCGACGACGTGGCGCGGCGCTGCGGCGGGCGGGTCGTGGCCCCCACCCTCGACGGACTGGGCGCTGAGGTGGTGAGCGACTACATCCGCGCCCGGAAGCGCTGAGGCGCTGTCACGGGGGCATGATCACGGCTTTGGCGCAGATACGGGCGAAATCGACCCGGGAATGCGCCAACTCTCTGATCATGGGTGCCTTGAGGCTCAGATTGCCATCCCGGTCGTCGATCAAGGGGAAATGGTCGCTAGATGATCTTCAGGAGCGACCCTTTTCCCCTTGATCGCCGCGGCCCAGTCCTCCCATGGAGACAGCCTCCTGGTGGCGCCGCGCGCCAGGTCAGGCAGGCCCCTGGCCTGCCCGCGAAGCCTGCCCTAGGGGCGGCCCCGGTCAGTCCGGCAGCGGTGCCGGCGCCGCCGGCACACCAGCGCGGTAGACCCCGCGCACCCTGAGCTGATCGTCGAGCACCACCAGGTCGGCGCGCCGGCCGGGTGCGATCGTCCCGACGTCGGCGAGCCCGAGCGCGCGGGCGGGGCTGCCCGCGGTGAGGGCGACGGCCCGGCGCAGCGCGTCGGCCCGGGACCCTCCGGCGTGCCGCACGACGTTCGCGAAGAGGGCGTCCGTGGTGGCCGTGCTGCCGGCGATGGCGCCCACGCCGCCGTCGGTGCCCGAGGCGATCCGCGCCACCCCGTCGGCCACGGTCACCCGCATCGCGCCGAGGTGGTACTCGCCGTCCGGCATGCCCGCGGCAGCCATCGCGTCGGTCACGGCCGCCACCCGGTCGGCCCCGGCGCTGCGCACCACGTGCTCCCACAGCGCGGGGTGCACGTGCAGCCCGTCGGTCACCAGCTCGACCGTGACCCGCGGGTCCTCCAGCAGCGCCACGGCCGGGCCCGGTTCGCGGTGGTGCACCGGGGCCATCGCGTTGAACAGGTGGGTGCCGACCCGGGCGCCGGCGTCGATCGCTTCGCGGGTGAGCGCGTAGCTGGCGTCGGTGTGGCCGAGCGCGGCCACGGCCCCGGCGTCGACGATGCGGCGCACCGCGGCCAGCCCGCCGTCGCGTTCCGGGGCCAGCGTGACCATCCGGACGGCGCCGTCCCCGACCCGCAGCAGCCGCTCGAGTTCTGCCGGCTCGGGGTCGCGCAGCTGCCGCGGATCGTGTGCCCCGCAGCGGGCGGCGGCGAGCCACGGCCCCTCGAGGTGCACGCCGGCGAGCTCCCCGTCGACCACCAGCTCGGCCAGGGCCTCGACGGTCTTCAGCAGCTCGTCGTGGCCGGCGGCCACGAGGCTCGCGACCATCGTGGTGCTGCCGTGCGCGCGGTGGAACCGGACCGCCCGCAGCGCGGCGTCGGCGTCGCCGTCCGGGAAGGCGGCGCCCGCACCGCCGTGCACGTGCATGTCGACGAACCCGGGGACGAGCAGGCACTCCCCGAGATCGACGTCGGCGGGCCGCGGCGGCGGGCCCGACCCGGTGGCGGCGATCCGGTCGCCGTCGACCTCCACCCAGCCGGGCCCGACCGGGAGATCGTCGGCGACGAGCGTGCCAGCGGCGAGGATCACAGGGTCTCCGTGATCTTCGACAGCCCGCGCGGGGCGTCCGGGTCACCCCCGCGCGCGACGGCCACGTGCAGCGCGAGCAGCTGGAACGGCAGGATCTCCAGCAGCGGGGACAGCTCGTCCGGGGCGCCGTCGGGCAGCGCGAAACCGACGGCTGCGTCGGCCACCGCCGCCGGGTGGCCCACGCAGCACACGTCGGCGTTGCGCTCCGCGAGCCGGGGGAGCACGTCGCCCATCGCCTCGCCGCCCACACCAGAGGCCACGACGGCCAGCACCGGCACCTGGGGGTCGACCAGCGCGAGCGGGCCGTGCAGCAGGTCGGCGCCGGAGAACGCCTGCGCCGATACGTAGGAGGTCTCCATCAGCTTCAGCGCGGCCTCACGCGCGGTGGGGTAGGAGTAGCCCCGGGCGGTGGTGAGCATCCGCTGCGCGAACCGGTAGCGCTGCGCGAGCGCGACGACCTCGGCGTCGCGGGCGAGCACAGCGTCGCCCAGGTCCGGCAGCGCGGCCGCCGCATCGCGCCCGTCGACGCCCCGCACCTTCTCGAGCAGCAGGTAGAGCGCCAGCAGCTGGGCCGTGTAGGACTTCGTGGCCGCCACCGAGCGCTCCGGGCCCGCGAGCACGTCGACGTGCGCGTGCGCCGTCTGCGCCAGCGTCGACGACGCGTCGTTGGTGACGGCCACGGTGAGCGCGCCCTGCTCGCCGGCCACCGCGAGGGAGCGGACGAGGTCGGGGGAGCCGCCGGACTGGCTGACCCCGATCATCAGCACGTCCCGCAGGTCCGGTCGCGCGCCGTAAGCGGTCATCGTCGAGGGGGAGACGAGCCCGGCGGGCAGGCCGTGGCGGATCTCCACGAGGTACTTCGCGTAGAGCGCCGCGTGGTCGCTGGTGCCGCGGGCGACGAACAGCACCGCGCGCGGCCGCCTGCTGCGGATCAGCGCGGCCGCCCCGTCGATCCCGGCCGCGTCGCCGTGGGCGAGCAGGCTGCGCCAGACGGCGGGCTGCTCGCCGATCTCGGCGGCCATGAGGTGGCCGGGCCGGGCGGTCAGTGCAGGCGTCACGGGGTCTCCAGCATCTCCGGTTCGAGTGCGGCCGCGAGGCGCAGGGCGCCGACGGCCGGGGCGTGGGTGAGCAGGTGCACGTCGACGTCGCCGAGCCGGTCGCGCACGGCCTGCTGCAGGAGCGGCTGGTGCACGGCGAACCCACCGCCGAGCACCACGGGGCCGGGCAGGTCCAGCCTGCCGAGCACCCGCGTGGCCAGCGCGGCGAGCGCGTCGGCGGCCCCGTCGACGATCGCGGTGGCGGCCGGGTCGCCCTGCGCCGCCCGCTCGACGACGACGGCGGCGCGCTCCGCCCAGTATCGCCGGTCCTGCGTGGTGTAGACGAAGTCGATCAGCTCGGTGCGGTCGGCGAGGCCGCAGTCGGCCACCAGGGCGGTGGTGAGCGGGTCGGCGGGGACGCCCGCGTCCATCCGGTCCAGGGCGTGGCGGACCGCGTCGATCGCCACGCGGTAGCCGCTGCCCTCGTCGCCCAGCAGGTGGCCCCATCCGCCGGCGCGCGCCTCGGTGCCGTCGGCGCGCCGCCCCCACGCCACCGAGCCGGTGCCCGCGATCAGGGAGACACCGGCGTCGATGCCCTCGGCGGCGAGGACGAGCCGGGCGTCGTGCACCACGCTCACCCGCGCACCCGGCACGCGTTCGGTGATGATTCGCGTGAGGGTGGCGATCGACTCGGTGCCGTCGGCACCCGCCGCCCCGACGCAGACCGTGGCGACCCCGCGGGTGTCCAGCCGGGTGAACAGCGCGTCGAGCTGGCGGGCGGCCTCGGCCGCTCCCACCGCGGCGAGGTTGGCGCTGCCCGCCACCGCCTCGGCGACCGGTTCGCCGTCGACCGCGCGGATCCCGTGGGTCTTGGAGCCGCCGATGTCGACTCCGATGACGGTCTGCACCCGCACCCTCGCAGAAATAGACGTTTGGTCTAGATGACTTGCCTCAGGTTGTCACGGGGCTCGACCTCGGGCAAGTGAACGTGCGGTGCACCATGGGCGGATGCGCCCCTGCCGAGAGTGCGGCACCAGCCCGGACCCGGACGCCGCGAGCGCCCTCACCTGGGTGCACGAGCGCGACGCCGACGGCCGCGAGCACTGGCTCTGCCCGGCGTGCGCCCGCAGGCACGTGCGCGACATCGAGGCGAAGCTCCCGCACGAGTGGTGGGCCTGACCGGGTCACCGCACCACGGCGGGCGTCCGGTTGCCGGTGATGGCACCCACGATCAGCCGATCCATGCCGGGCAACCCGCCCAGCCGCAGGATCGCGCGGCGCAGCAGCACCTGACCCCGCGAGGCCGGCAGGAACCAGCGCGCCGCCCGCCTTCCGACCTCCTGCCGGTCGAGGACCACCGGGCGCCAGACCCGCTCGTAGCGCTCGAGGCCCGCCTCGACGCTCGGCGCGGACGCCAGCTCCTCGGCCAGGACGTACGCGCCCGCGATGCCGAGCGACGCACCCTGGCCCGCGAGCAGCGACACCGCCGCGCACGCGTCCCCCAGCAACGTCACCCGCCCGCTGCTCCACCGCGGCAGCTCGATCTGCGCCACCTGGTCGTAGAACACCTCGGACGAGGGCGGGCACGCGGCGAGCGCCCGGGGCACGAGCCAGCCGAGCGAGCGGTACTCCTCCTGGACGGCTGCGCGGGCGTCGGCGGGCAGCGCGGGGTCGGGGGTGCGGTGCACGGTGAACACCGCCACCCGGCCCTCGCCCAGCCCGTAGACGCCCATCTGCCGCTGCGCGGTGTCGGTGAGGCAGACCCGGCGCCGAGTGGCCTCCTCCACCACCGGGTCGTGGAACTGGAAGGCGGCCGTGTGGAACCCGAGGTAGCGCAGGAAGCGCTCCTCCTCGCCGAAGACCAGCCGCCGCACCGTGGAATGGATCCCGTCCGCCCCGACGAGCAGATCGGCGCGCAGGCGGGCGCCGTCGGCCAGCCCGACCTCCACGCCGCCGGGCTCGTCGCGCACCTCCACCACGCCCGCGCCGAATCGCAGGTCGACCGCGGCGGGCAGCCGCTCGCGCAGCACTGCCTCGAGGTCGGAGCGCAGCAGGCTCAGCAGCCGTCCGTCCTCGGTGGCGGCGAAGCGGGCGAAGGTGAGGTGGGCCGTGGTGCGCCCGGCGTCGTCCACGTAGGCGGCCTGATCGATCGGATGGGCCCGATCGTGCAGTGCCGGAACCAGCCCCATCGCGTCCGCGGCGTCGAAACCCGGCCCGAAGAAATCGATCATGTAGCCCTGCTCGCGGGGCCCGGGCGCGCGCTCCAGCACCACGACGTCCCACCCGTGGGCGTGCATGCGGTGGGCGAGCGCGAGCCCGGAGATCCCGGCTCCGCAGATCGCGACCTTCATCGGCTGTCGCCTCCCTCGACGATCCGGTGCAGCACCCCGGCCACGCCGGCGGCCGGCAGCGGGGTGAGCGCCCGGTGCAGCAGCACCCCGTCGATCACGGCGGCGAGCACCGCGGCCGTGGCGTCCGGGTCGGGCACGCCGCGCTCGCGCAACCACGCACCCACCTGGCCCCGGAAGTCGTCGAGGACGCCGGTCAGGCGCTCGCGCAGGTCGGGATCACGCGTGGCGGCGAGGTAGGTCTCGACGGCGAGCAGCGAGGCCGGGTCGGTTCCGGTGTAGCGGTCGACCTCGGCCGCGATCGCGTCGACGAGCTCGACGGGGGTGCGGGCCTGCTGCAGCAGCGCCCCGACCCCGTCGACCATCTCGCCCAGCGCACCCACGGCCGCCTCGGCCAGCAACGCCTGCAGCGAGGCGAAGTGGTAGTGCACCAGCCCCGGTGCCACCCCGGCGCGATCGGCGACCGTGCGCGTGCTCACCGCCGTCCAGCCGCGCTCCGGCACGAGCTCGCGCGCGGCCTGCAGCAACCGCTGCCGGACCACCCGGCCCCGGCTCGCCGCGGTCTCCGTCATCAGCCCTCCTTGGGCGATCGCCTTGGGCACTCGTCCAAACGATAGCATCACGTACGTTGTCCCTATGCAGACCTGGGCATCCGTCGACGTCCCGCGGCTCGAGGGCGGAGGACCACCGCTGCGGCTGCACGACACGGCCTCGGGCCGGATCCGGCCCACGGCCCCGGGCGGCACGGCCACGATGTACGTCTGCGGCATCACCCCGTACGACGCCACCCACCTCGGGCACGCCGCCACCTACCTGGCGTTCGACCTCGTCAACCGCGTCTGGCGCGACCTCGGCCACGACGTGCACTACGTGCAGAACGTCACCGACATCGACGACCCGCTGCTCGAGCGCGCCGCCCGCGACCACGACGACTGGGTGGTGCTCGGCATGCGCGAGACCGCCCTGTTCCGCGAGGACATGCAGGCGCTGCGGGTACTCCCGCCCCGGCAGTACATCGGCGCGGTGGAGGCGATGGGGGAGATCGCCGAGCTCGTGGGCAAGCTGCTCGCGGCCGGCGCGGCCTACCGCGTCGCCGACCCCGAGTACCCCGACGTCTACTTCGACTCCACCGCCAGCGGCCACTTCGGCTACGAGTCGAACTACGACGAAGCCACCATGATCGCGCTCTCGCGCGAACGCGGCGGCGACCCCGACCGCCCCGGCAAGCGCCACCCCACCGACGCACTGCTGTGGCGCATGGCGCGCCCCGGCGAACCGCAGTGGGAATCCGACCTCGGCCCCGGCCGCCCCGGCTGGCACGTCGAGTGCACCGCCATCGCCCTCAACCGGCTCGGCAACCAGATCGACCTCAACGGCGGCGGCTCCGACCTCGTCTTCCCCCACCACGAGTTCGGCGCCGCGCACGCCGAGGCGTTCACCGGCGTCCACCCGTTCGCCCGGCACTACGTGCACGCCGGGATGATCGGCCTCGACGGCGAGAAGATGTCCAAGTCACGCGGCAACCTGGTGTTCGTCTCCAAGCTGCGCGCCGAGGAGGTCGACCCCAACGCGATCCGGCTCGCCCTGCTGGCCGGGCACTACCGCACCGACCGCGCCTGGACCGCCGACCTGCTCGCCACCGCGCAGCAGCGCCTCGCCCGCTGGCGCGAGGCCGTGGCGCTCCCCGCCGGCCCGCCCGCCGACGACCTCGTCGCCCAGCTGCGCGCCCACCTCGCCGACGACCTCGACACCCCGGGTGCCCTCGCCGCCGTCGACGCCTGGGCCGCCGAGGCCCTGGAACGGCGGGGCCAGGACGCGGGGGCGCCCGCCCTCGCCCGCGCCGCCGTCGACGCGCTCCTCGGGGTGGACCTGCGGCCCCGCTGACGGTGCTCCCACACCGGCTGCAACCGGTTTGTCAGCGCCAACGGTGGTGTGTGAGCCCCAGCGAGGGCGCCGCCGGGCAGGGCCGGCACACCGATGTCGTGTTCACACACCGCCGGTGGCGCTCGCACACCGACTGCAACCGGTGTGTCGGCGTCATAGTCGGTGTGTGAGGCGCCGCCGAGTCCGCCGCCGGCCAACCTGGCACACCGTTCTCCTGCTCGCACACCGGTAGTGGTGCTCACACACCGACTGCAATCGGTGTGTCGGTGCCCGAGGTGGTGTGTGAGCGCTCAGCGAGGCTCCGCCGGCGGTGCCGGCGCACCGTTCTCGTGCTGGCACACCGGTCGTGGTACTCACACACCGACTGCAATCGGTGTGTCAGCCCCGAAGGTGGTGTGCGAGCCCTCGGAGATCCGCGGCCGGCGGCTGCTCGGCAACGGTTGCTCTGCTCGGCGACGCTCCTGGAGTTGGAGGTGCTGGCACACCGGTCGTGGTGCTCACACACCTACTGCAATCGGTGTGTCGGTGCCCGAGGTGGTGTGTGAGCGCGCGGGGGCCTCAGTCCGGCGGCTCCATCGCCCCGGCGTCGGGCTCCACGTCCTCGCCGGGGAGGTTGCCCGGCTCGTCGTCGCCGCCCTCGCCGGCCGGGAGGTCGACGTCCAGGTCGGGCGTGCCGGGCGGGCGGGGCGGGTCCGGCTCGGGGGCGGCATCGGGTCGGGTCATGCGGTGGGGCTACCCGGTCTGGTTGGCTGGGGCACATGGCGCGCAACGTGCTGGGTGGCGAGCTGCAGACGTGCGGCACCGACCCGATCACCGGCTTCTACCGCACGGGGTGCTGCGACACGGGGGCGGAGGATGCCGGCGTGCACACGGTGTGCGCGCAGGTCACGGCCGAGTTCCTGGAGTTCGGGGCGAGCCGGGGCAACGACCTGGTGACGCCGCGGCCCGAGTTCGGGTTCGCCGGGCTGCGGCCGGGGGACCGGTGGTGCGTGTGCGCCGACCGCTGGGCGGAGGCGCTGGAGGCCGGGGTGGCGCCTCCGGTGGTGCTGGAGGCCACGCACGCGCGCACGCTGGACTGGGTGGATCTCGCCGACCTGCGGCGCCACGCCGCGCCGGAGACCACATGATCTCCGTCGAGCTCGCGCTGCGGCTGCGGGAGGCCGGCCTGGAGTGGACGCCGGCGTCCGGCGACCGGTTCGTGATCCCCGGGCGCGAGATGGACGCGGACGTGTTCGTCGTGTCCGAGTTGACGATCGACGTCCACCAGGCGCCCACCGGGCCGCTGATCCGCTTCAACGGCACCACGGAGTGGGCGCTGGACAGCGTGCCGCAGGAGGCGGTGGTGTGGCTGCCCCACGAGGGCCAGCTGCGGGAGGCGCTCGGGTCGCGGTTCCGGCGGCTGGAGCCGATCGGGGACGGTTTTGCCGTGGTGGTCGACGGCGTGGGCGGGGCGGAGGAGCGTCACGTGGACGTCGACGCGGAACGCGCATACGCTCGCGCACTCCTGTCCGTGCTCGGGGGCTGATGGGCGGGGCGGCACGAGCGCCGCGCCATCGAGAGGATTCGCAGGTGGACGTAAGGAGCCGCAACAACGTCACGGTCGTCGGCCCCCCGCACGGGCGCACCGTGCTGCTCGCGCACGGGTTCGGGTGCGACCAGAACATGTGGCGCCTCGTCGTGCCGCGGCTGGCCCGCGACTTCCGGGTGGTGCTGTTCGACCACGTGGGGGCGGGCGGGTCGGACGTGTCGGCGTGGAGCGAGGAGCGCTACTCGTCGCTGGCCGGTTACGCCGAGGACGTGCTGGAGGTCTGCGCGGAGCTGGATCTGCGCGACGTGGTGCTCGTCGGCCACTCGGTGAGCGCGATGATCTCCGTGCTGGCCGCCAACCGGGAACCTGATCGCTTCGGCGGGCTGGTGCTGCTGACGCCGTCGCCGCGCTACGTCGACGACGGGGACTACCGGGGCGGGTTCAGCCGGGCCGACATCGACGAGCTGCTCGAGTCGCTGGAGAGCAACTACCTGGGCTGGTCGGCGGCGATGGCGCCGGTGATCATGGGCAACCCGGAGCGTCCCGAGCTGGGCGAGGAGCTGACCAACAGCTTCTGCCGCAGCGACCCGGCCATCGCGCGGGTGTTCGCGCGGGCCACGTTCCTGTCGGACAACCGCGCCGACCTCTCCGCGGTCACGGTGCCGACGCTGGTCATCGAGTGCCGCGAGGACGCCATCGCCCCGCCGGAGGTGGGTGCCTACGTGCACTCCTCGGTGCGCGGCAGCCGCCTGGTCACCCTGGAGGCCACCGGCCACTGCCCGCAGCTGAGCGCGCCGGAGGCCACGAGCGAGGCGATTGCGGAGTTCGCCGCCACGACCCGGTGACGGCGGTCCCCGACCCGGAGCGCCGGCCGGCGATCCCGGACGAGACCGCCGAGGAGCTCTACGAGTACGCGCCGTGCGGCTACCTGTCGACGACGCCGGACGGCGTGGTCACCGGGCTCAACACCACGTTGCTGCGCTGGCTCGGGTACGAGCGCGAGCAGGTGGTGGGGGTGCGGCGCTTCTCCGACCTGCTGACGGTGGGGGGCCGGATCTACTGCGAGACCCACCTGTTCCCGCTGCTGCAGATGCGGGGCGAGGTCGGCGGGATCGCCCTCGAGCTGCGGACCGCCGCGGGGGAGCGGCTGCCGGTGCTGGTGACGTGCAAGCTCCGGACCGGAGCGGACGGGAAGCCGGGACGGATCCGCATCGCCGTGTTCGAGGCGCGCGACCGCCGGGCCTACGAGCAGGAGCTGCTGCGGGCGCGCCAGGCGGCGGACCGGGAGCGCGACCAGGTGCGGCGGCTGGCCGCCGCGCTGCAGCGCAGCCTGTTGCCGCCGGTGCTGCCCGCGATGCCGGGGGCAGAGGTGGCCGCGCACTTCCACGCGGCGTCGGCGGACGAGGTGAGCGGCGACTTCTACGACCTGTTCCCGCTGCCCGGCGACGGGTGGGGGATCGTGCTGGGCGACGTCTGCGGCAAAGGCGCGGAGGCGGCGGCGGTGACGTCGCTGGCGCGGTACACGGTGCGGGCCGCCGCAGTGCACGACGCCGACCCGGTGGCCGTGCTGCGCACCCTCAACTCGGTGATCAAGCAAGAGGTGGGTGACACCCGTTTCTGCACGGTGCTGGCCGGGCGGCTGACGCCGTGCGGTTCGGGGTACCGCGTCGAGCTGGCGCACGGCGGCCATCCGCCCGCGCTGCTGCTGCGGGCCGACGGCACGGCGGACTTCGTGCACGCCCCGGGCGGTCAGCTGGTCGGGGTGCTGCCCGATCCGCTCTTCGTCGGCGCGCAGGTCGACCTGGGGCCAGGCGATACGCTGCTGCTCTACACCGACGGCCTCACCGAGATGCGGGTGGACGCCTCGCGCGACCGCTACGAGGAGGCGGCGCTGCGCGAGTTCGCCGCGGGGCTCGCGCCGGCGAGCGCGCCTGCGCTGGTCGAGGCGCTGCGGGGCCTGCTGGCCGAGGCAAGCGATCTGCTGGACGACGACACCGCCGTGCTCGCCGTCGGGGTGCCGGCCACCTGACCGTCAGCCGCCGCGGGTGCGCGGCAGCAGGGCGGGCAGGCCCACGGCGAGGAGGGCGGCGGGCACGACGAAGCCGGCGAGCGGGTCGGCGTGGTAGAGCGGGGTGAACGCCACCGGGCTCAGGGCGCCCCCGCCGAAGCGCAGCGACTGCACCACGGACACCGCGCCCCCGCTGCTCAGCTCGGAGCCCAGCACGATGGCGTTGACGCCGACGAGCATGAGCTGGGTGGCCACGCCGCTGACCGCCCACGCCGCGACCACCGCCCAGACCGCGGGCAGCGTCCCGACCGCGAGGACGACCAGCACCCCGAACCCGGCGCCCGTGAGCACGCTCCGGCGCCGCCCGATGCGGTCGACGCCGCCGCCCACGAGCCGGGCCGTGAGAAGCCCGGCGATGCCGGCGCCGGTGAGCACGAGCCCACGCGGCCCGGCCCCGATCCCGAACACCTCCTCGAGCCGGAGAGCGACCATGAAGCTCAGCCCGGTGAGGCAGCCCCAGCCCAGCGCGGCGGCGAGGCCGATGCGCAGCACCGCGGGGCGCATGGCCGCGCGCAGCGCCCGGCCGAGCGGCTGGTGCTCGCGGCCGTCCACCTCGTCGGCGGGGATGCCGATCACGCCCAGCACGGCGGCCACCACCGCGACGCCCGCGAACGCGAACCGCCAGTCGGCCTCCGCGGCGAGCCCGCCGATCAGCGGGGCGGAGGTCTGCCCCGCCGCCTGCAGCGACCCGAACCAGCCCAGGGCCCGGCCCAGCCGCCCGGGTGCCGCGGCGGCGCCGAGGGCCGAGAGCAGCAGCGGCGTGGTGAACGCGTTGGCGGCGCCCTGCAGCGCCCGCGCCACGAGGAACAGCGGGAACGTGGTGGCCAGGATGCACGCCACCGACGCGAGCACGTAGCCGGCGTAGCCGAGGACGACCGTGCGGCGCCGTCCCCAGCGTTCGCCCAGGGCGCCGGAGAACAGCATGACAGCTGCGAACGGCAGGAAGTACGCCGTGACCGACAGCGACGCCGTGCCCGGAGCCACACCGTAGGACGACCCGAGCTCGGGCAGCATCGCAACGGTGATGCCGGCACCGAACGGCCCGAGGAAGGCACCGGCGTAGAGCCCCGCGCGAGCGAACGCGGCACCCCCCGGGGATCTCAGTTGCCCGAGCCCCCCGTGCCGCGGCGGCGCAGGTACCGCTCGAAGTCGGCGGCGATGGCGTCCCCGTCGGCCTCGGGAAGCGCGTCGCCCTCGGCCTCGGCCTGCTCCTCGAGCTGGCGCACGTATTCGCGCACCTCGTCGTCGGCCTCGGCCATCTCCGAGACGGTGCGCTCCCACTCCTCGGCCTGCTCGGGCAGCCCACCGAGCGGCACCTCGACGTCGAGGACCTCCTCCACTCGGTGCAGCAGGGCCACGGCGGCCTTGGGCACGCGGGCCTGCGAGACGTAGTGCGGCACCGACGCCCAGAACGACACCGCCGGGACGCCCGCCTCGACGCACGCGTTCTGGAAGACGCCCACGATCCCGGTGGGGCCCTGGTAGCTCGACGGCTCGACGCGCAACTCGCCCGCGGAGGACTTGTCGTAGGAGATCCCGCTCACCGGGGTGGGCCGGGTGTGCGGGGTGTCGGTGAGCAGCGCCCCGAGCGTGACGACCTTGGTGACGCCGAGCTTCTCGACGAAGCCGAGCAGCTCCTTGCAGAAGCTGCGCCAGCGCAGGTTGGGTTCGATGCCGTTGACGAGGACGACGTGCCGCTCGGTGCCCGGCAGCTTCGCCATCGACAACCGGGTGGTCTGCCACTCGATCTTCCGGGTGACGCCGTCGGCCATCCGGACGTGGGGGCGCGTGACCTGGAAGTCGTAGTAGTCCTCGGGGTCGATCGACGCCAGCGGTGTGGCGTCCCAGCTCAGCTCGAGGTGCTCCAGCGCGGTGCTGGCGGCCTCGCCTGCGTCGTTCCACCCCTCGAAGGCGGCGATCATCACCGGTTCGACCAGACGCGGCAGGTCGCCTGACGCTCCGGTTCGCGGATCGCGATCGGTCATCGGTCCAGCCTACGGCTACCCGCGCTGCTCGGCCGGGACCTCCCCCGCGGCGGTTACCGTGGGGCCCGTGCGGTCCGATCTCGACTCGACGTTCCTCGACGCGCTCTCCGAGCGCGTGGTGCTCGCCGACGGGGCGATGGGCACGATGTTGCAGGCGGCCGACCTGGGGCTGGACGACTTCGCCGGGCTCGAGGGCTGCAACGAGGTCCTCAACGACACGCGCCCGGACGTGGTGCGCCACATCCACCGCGCCTACCTTGAGGCGGGCGCCGACGCCGTAGAGACCAACACGTTCGGGGCCAACCTGCCCAACCTCGCCGAGTACGGCATCGCCGACCGGATCCGCGAGCTCGCGCAGAAGGGGGCGGAGCTGGCGCGGGAGGTCGCCGACGAGCTGTCCACGCCGGAGTGCCCGCGCTTCGTCCTGGGCTCGGTGGGTCCGGGCACCAAGCTGCCCACGCTGGGCCACGAGACGTTCGCGCGCCTGCGCGACGCCTACACCGAGTGCGGGCGCGGCCTGCTCGCCGGCGGTGCCCACGCGTTCATCGTGGAGACCTGCCAGGACCTGCTGCAGGTGAAGGCCGCGGTGCACGGGATGCAGCGGGCGATGGCCGCGGAGGGCCGGCGCATCCCGTTGATCGCCCAGGTCACCGTGGAGACCACGGGCACCATGCTGCTGGGCACCGAGATCGGGGCGGCGCTCACGGCGATCGAGCCGCTCGGCGTCGACGTGATCGGGCTGAACTGCGCCACCGGCCCGGCCGAGATGAGCGAGCACCTGCGCACGCTCACCAAGCACGCGCGGATCCCGCTGTCGGTGATGCCCAACGCCGGGCTGCCGCGGCTCGGGTCGAACGGCGCGGAGTACCCGCTCACCCCGGACGAGCTCGCCGAGGCGCTCGCCACGTTCGTGCGCGACTACGGGCTGCGGCTGGTCGGGGGCTGCTGCGGCACCACACCCGAGCACATCCGCACGGTGGCCGCCGCGGTGCGCGACCTGCGGCCCGCCGAACGCAGGCCCCGCCCCGAGCCGGGCGTGAGCTCGCTGTACGCCGCGGTGCCGTTCCGGCAGGACGTCTCGGTGCTCATGATCGGCGAGCGCACCAACGCCAACGGGTCGAAGAAGTTCCGGGAGGCGATGCTCGCCGAGGCGTGGGAGGACTGCGTCGCGATCGCCCGCGAGCAGACCCGCGACGGCGCGCACCTGATCGACCTGTGCGTCGACTACGTCGGCCGCGACGGCGTTGCCGACATGAACGAGCTGGCCGGGCGCTTGGCCACGGCGTCCACGCTGCCGATCATGCTGGACTCCACCGAGCCGGAGGTGCTGCGCGCCGGGCTGGAGCGCCTGGGCGGGCGCTGCATCGTCAACTCGGTCAACTACGAGGACGGCGACGGCCCCGGCTCGCGGTTCCAGCGGGCGATGGAGCTGGTGCGCGAGCACGGCTGCGCGGTGGTGGCGCTGTGCATCGACGAGGAGGGCCAGGCCCGCACCGCGGAGTGGAAGGTGCGGGTGGCCGAGCGGCTGATCCGCGACCTCACCGAGAACCACGGGATGCACGTCGAGGACATCGTGGTCGACACGCTCACCTTCCCGATCACCACCGGGCAGGAGGAGGTTCGCCGCGACGGCTTCGAGACGATCGAGGCGATCCGCGAGCTCAAGCGCCGTCACCCGGACGTGCAGACGACGCTGGGCGTCTCCAACATCTCCTTCGGGCTGAACGCAGCGGCCCGCCAGGTGCTCAACTCGGTGTTCCTGCACGAGGCCGTGAACGCGGGTCTGGACACCGCGATCGTCTCGGCGGCGAAGATCGTGCCGATGTCGCGGATCGCGGACGAGCAGCGTTCGGTGGCCCTGGACCTGCTCTACGACCGCAGGCGCCCCGGCTACGACCCGCTCAACAGGTTCATGGAGCTGTTCGAGGGCGTCACCGCGTCCTCGGCCAAGGCGGGGCGTGCCGAGGAGCTGGCGGCGCTGCCGCTGTTCGAGCGCCTGGAGCGGCGGATCGTCGACGGCGAGCGGGGCGGCCTCGAGGCCGACCTCGACGCGGCGCTGGAGCAGCGCCCGGCGTTGGAGATCATCAACGACACGCTGCTCTCCGGCATGAAGACCGTCGGTGAGCTGTTCGGGTCGGGCCAGATGCAGCTGCCGTTCGTACTCGCCTCCGCGGAGGTGATGAAGGCGGCGGTGGCCCACCTGGAACCGCACATGGAGAAGAGCGACTCCTCCGGCAAGGGCACCATCGTGCTCGCCACCGTCAAGGGCGACGTCCACGACATCGGCAAGAACCTCGTGGACATCATCCTCACCAACAACGGCTACACCGTGATCAACCTGGGCATCAAGCAGCCGGTCTCGACGATCCTGGCCGCAGCGCAGGAGCACCGCGCCGATGCCGTGGGCATGTCCGGGCTGCTGGTGAAGTCCACGGTGGTGATGAAGGAGAACCTGCAGGAGATGAACGCGCGCGGGGTGGCCAAGGAGCTGCCCGTGCTGCTCGGCGGTGCCGCCCTCACCCGCTCCTACGTCGAGAACGACCTCACGGAGGTCTACGACGGCCGCGTCTCGTACGCCCGGGACGCCTTCGAGGGCCTGCGCCTGATGGACGCCACGATGGCGCGCGCCCGCGGCGACGCACCCGAGGTGGACCCGGAGGAGGAGGCGAAGCGGGCCGAGCGCAAGGCGCGCCACGAGCGTTCACGGCGCATCGCCGCGAAGCGCAGGGCGGCCGAGGCGGAGGCGGCGGGCCCGCTGCCCGCGCGCTCGGACGTCGCCCTGGACAACCCGATCCCCACCCCGCCGTTCTGGGGCACCCGCGTGGTCAAGGGCATCGCTGTGGCCGACTACGCGGGCCTGGTGGACGAGCGCGCGCTGTTCCTGGGCCAGTGGGGCCTGCGGGGGGCGCGGGGCGGAGCCGGCCCCACCTACGAGGAGCTCGTGGACACCGAGGGCCGCCCGCGCCTGCGGTACTGGCTGGAGCGGCTGTCCACCGAGGGGGTCCTCGCGCACGCCGCCGTGGTCTACGGGTACTTCCCCGCGGTGGCCGAGGGCGACTCGCTGCTGGTGCTGACGCAGCCGCGGCCCGATGCCGGGGAGCGGTTCCGCTTCACGTTCCCGCGCCAGCGCCGCGACCGGCACCTTTGCCTCGCCGACTTCTGGCGCCCGCGCGACCGCGCGATCGCGGAGGGCGTCGTGGACGTGCTCCCGCTGCACCTGGTGACGATGGGGCAGCCCATCGCCGACTACGCGGCCGAGCTCTTCGCGAAGGACGCCTACCGCGACTACCTGGAGGTCCACGGCCTCGGCGTGCAGCTCACCGAGGCGCTCGCGGAGCACTGGCACCGGCGGATCCGCGAGGAGCTGGTGTTCCCGGGCGGCGGCGCGGTGGCCGCGGAGGACCCGGCCGACGTCGAGGAGTTCTTCTCACTCGGCTACCGCGGCGCGCGGTACTCGCTCGGCTACGGCGCCTGCCCGAACCTCGAGGACCGCACCAAGATCGTGGAGCTGCTGCAACCCGGCAGGATCGGGGTGCAGTTGTCCGAGGAGCTGCAGCTGCATCCCGAGCAGTCGACCGACGCGCTCGTGGCCCACCACCCGGAGGCGAAGTACTTCAATGCAGGGTAATCCGTCCGGTCCGGCCGCTGTCCTGTGGGACATGGACGGCACCCTGGTCGATTCCGAGAAGGTCTGGACGATCTCCCTCGCGGACACCGCGCGCCGCCTCGGCGGGGAGCTGTCCACCGAGGCGCGGGAGGCGATGGTCGGCTCCAACATGCCGCGCTCGCTCGGGATCATGTTCGACGACCTGGGGCTCGACCCCGACCCGGCGCGCACGGCGCAGGCCGCGAAGTGGCTCACCGAGCGCACGGGCGAGCTGTTCGCATCAGGGCTGGAATGGCGCCCGGGCGCCCTCGACGCGCTGCGCACGGTGCGCGCGGCGGGCTGGCCCACCGCGCTGGTCACCAACACCCTGCGCTCGCTCACCGAGAAGGCCCTGGACGGCATCGGGCGCGAGCACTTCACCGTCACGGTCTGCGGCGACGAGGTGCCGCGCGGCAAGCCCGACCCCGATCCGTACCTGCGGGCGGCCGAGCTGCTGGGCGTCGCCCCCGGGCGCTGCCTGGCGGTGGAGGACTCCCCGACGGGGGCCACGGCAGCCGAGCGGGCCGGCTGCGCCGTGCTCGTCGTGCCGTGCGACGTGCCGGTGCCGCCCGGGCCGCGGCGGGTCGCGCGCGACTCGCTCGTCGGCCTGACCCCGGACGAACTCCGCCTCAGTTACGCACAGGCACGATCTGAGCGCGTGGCGTAACCGTTCGTCTCGGTACGGGGTCCGCTCACCGGCCGTGATCTGCGTGGTGCGAGGCTTGAGGCCGCCCGGCGCATCGCACTGACCGGGCGCAGCACGGAAACGGGTCCGGTTCGCGTCGTTCTCTGCGAGATATGACACTTACCCGGAGAGGAGATAACGACGTGAAGACCTTCGACGGGCTGTTCGCCGAGCTCACCGAGAGGGCGGCCACCCGGCCCGCCGGTTCGGGCACGGTCGCCGCGCTCGACGCCGGAGTGCACGCGCAGGGCAAGAAGGTGCTCGAGGAGGCCGGCGAGGTCTGGCTGGCCGCCGAGCACGAGTCCGACGCGGCGCTGGCCGAGGAGATCTCCCAGTTGCTGTACCGGATCCAGGTCCTCATGATCGGGCGCAAGATCACGCTCGAGGACGTCTACAAGTACCTTTGAACCACCCAGCACGTAGCTCTTGAGGAGAACCCCAATGCTCCGCGTCGCACTCCCGAACAAGGGAACGCTGGCCGAGCCCGCCGCGACCATGATGCGGGAAGCGGGGTACCGGCAGCGATCGGACTCGCGCGACCTCAGCATGCTGGACGAGGAGACCGAGGTGGAGTTCTTCTACCTGCGGCCCAAGGACATCGCCACCTACGTCGGGTCCGGCGACCTGCACCTCGGCATCACCGGCGCCGACCTCATGGAGGAGTCCGGCAGCCAGGTCAAGCGCGTCATCGAGCTCGGCTTCGGGGCGTCCAAGTTCCGCTTCGCCGCGCCGCCGCTCACCGAGACCGGCGAGCCGTGGACGATCAGCTCCCTCGAGGGCAAGAAGATCGCCACCTCCTACCCGCGACTGGTCCGCGCCCACCTCGCGCGCAACCGGGTGCGCGCCGACATCATCAAGCTCGACGGCGCCGTCGAGATCTCCGTGCAGCTCGGCCTCGCCGACGCCATCGCCGACGTCGTGTCGTCCGGGCGCACCCTGCGCCAGCACGGCCTGGTGCCCTTCGGCGACCCGATCGCGGTGTCGCAGGCCACCCTCATCGAGCGTGAGCCGCGCCCCGACCGTCCCGAGACGGCGGAGGTCAAGGCCGCCAAGGTCGTGTTCACCGGCCGGATCCAGGGTGTGGTCTACGCGCGCCAGTACCTGATGCTCGACTACGACTGCCCCGACTCCGTGCTCGAGCAGGCCAAGCGGATCACGCCGGGCATGCAGGCGCCCACCGTGTCGCCGCTCACCGAGCCGGGCTGGTCGGCGGTGCGGTCGATGGTGCGCCGCACCGTGGCCAACAAGGTGATGGACGACCTGGCCGAGCTCGGTGTGCGCGCGATCCTCACCTCGGAGATCCGCTCCTGCCGCGCGGTCGACGGGGCGAAGATCCACCCGTACTCGAGCTGACGCGGGCCGGCCCCCTCCTCCTTGTGCCGGCAAGGTGGCTTTACTGGCGTAATACGCTGGCAAAGCCACCTTGCCGGCGTAGCGGTCGCCTGGTCAGCGCCGCCGCACGATCAGGGCCTGCGCGCCCCGGCCGGTGTGGCCGCGTTCGTCGTGCAGCGCCGCCGACACGGTGCCCGACCCGGTCGGGCCGATCACGGTGTGCGCGTCGACCGCGATCCACTCGCCCGCGGGGGCGCGGTGCAGGTGGACGGTCAGCTCGGTGTTCACGAAGAGCCACCGGCTCAGGTCGAGCGGGGCGGCCACGCCGTTGGCGCAGTCGGCGGCCACCATGAGCCGCTGGGTGGGGGTGGGCTCCTCGCCCTCCACCAGCGGCACGCGCTGGCGCAGCCAGGACGTGCCCGGCCCGGGCAGCACGCGCCACTCGACGGCGTCGATGAAGCCGGGGAGCCACCCGTCGCCCCACGAGGTGCGCAGCACGCCCTGGTCGGGCGGCGGCAGGGTGGGGGCGGCGCCGCCCTCCACCACGGCGGTGTCGCCGACGGCCGTCCACCAGGAGCGGGCCCGCAGCACGGTGCGGCCTCCGGCGCTCATCTCGGCCGCCACGAGCTGGATGGCGCGGCCCGGGCGTTCCACCGCCGCGCTCACCTGCACCTCGCCCGCGGGCACCGGCCCGAGCACCTCCACCGTGACGCGGGTGAGCTGGGTGCCCGCCCCGTCGGCCACGCGTTCGAGCGCGCGCACCAGCAGCGCCGACGGCGGGCCGACGTGCTGCGCGTCGGCGAACCACGGCCCCGTGGTGGAGGCCGTGGCGTGGAACCGGTCGCCGTCCGGGCCGTCGAGCGGGAGGTAGAACGGTTCGAGCTCGCTCACGTTCCGGTCCCGGACAGCTTCCACTCGCCGTCGACGCGGCGCAGGCGCGTGGTGGCCGGGCGGGTCTCGCCCTCGACCCGGGACGTCCACCTGATCGTGGCCTGGTCGCCGTTCACCTCGACCTCCTCGATCTCGGCGTTCTGGGCGGTGCGCTCCACGTTGCGGACGTTCTCCGGGATGGCATAGATCGCGGTGATGCCCTCCTCGCACGTCGCCGCCTCGACGCCGCGGGCGTGCAGGTCGGCGAGCAGCCTGCTGACGGTCTCCGGTGCCGTGTAGCCACATGCCGTGGGGAAGTCCTGGGCCTGCAGCGCGCGGTAGTAGTCGTGGAACACCGCCTCGATCGCCTCCCGGTCGGCGGCGGGGTCCGGCGGCGGCGTGGTCGGGGCGGTCGTCGGGGGTGGCGGCGGTGCGGGCTGCGCTGCGGGTGTACCGGCCACCGGGGTGCCGCACGCGGCGAGGGCGGCCAGCAGCGCGGCGGTGGCCACCGCGGTGCGGATCGTCGTCACGGGGTGAACCTAGAGGAGCCCCCGGGAGCGGGACCGCGCCGCCCGGCGGTGTCGGGGGTGTCACCTACGCTGCGGAGCGTGACGGATACCGCGGGTCTCGACGCCGTGGGCGCTGCAGTGGGCGCTGCGGCAGGTACCGCGGTTGACGGTGCCGTGGACATCGCCGGGGACGGTGCCGCCCCGGTCGAGGCCGCGCCGCGGCGCCGGCCCGCCCTGTCGCCGTCGCGGGCGGGCGATTTCAAGCAGTGCCCGCTGCTGTACCGCTTCCGGGCGATCGACCGGCTGCCAGAACAACCCTCGCGGGCGCAGGTCCGTGGCAGCCTCGTCCACCTGGTGCTGGAACGGCTCTACGACCTCCCGGCGCCGCAGCGTTCGCCCGAGGCGGCGCGCGTGCTCGTCGCACCGGCGTGGGAGGAGCTGTGCGCCACGCTGCCGGAGCTGGTGGGGCAGCTGTTCGAGGGCGTGGAGGACACGGAGCTGCCGGAGTGGCTGGAGTCGGCGGCGGTTCTGGTGGAGGCCTACTTCCGGCTCGAGGACCCGCGGCGGCTCGAGCCCGCCGCGCGCGAGCTGCTCGTCGAGACCGAGCTCGCGTCGGGCCTGCCGCTGCGCGGCTACATCGACCGCCTCGACGTCGCCCCCACCGGCGAGGTGCGGGTGGTCGACTACAAGACCGGCTCGGCGCCGCGGGAGGCGGGCGAGGCGGCGGCCATGTTCCAGCTCAAGTTCTACGCGCTGGCGCTGCTGCAGGAGCGCGGTGTGGTGCCGGCCCAGCTGCGGTTGCTGTACCTGGCCGACGGCCAGTACCTCACCTACGAGCCCGACGAGCTCGAGCTGCGGCGCTTCGAGCGCACCCTGGAGGCCATCTGGCTCGCCATCCGCACGGCGGGGGAGACCGGCGACTTCCGCCCGAACCGCACAAGGATGTGCGAATGGTGCAGCCACAAGGCGTTCTGCCCCGAGTGGGAAGGCACACCTCCCGAGTACCCGGGATGGCCGGAGGCGGCGGAGGAGGGCGCTGCCGACGCGGCGCTCGACCTGATGGAGTAACGCGGCACGGGCGCGTCACCCGTTCGGCCGCTGAGGCCGCCGTGGCGCCGCGAGGCGACCGCCGTGCGTGGCTCGCGGGGCCGACCGTTAGCGTTACGCCTCGTGCCCGAATCCCGACCACCCGAGGCGGAGTCCCCCGAGACGGAGCCCGTCGAGGCGGCCGACCTGCCCGCCCGCGGCGGCCCGTTCCGCGCGGGGGACCGGGTGCAACTCACCGACCCGAAGGGCCGGCACTACTCGATCACCCTGCAGGCCGGCGCGGAGTACCACACGCACCGCGGCGGGATCGCCCACGACGACCTGATCGGCCGCCCCGAGGGCAGCCTCGTCCTGTCGCCGGTGGGCACGCCATACCTGGCGCTGCGGCCGCGGCTGGCCGACTACGTGCTGTCGATGCCGCGCGGCGCGCAGGTGATCTACCCGAAGGACGCGGCCCAGATCCTCATGTGGGGCGACGTGTTCCCGGGGGCGCGGGTGCTGGAGGCAGGCGCCGGCTCAGGGGCGCTGACGTGCTCGTTGCTGCGCGCCGTAGGACCACACGGCCGGGTGATCTCCTACGAGGTGCGCGCCGATCACGCCGAGCACGCCGAGCGCAACGTGAAGCAGTTCTTCGGCGAGCACCCCGACAACTGGACGCTCCGGGTGGCCGACCTGGCCGCGCTCGCCGAGGAGGAGCACGCCGGGGGTTTCGACCGCGTGGTGCTCGACATGCTGGCCCCGTGGGAGCACCTCGAGACCGTCGCCGCCGCGCTCATCCCGGGCGGGGTGCTCGTCGGCTACGTCGCCACCACCACGCAGCTGTCGCGGCTGGTCGAAGATCTCCGCAGCCAGCAGTGCTGGACCGAGCCGCAGGCGTGGGAGACCCTCATGCGCCCGTGGCACGTCGTGGGTCTGGCCGTGCGTCCGGAACACCGGATGCAGGGGCACACCGCGTTCCTCGTGACGGCACGCCGCCTCGCCGAGGGTGTCGTTCCACCCCGTCCGCAGCGCCGTCCGACCAGCCGATAGGTCCGACCGGCTTAACGAGGCATGTCGCAGCGGTGACCGAACCAGGACGATCGCCGAGAGTCAAGGTGCCGTCCGGTTGAGTGGTGGATCACCGGATTGCCACAAGGTGGAGACCGCCCAATGGCAGGTACCGTATGGAAACGGAACACGGAGGGAGGATGCCGTGAACCCCTACGACGGTCCCGGCAGGCGGGAACCAGGTGATCGTGGCGAGCTGAGCCCCGCCGAGGCCGCCGCGCAGATCCGCTTCCTCGAAGAGGAAGTCGCCCTGCTCCGCCGCAAGCTCACCGAGTCCCCGCGGCACGCGCGCGTCCTCGAGCAGCGTCTGGCCGAGTCGGCGAGCCGGCTCGCGCAGCTCTCGGCCCGCAACGAGAAGCTCACCGAAACCCTCAAGGAGGCCCGCGGCCAGCTCGTGGCGCTCCGGGAGGAGGTCGACAGGCTGGCCCAGCCGCCCAGCGGCTACGGCGTATTCCTCGCCCGTTACCCCGATGAGACGGTGGACGTGTTCACGTCCGGTCGCCGCATGCGGGTGGCCGTGTCCCCGGCGGTCGACACGTCGGAACTGCGCAGCGGGCAGACCGTGCGGCTCAACGAGGCGCTCACCGTCGTCGAGGCGGGGGATTTCGAGCGCATCGGTGAGGTGTGCGCGCTGCGCGAGGTGCTGTCCGAGCCCACCGCGGACGGCCTCGCCGGCCGTGCGCTGGTGGTCGGGCACGCCGACGAGGAGCGTGTGGTGTGGCTGGCTGACCCGCTGGTCGCGGGTGGTGACGACCCCGATTCGGTGCCGCTCAAGCCGGGCGACTCCCTCCTGGTCGACACCAAGGCCGGCTACGCCTACGAGCGGGTCCCCAAGGCCGAGGTGGAGGACCTCGTGCTGGAGGAGGTGCCCGACGTCGAGTACGAGGACATCGGCGGCCTGTTCCGGCAGATCGAGCAGATCCGCGACGCCGTGGAGCTGCCGTTCCTGCACGCCGAGCTGTTCCGCGAGTACGAGCTGCGCCCGCCCAAGGGCGTGCTGCTCTACGGGCCTCCCGGCTGCGGCAAGACGCTGATCGCCAAGGCGGTGGCCAACTCGCTGGCCAAGAAGGTGGCGGCCGTCCGCGGCGACAACCCCGACGAGGGCCGCGCGTTCTTCCTCAACATCAAGGGCCCCGAGCTGCTCAACAAGTTCGTGGGCGAGACCGAGCGGCACATCCGCCTGATCTTCCAGCGGGCACGGGAGAAGGCCTCGGCCGGCACCCCGGTGATCGTGTTCTTCGACGAGATGGACTCGATCTTCCGCACCCGCGGGTCCGGCGTGTCCTCCGACGTCGAGACCACGATCGTGCCGCAGCTGCTGGCGGAGATCGACGGTGTCGAGGGCCTGGAGAACGTCATCGTCATCGGCGCCTCCAACCGCGAGGACATGATCGACCCCGCGATCCTGCGGCCGGGCCGGCTCGACGTGAAGATCAAGATCGAGCGTCCGGACGCCGAGGCGGCGCAGGACATCTTCTCCAAGTACCTCACCGACACGCTCCCGATCCACGCCGACGATCTCGCAGAGTTCGGCGGCAACCGCAAGGCGTGCATCGACGCGATGATCCAGCGGATCGTCGAGCGGATGTACGACGAGACGGAGGAGAACCGGTTCCTCGAGGTCACCTACGCCAACGGCGACAAGGAGACGCTCTACTTCAAGGACTTCAACTCCGGCGCGATGATCCAGAACATCGTCGACCGGTCGAAGAAGTCGGCGATCAAGTCGGTGCTGGAGACCGGCCAGCCGGGGCTGCGGGTGCAGCACCTGCTGGACGCCATCGTCGACGAGTTCGCCGAGAACGAGGACCTGCCCAACACCACCAACCCCGACGACTGGGCGCGCATCTCCGGCAAGAAGGGGGAGCGGATCGTCTACATCCGCACCCTCGTCACCGGCAAGAACGCCGAGACGGGCCGCGCGATCGACACGGCCTCGAACACCGGTCAGTACCTGTAGCACCCGTACCAACGGCACCCTCGTCCCGCTCTATCGGACGAGGGTGCCGTTCGTTCAGGGGGTTGCCGGTTCGCGCAGCCGGCGCAGCAGCAGCCAGCTCAGGGCGGGCACGGCGATCAGCGGTGCCAGCGCCACCTGCAGGGACGTGTGGTCGGCCACCGCGCCGATCAGCGGGCTGGCGAGCCCGCCGACGCTGACGGTCAGGCCGAGGGTCACCCCGCTGGCGGTGCCGACGCGGCGGGGCAGGTAGTCCTGCCCGAGCGTGATGCTCAGCGAGAACGGCACGTAGAGGCACGCCGACGTGAGGGCCACGAAGACGAACAGGGGCGGGCCCGGCACGAACACCACCCCCGCCACCGCGAGCACCGCCACCGCGTTCGACCAGCGCACCACGGCCACCCGGCCGAAGCGGTTGGCGAGCGTGCCACCGAGCACGGTGCCGACGGCGCCACCCAGGTAGAGCACGAACAGCGCGATCGTGCCCGCGACCTCGCCGCCGCCGGTGCGCTCCATCCCGTAGAGGGACAGGAACGCCGACAGTCCGACGAAGACGATCGAGCGGCACACCACCGACCCGGACAGCCTGCCGAACGACCGCCAGTCGTCGGTGCCCGCGACGGGGCCGGCACCGGGGGCCGCGGGCCGCGGTGCCGTGACGGCCCGCACCGCCAGCAGGCACAGCACGCTGCCCAGCACGGCGGGCACGAGCAGCACCGGGGTGGCGTCCAGGCCGCCGAGGGCCACCACGGCGGCCACCATCACCGGGGCTGTGGCGAATCCGAGGTTGCCGCCGAGGGAGAACCAGCTCATCGCGGTGTGGCTCCCGCCGCTGGCGGCCCGGGCCACGCGGGCGGACTCGGGGTGGAACGCGGCCACCCCGATCCCGGACAGCGCGACGAACGCGAGCGCCAGCGGGTAGGAGTCGGTGATCCCGCACAAGGCCACGCCGAGGCCGCCGATGAGCGTGCTCACCGGGAGCAGCCAGGGCATCGGCCACCGGTCGGTGAGCGCGCCGAAGAGCGGCTGCACCACCGACGACAGCAGCGACGCGGCGAGGACGAGACCGGCCGCCGCCGCGTAGGTGTAGGCGCGCTCGGCCACGAAGAACGGCACCAGCGCAGCGATCGCACCCTGGTAGACGTCGACGCAGGCGTGGCCGGCGGCCAGGAGGGTGATCGGCCCGGTGCGGGCGGCGACGTGCTGGGTCACCTCGTGATCGTCGCCCGGGCCCGCCCTGTCCCGCTTCCGATAAAGTGCCAACGCATGCCGAACATCCGCCACACCCCGGTGGCGCCCACCCGGCAGCAGATCCTGGCCGGCGGCGACACCATCGACCCGCACCGGCACGACGACCACCAGATCCTCTACGCGGGCTCCGGGGTGCTGGCCGTCACCACCGATGACGGCACCTGGTTCACCCCCGGCACCCGCGCGATCTGGGTGCCTGCGGGCACCGTGCACGCGCACCGGGCGTACGGGGACCTCGACCTGCACATGCTGGGCGTGCCGGCCGCGGTGAACCCGCTCGGCCTCGACCGGCCCACGGTGCTGGTGGTGAGCCCGCTGCTGCGGGAGCTGATCCGCGCCTGGACGCGCGGCCCGCAGGACGACACTCCGCAACGGCGCAGGCTGCACGCCGTGCTGCTCGACGAGCTGCGCGCCTCGCCGCAGCGCCCGGTCCACCTGCCCGAGCCCACCGACCCGCGGCTCGCGGTGGTGTGCGCCGCCCTGCGCCAGGACCCCGCCGACTCCCGCACGCTCGCCGCCCTCGGCGCCGAGGTCGGCGTCGGCGAGCGCACGCTGAGCCGCCTGTTCCGCACCGACCTCGGCATGACGTTCCCGCAGTGGCGCACCCAGCTGCGCCTCTACCACGCGCTGCGGATGCTGGCCGACGGCTCACCGGTCACCACCGTGGCGCACGCGTGCGGCTGGTCGTCCACCAGCGCGTTCATCGACGTCTTCCGCCGCGCGTACGGCCACACCCCCGGCACACACCTGTCCGATCCGTTCACGACCCGGCGGGGGCGGCGCGCCTAGCGTTCCGGTCATGACGATCGAAGCGAAGCTGGACGCCGTCGGCATCATCGCGGCCGACCTGGCGAAGTCACTGGCCTTCTACCGCGCGCTGGGCCTCCCGGTGCCCGAGGGCGGCGAGCACCAGCCGCACGTGGAGGTGCCGCTGGGCGGCGGGATGCGGCTGCTGTTCGACACCGAGGAGACGGTGCGCTCGTTCCACCCGTCGTGGAGCCCCGGCGTCGGGGCCGGGCGGATCGGGCTCGCCGTGTCACTGCCGGACGCCGCCGCCGTGGACGCCCTGTACGCGCAGCTGACGGAGGCGGGCCACCACGGCGAGCTGCCGCCGTTCGACGCGCCGTGGGGCCAGCGGTACGCGAGCGTGAACGACCCGGACGGCAACGGCGTGGATCTCTACGCGCCCCTCTGACCGCCGTAGATCCTGCTGGGCGCCACGCCTGCGAGCGCTTTGACCTCGCGCGACAGGTGCGGCTGGTCGGCGTAGCCGGCCTCGGCGGCGGCGTCGGCGATCGGCACGCCGTCGTAGAGCAGCAGCGCGGCCCGGCGGAACCGCAGGACCCGCCGCAGCACCGCCGGTCCGTACCCGAACGCCGCGAGGCAGCGCCGGTGCAGCGACCGCTCGGTCCAGCCGAGCCGCTCGGCCGTGGCGGCCGCCGACGCCCCCGCGCCGAGCTGCGCGGCGACCACCCGCACCGCCTGCTCGGCCGGTTCCCCGGGCAGCGCGAACGTGAGGCCCAGGAGCACCGGCAGGGGCGGCTCGCCCCGTTCGAGGCGGGCGAGCGCCCGGCGGGCGAGCGCGGGGTGCAGCTCGGCCAGCGGGGCGCGCAGGTCGCGCACCTCCGCCGCGGGCACCCCGAGCAGCGCGGGCAGCCTGCCCGGCGCGAAACGCAGCCCCGCGCTCAGCACGCCGGGTGCGCGGCTGACGGGGTGCGGGCCGGTGTCCGGCCCGGCGACGAGCAGCTCCCGGCCCGTCCAGACGAGGTCCATGCACCCGTCGGGCAGCACGTCGATCGACTCGGTGGGGGCACCGGCGGCGACCCCGGCCGTCCAGGCGCACTCGATCTCGCCGCGCAGCGGGCGCGGCGGCGGGATCTCCCGATAGCCCACGGGGAAACGCTAGCGCGGCGCCCCGACAGTGGCCCACCACCGAGGCCCCAGACGCCAGCATGGTGGCTTTGCTGGCCTATTACGCCAGTAAAGCCACCATGCTGGCATTCGGGCGGGGGCCCGGTGACGGCCTACGGCAGCTCCAGGGCGAGCAGGCGGGAGCTGAGCGACTTGCCGTGCGTGTCGAGGGCGAGCGAGGTGGTCACCCCGCCGTCGAGCACCCCGGTGCAGACGAACTGCAGCGCCGGCAGCAGCGGGAGCTCGTAGCGCAGCACCTCGCCGCCCAGGTGGCGGGCCAGCTGGGCACGCACCCGCTCGGCGGTGAGCTCGCGGACGAGCAGCGGGTAGTCCTCGTCGGCGTAGGGGATCACCGAGAGCGTGGCGACGTTGCCCTTGTCGCCGGCGCGGCAGTGGGCGAGCTCATGCAGCCGGACGGGCATCCCCGGCCTCCAGGATCGTCAGGCCCGGCGTCACGGCCGCGCGCGGGACGAGGGTGGACACCACGCCGATGACCTCCCCGGTGAACACGCGCACGCCGCCGCCGCCCGCGGGACCGTTCGTGTAGAGGGCCTCGACCTCGTGCCCGACGATGTCGAGCACGGCCGGGTCGGTGGCGAGCGCGGCCACCCGCACCCGGCACTCGGCGTGCACGTCGGCTTCCGGCGGGGCCACGCCGAGCACGTCGATCCGCGGGCGCACCGGGAGCCCGGCGAGCCGGGCGGCGAGCACCTCACCGGCGAGCGCGGCGCGCTTGTCGGCCCGCGGGCCGGAGTAGGAGATCTCCGCCTCGACCTTGTGCCCCGCCCGGTAGCCGACGCTGACCTTGAGCCGGTCCGGCCGCGGACGCCCCCGCGCGCCCGCCACCCGCACGCGATCGGGCCCCACCTGGTCGACGGTGACCCCACGCAGGTCGAGCACCACGTCCGGCGTGCGGTACCCCGTCGGATCGGTGATCTCGTAGAGCAGCTGCTCGCGCACGGTGGCCCGGTCGAGCACACCGCCGGTGCCGGGCAGCTTGCCGTACTCCGCGGTGCTGTCGGTAGCCACGTCCGCGTAGGGGAAGCCGAGCTCGGCGAGGCCGGGCACGTCCTTGACCCCCGGGTCGGCGAAGTACCCGCCGGTGAGCTGGCCCGCGCACTCGAGCAGGTGCCCGACGAGCGTGCCCGCGGCGGCGGCACGCGGGTCGGCCAGGTCGAGGCCGAGTCGGTCGGCGAGCGGGGCGAGGAAGAGCGACGGGTCGGCCACCCGGCCCGTGACGACGACGTCGGCCCCCGCCTCGAGCGCGGGCAGCACGGCGTCGGCACCCAGGTAGGCGTTGGCGGCGACCACCTCGCCGTGGGCACGCAGCGGCACGCCGTCCTCGCTCGCGGGGGCGTCCAGGTCGAGGCGGTCGAGCACGTCGTCGCCGGTGACCACCCCGACGCGGGCGGGCGTGCCGAGCCGGGCCAGCAGGTCGCGCGTGACCTCACCGGCCCGCAGCGGGTTGGCTGCGCCCATGTTCGTGATCACCCGGACGCCGCGGGCGAGCGCCACGGGCAGCAGGCGTTCGAACCGGGCGAGCAGGCGCGGGTCGTAGCCGGCGTCCGGGTCGGCGAGCCGGCGGCCCTGGCCGAGCGCGATCGTCCGCTCGGCCAGGCACTCCAGCACGATGTCGGCGAGCCCGGCCCGCTCGGCGAGCTCGACGGCGGGCTCGAGGCGGTCGCCCGCGAACCCGGCGCCCGCGCCGATCCGCACGGTCCTCATACGATCGCCCCGGTGGCGAGCGCGACCGCCGTCATCACCAGCGTCGTGCCGAACGCCCACCCGAACACGAACCGCTGGTGGGCTCCCAGCTGCACCCCGGCCATCCCGACGAGGATGAACGTGGAGGCGGTGAGCGGGCTGAGCGGGAACCCGGTGGTCATCTGGCCCAGGACGGCGGCGCGCGCCACCTCGGCCGGGTCGCCGCCCAGCGCGGCCGTGGTCTCCGCGAGCACCGGCAGCACGCCGAAGTAGTACGCGTCGGGCGTGAACACGAGGCTGAGCGGCATGCTCGTGACGGCCACGAGCGTGGGGAGAGCACCGCCCGCGCCGGTGGGCACGAGGCCGACGATCGCGCGGGCCATCGCCTCGATCATCCCGGTGCCGCCGAGCACGCCGGTGAACACGCCGGCCGCGAAGATCATCGTGGTGACGAGCACGACGCTGTGGCCGTGCCGCGTGAACAGGTCCTTCTGCGCCTCCCAGCCGGGCCGGTTGATGAGCAGCGCCAGCACGAACGCCACCACGAAGACCACGGGGAGCTCGGCGAGCTGCGCCAGCAGGACCACCACGAGTGCCACGGTGAGCACGACGTTGAGCCAGAACCGCACCCGGTCGACGGCCGGGCGCGTGGCGGCGGGTGCGTGGGCGGCTCCCGGCGCGTCGGCGGGCGCGGTCAGGCCCGGCTCGACGCCCGGTTCGGCACCGGGCTCGGTGACCGTGCCGATCCGCTTGCGCTCCGCGCGCCCGATCAGGACAGCCGCCACCAGCACCCACACGATCCCGGCGCCCATCGCCGGCAGCACCGGCACGAACACGTCGCCGCTGCCCAGGCCGAGCGCGGCCATCGCCCGCGCGGTGGGTCCACCCCACGGCACCATGTTCATCACGCCCGCACCGAGGCAGATCACCGCGGTGAGCACGAGCGGCCGCATGCCGAGCCGCCGGTAGATCGGCAGCATCGCCGACACCATGATCAGGAACGTGGACGCACCGTCGCCGTCGAGCGCCACGAGCAGCGTGAGCACCGCCGTGCCGACCGTGATCTTCAGCGGGTCACCACCCGCCCACCGCACGACGCGGCGCACGGCCGGGTCGAAGAGCCCGGCGTCGATCATCAGGCAGAAGTAGAGCACCGCGAACGTGATCATGATCGCGACCGGCGCCACGGTCTCGAACCCGTCGAGCACGAGCTCGCCGATCCGCCCGCCCTCGCCGACCACGACGGCCGCGAGGATCGGCAGCACGGTGAGCGCGATGAACACCGACACGCGCTGGGACAGCACGGCCGCCAGGAACAGGGCGATGGTCAGGAAGCCGGCAGCGGCGAGCATCGTTGCACCTCCGGGTTGGGCTGGTGCACACCCTCGGCCACACTTGCTATGCAGGTCAAACACCGGTTTCCGATAGATTCATGCACTGTGCGCACGGATCTGACGTTGCAGCAGCTCCGGGTGATCGCGGAGGTGTACGAGGCCGGCAGCTTCACCGCGGCGGCCCGGCGCCTGCTCGTGGCGCAGTCGTCGCTGAGCCGGACGGTGGCCGAGGTGGAGCGCCGGCTGGGCACGCCGCTGTTCGAGCGCACCACGCGCCGGCTGGAGCCGACCCCCGCCGGGCGCGAGGTGGTGGCCGCGGCCCGGCGCGCCGTCGACGCGGTGGAGGCCGAACTGCGCCACGTCGAGGGCTACCTCGCGGGCCGCACGGGACGGGTGCGCATCGCCACGCTGCCCTCGCTCGCCGCGATCCTGCTGCCCGGCGTGGTCTCGGCGTTCCGCGCGGAGCGGCCGGAGGTGGAGCTCTCGATCGAGGACGCGCTGTCGGGCGAGGTACTCGAGCGGGTGCGCGGCGGCGTGGTCGACCTGGCGGTCACCGTGGTGTCGGAGACACCCGACCCCCTCGACGACCTCGCGGTCACCCCGGTGGCCGCCGACCGTTTCTGCTGCGTCGTGCCGCCCGCCCACCGGTTCGCCGGCCGGGTCGCGCTGTCGTGGAGCGAGCTCGCGGGGGAGGCGTTCATCGCCTTCGACCACACCACGAGCATCCGCCAGCACGTGGACGCCTCGTTCGCCGCGGCGGGCGTCGCGCCGCGCCAGGTCGTCGCGGCTCGCAACATCGCCGCGGTCGCGGGCCTCGTGGCCGCCGACCTGGGCGTGTCGGTCGTGCCCGGCCTCGTGCTGCCCCTCATGGGGTTCGCCGGCGTGCGCCGCGTCGTGCTGGAGGAGCCGGCCGCGCACCGCACGACGGCCGTGGTGCGCGCGGCCGCCCGCCCGCTCTCGCCGATCGCGGCGGCGTTCGTCGCCGCGCTCACCGCGCCGGGGCGCGCGCGGCCCCGCCTGCCGGACCAGGCGTGGTGGCTCGACCGGACGCCGGACGCAGAACGGCCCGGCCCCCTCGCGGGAGGGGCCGGGCCGTCGTAGGTCGGGCTGGGCTCACGCCTGGCGCAGCACGCCCTCGATCTCGAGCGAGATCTGCACCTTGTCGCTCACCACGACGCCGCCGCCGTCGAGCGGCATCTTGATGTCGACGCCGAAGTCGTTGCGGTCGATGGTGGTGGTGGCCGAGAAGCCGGCGCGGGTGCCGCCCCAGGCGTCCGGCCCGAAGCCGTTGACCTCGAGCGCCAGCTGCACCGGACGGGTGACACCCTTGAGCGTCAGGTCGCCGTCGACCACGAGGTCGTCGCCGTCGGCGCGCACGCCGGTGGAGCGGAACGTCCACTGCGGGTGGTTCTCGACGTCGAAGAAGTCGGCCGAGCGGATGTGGCCGTCACGCTGCTCGTTGTTGGTGTCGATCGACGAGGCGTCGATCGTGGCCGTGACCGACGAGTCGGTGAGGTTCTCGCCGGTGACGATCTCACCGGAGAACGAGCCGAACCGACCGCGTACCTTGCTGACCATCATGTGGCGGACCGTGAAGGAAACGTCCGAGTGGCTCGTGTCGATGTCCCAGGTTCCGGCGATGTAGCCGGGGATCGAGGTGGTGGCTGCGCTGGTCACGGGATCTCTCCTGAGCTAGTTAGTTGAACTCTCAGTTATTGAGAGCGATGCTAGCCCAAAGGCCCGTGAGCGCTCAACTATTCCGGAGGTGTGGTGACCGACACACGATGGCTCGACGATGACGAGCAGCAGACCTGGCGCAGCTTCATGACCGCCAGCCGGCTGCTCTTCGACGGCATCGAGCGGCAGCTGCAACAGGAGGCGGGCCTCCCGCACGCCTACTACGAGATCCTCGTGCGCCTGTCCGAGGCGCCCCAGCGCACGCTGCGCATGAGCGACCTCGCCACCACGTCGCTGTCGTCGCGCAGCCGCATCTCCCACGCGGTCGCCCGGCTCGAGGAGAACGGCTGGGTGCGTCGCAAGCCCTGTGAGCACGACAAGCGCGGGTCGCTCGCCGAGCTCACCGACGCCGGCCTGGCCGGCCTGGAGGCGGCCGCCCCCGGGCACGTCGAGACGGTGCGCCGCAGCCTGTTCGACGCGCTGTCCCCGGAACAGGTGGCCGCGCTGCGCGACATCAGCGACACGCTCGTGGTGCACCTCGCGGGCGAGCCGGTGTGGCCGGCGGCGGGCGACCCGGCGGCCGGCGAGCGGTAGTCGCCTGACCGGGCCGGAGCCGCCCTCCCAGCCGTCGATCAAGGGGAGAGGGTCGCTGGTTGATCGGCGGTCTCAACTGGTTGTTGCAACGAGCAGCTCGTCGAGTGCCTGGGCGGGATTCTTCCATCCGAGGGTCTTGCGGGGGCGGCCGTTGAGTTCGTGGGCGACGGTGTCGAGGTCGGCCTGGGTGTA
>NZ_JBHSKO010000015.1:0-186441 GCF_042657305.1 Pseudonocardia zijingensis | reverse complement strand
TCGATTTCGCCTGTTTCTGCGCCGAAGTCGTGATCATGCCCGCGACACCTGTCTCCGGGGTCGCGGGACGTCCAGGGACGGTCTCTGTGGATCATGGTGCTGAGAAGCGATCCGCGGCGTGCCGGCCGGCGCGCGGCTCACCAACGGAAGAAGGACCGTGTCCGCAACCCTTTCCGATTCGACATCGGCGGAGCTGGTCTCTCGTGCCCGGGACGCCGCGCAGGTGCTCGCCGAGCACGCCGAGGAGACCGAACAGCTGGGTCGGCCGGCTCCGGCGAGCATGACCGCCCTGCAGGAAGCGGGGCTGCTGGCCACGGGCGTGCCGCGCGAGTTCGGCGGAGGGCAGGCAGGGCTCGCGGACCAGGTGCGCGTCGCCATCGAGCTCGGCCGTGGCTGTACCTCCACGGCCTGGGTGGCGTCGTTGTCGGTGGCTGTGAAGTCCCAGGTCGGGAACGTCCTGAGCGCCGAGGCACGCAGCGCGTTGTTCGCCCGCCCCGACGCTGTGCTCTGCGCCAGTGGGGTCGGCGGCGGCCTGGCCGTCCGCGAGCCGGGCGGCGTCCGGGTACGGGGCCGGTTCGCCATGGCGTCCGGTTGCGAGGTCGCCGACTGGGCCGCCCTGGTCGTCCGGGTCGTCGAGGGCGACGAACCGGTCGCCGGTGGTGTGGTGGTCGTCCCAATTTCACAGCTGCGCATCGAACGGACGTGGCGTGCGGCCGGGCTGCAGGGCACGGGGAGTCACACGCTCGTCGCGGACGATGTCGTCGTCCCCGAGGCGTTCACGCTGCTCAGCCCGGTCCCCGCCGTACCGTCCCCGCCTCCGGCCGCGCTGTCGCTGGCCGGCGTCCTGAGCCACCTCGCACCCCTGCTCGGGACGGCTGACGCGGCCGTGACGGAACTGCGGAGCGTGTTCGCCGGCGATCGGAAACCCTCCCGGACGACCTATGCGCGACTCATCGACTCACCGCTCGCCCGTCAACGCTTCGCCCGGGCGGAACGCCGGGTCCGGACGGCACTGCGCGACTCCTTGCGCGTCGCCGACACGCTGGACGAGGCGGGGCCGGGCTTCGCGCCGGACGCAGCGGTACGGACCGAGCTGCGTCTGGACCTCGCCGAGGCCGCGAGCGCATGCCGCGCGGCGCTCGACGACCTGCTCGACCTTCGCGGCGCCGGCGCCTTCCTGCTCGACCAGCGTGTGCAGCGTCAGTGGCGGGACATCGCTGTCGGCACCCGCTATGCGGGGTTCAACCCCTATGTCGCCGACGAGGACCACTCCAACGCCACGCTCGGCGTGGGCAGCGCGATCTCCCTGCTGTGACCGGCTCCCGGCGCCATTTGCATAGACAGTGAATATAAGTCTGTTATGTTTTCGGGCATGAGTCGTCGTGGCGCGTCCGCCGCCATCGGGGCAGCCCTCTACGGCCTGGCCACCAGGGCTGCGAGACGCCTGCCCCGGGACATGAGCCTGACGTCCGCCGCCACCCTGGCCACGCTGGCCCGGACGGGCCCGCGGCGGATCACCGATCTGGCCGCGGCCGAGGGTGTCACCCAGCCTGCGATGACCGCCCTGGTCCGGGTGCTGGAGGAGTCCGGCCTGGTCGAGCGCCGGGGCGACGCGTCCGACAAGCGGGTCACGCGGGTGTGCCTGACCGAGGCCGGCGCCTCCTACGTCCGGATGCGGCGCCAGGCGGGCGTCGACGCGTTCGAGCGGTTGATCGGTGGACTCACCCACGACGAGGTCGATGCGCTGGTGGCGGCCCTCCCGGCGCTGAAGCACCTGGAAGAGCTCGAGACCCGGGACCGCGACGGGTCGAAGCGGTGACGGGGGAGTCGGTCGGCGGGGCAGGGGAGAATGCTGTCTCGGGGACGGGTTCCGAGGCGCGGCTGCTGGTCCCCGCCCTGGTGTTCATCGCGCTGGTCGTGGCGGCGGTCGGCAGTCTCGGGGCGCCGCTCATCACCAGCGTGGCGACCTCGTTCGACGTCTCGCTCGACAGCGCGCAGTGGACGCTGACCGTCACCCTGCTCAGCGGCGCCGTCGCCACGCCGGTCCTGGGCCGGCTCGGAGCCGGACCGCACCGGCGGGCCACGATCCTCGTCACGCTGGCGGTCGTCGTCACCGGGAGTGCGCTCACCGTGCTGCCGCTGCCGTTCGCGTGGCTGCTGGCCGGCAGGGCGGCCCAGGGCGTCGGGCTCGGGCTGACGGCGCTGATGATGGGCGTCGCCCGCGACCACCTCCCCGCGGAGCGCAGCGGGGGTGTGATCGCCCTGATCTCGGTGGTCTCGATCATCGGGGTCGGTGTCGGCTACCCGCTGGCCGCACTGCTCACCGAGCTCGGCGGGGTACGGGCCGCCTATGGCCTCGGCCTGGTCGTCACCGCCGCCGCCCTCCTGACCGCGTGGCGCTCCGTGCCCCACGCCCCCGAAGGCCGCTCCGCCCACGTGGACGTGCCGGGCGCGGTCGTGCTGGCCGCGGCGCTGCTCCTCGTGCTGTTCCTCGCCGGCGAACGGGATCTGTGGAGCCGGCACCTCGCCGTGGCGGCGGGCCTCGCCGTCGTGGCGATGGTGCTGCTCTGCGTCTGGGTCGTCGTCGAGCTGCGCAGCACGACGCCCCTGGTCGATGTGCGGGCGGTGCGGCACCCGGCGGTCGCCGGGGCGAACGTCGCCACGTTCGTCGGCGGGATCGGCATGTACCTCCTGCTCACGCTCGTCACCCGGTACGCGCAGACACCGCACGACGCCGGCTACGGCTTCGGGCTGACGACCTTCGTCGCCGGGCTGGTCCTCATCCCGTTCTCGGTGCTGGGGTTCGTCGCCGGCAAGCTCACGCCGCGGCTCCGGACGCGGATCGCCGACCCCGTGCTCCTGGCCGGCAGCGCCGTCGTCGTCGGCGGTGGGTTCGCCCTGTTCGCGGCGGCCCGGTCTAATCTGGCCGAACTGTTCGTGGCGATGGGCGTGCTCGGCTTCGGCGTCGGCGGCTTCTCGGCCGCGATGCCCGGTGTCATCCTGGCCGTCACCCCCAAGAGCGAGACGTCGAGCGCCATGAGCGTCAACTACGTCGTCCGCAGCGTCGGGTACTCCCTGGGCAGTGCCATCGGCGGGCTGATCCTCGCCGCGGGCACCGGCCCCGGCCGCCTCTTCCCCGACGACAGCGCCTACACCACCGCGGCGCTGATCGGCATCGGCGCCATGGCGATCACGACGCTGACGAGCCTCGCCCTCGCCAGCCGACGGTCGTCCGAGACCCCATAGCCTCCTCGCCGGGTACGGCGCACCCGCCGGAAGCTCCCGGTCGGGTTCCGCGGAACGCACCGCCCCGGGCGCTGTCGGTCTTCGACCTGCTGGGCGCCCTCACTGGACACCCGAAGGCCACGGAGCTGCTCGACCAGCTCGGCCCGGCCGGACTGGTCTACACGGCGCTGCCGGTCTGGCGTCAGCACCGGCTCGCCCGGGCGCGATCGTGCTCGGTGCGATCTCGACGAACCACGGGTAGGAGCTCCGGTCAGGACGAGGCGCCCTCGCCCGCGCCGTCGATGATCTGCTCGAGCCGAGTGGGCGAGTTGTCGTCGAGCGTGTCGAGCACGAGGGCCAGGCGTTGGCTGTAGCCGCTCACCACGCCGTCGAGGACGATCCGGGCCCGCATGGCCGCCTGGAGGATCGGGTCGTCCGCTGTCTCCAGGGTGAAGCCGTCGAGCTCCTGCAGACCGTCGAACGCCGTCTCCAGGCTGATCAGCGGCGTGAAGTTCCCGCTCTGGCACAGCAGGAGCTTGAGCGCGTTCAGGGTGCGGGTGAGACCGGCGGCGTGCACCGCGCCGGATCCCCGTTCCATCTCGACCAGCCGGACGAGTCCTGTGCGGAGGTGCTCGTCGGCCTTCTCGTACCTCCGGTTCTCGAGCAGGCACAGCACGGTGCCGAGCGCGAACCGGACTTCCTGTGCCGCCAAGCGGGCCTCGACGGCCTGAGGTGGGATGAACGGTTCCAGGTCGACGGCAGACCCGCCGAGCACGACTGCGATCAGCCGTGGGGCCTCGTCGAGGCGGCCCAGCAGCGAGACCAGATCTGCGGCCGCGATGAGGACCTCGGCAGGGAACCTCAGGTACGGCCACGTGAGGTCGGAGATCATCTGCAGTCTCCGGGAATCGGCCGCGTCCGCGAACGGCTTCAACTGCTTTCCGAACTGGTTGAACGTCCCGAACGTCTCCAGCAGCATCTCGTGCGCGGGAAACATGGTCGTGGCCCCGGACGCGTTGTGGAAGATGGCGAGTTGTGTTGCTCGGGCCTTGAACTGCAGGGCGAGTTCCGTCTGGCCGTCGTCGAACGCCGCCAGCCCGGCCGACCAGAGCGCGTGGGTCGCCCCCGGGGTCGTCGAGGTGTGCCGCTCGACGCATTGGACCGCGGCCGGCGCGAGCTGCTGACGGGCCAGCTCGAGAGCGGTCTCCCGCGACCCGGTGCGGAGATGGTGGGCCACCTGCTCCGCGATCCGGTCGAGCGCGGCGAGATCGCCCTCGTCGCTCTGACGGCGTGCGCGGCCCCAACCGAACTTCATGCCGGAATCCCCCCGAATCGGGCACGAGAAATAATTCTGTACGGTCAGCGTGACACCGTCGCTGAGCCATGGCAATGGATGGTTCCGGATCCGCGCGGAAGTCATCCGGGCAATCGGCGCGCGGTCACTCCGCTGGCGTGTCGAGCAAGTCGAGCAGTGCGGTGGCGAGTTCGAACTGATCGACGAGCACGCCGGCACCACGGCTTTCGAGTTCGATCCGTGGATCGCCGATCTGTGAGACGTTGAGCCGGAACCTCGTCGCCGGCGACGCCAGCTACCACATCGTGCCGTGGCCGGGGGAGCCGTGCGAGGCCGCCGTGGTCAATCGCTACCCCGGGGAGTTCCCGAGCGGCTGAGGTGCCCGGCTTATCGGGAGATCGCCAGGCTCGCTGTGCGGAGGGCGACCCTGGCCGGTACGCGGGATCGGCCGTCGTCCGGTGCGAGCAACGACAGCGCACCCAACGATCCGCCGTCGCGGTCCAGGATGGGGGCAGCGACCGTCGTCATCCTGGCGGGCTCCGCGTACCCCGCCCGGGAGGCGAGCACGTGGAGGGGAAGGGCCTCGTCGAAGTCGGAGAAGGCCCCAGGATCCGGAATGCGCGCTGCAGGAGCGGCTCGCCGCGCGCCGGTCGCCCCGGACGACCGCTCGCGGGCGCCGTTCCACTCATCGGGATCGCCGCCGCGGTCCGGTCCTCACGCCGGAGAGCCTAGCGGGGTGATCGACAGCGACTACCCCGCAACCGCGACGGCCCGACCTACCCGCGGGCCGAAGATGAGCACCGACCCGGCCGAGCGCGACGTGTTCGTCCCGCACACCTTCGCAACGACCTGGTCCGCTTCCTCTCCCTGGTGGTGCGCCGGCCGGTCGTCGTGGCGGGGAACTCCTCCGGTGGGGTTCTGGCGGCCTGGCTGTCCGCCGACGCGATGCCCGGGCAGATCCGGGGTGCCTTGTGCGAGGATCCCCCGCTGTTCGCCTCCGAACTCGTTCCCGAGTGCGGCCCGTCGATCCGTCAGGCGGTCGGGCCCCTCTTCGCGCTCCTCCGTGACCACCTGGGCGACCAGTGGAGCGTCGGCGACTGGGCGGGTTTCAGGAAGGCGGTCGCCGCGGCCCCACCCGGTGTGGCGTTCCCCACCGACGACGAGGCCCCGCAGAACCTGAAGGAGTACGACCCCGAGTGGGCACGAGCCTTCGTCGAGGGCTCCGTCGCTGCGAACTGCCCACACGGTCGCCTGCTGCGGCAGGTCAAGACGCCGGTGTTGCTCACCCACCACGTCCGGCGCGTCGATCCGGAGACGGGCACGCTGATCGGCGCCCTCTCCGACCAGCAGGCCGCCCGGGCGAGGCAGCTGATGGAGGAGGCCGGTGTGCGGGTCGACTACGAGTCGCTACCCGACGCGGCGCACATCATGCACCAGGCCGACCCGAGCACGTACACGAAGATCCTCAAGCGGTGGGCTTCGTCCCTCCCGGGTTGATCATCCCCATCGGGACGGAACACCGGAATGCCGTCCGCCGGGGCCGGTGTGACCGGCCGCAACGGACGAGCGCCGCGCGCGGCACCGCCACGACGAGGACGAGCAACCCGACGACGGCCACGGTCCGGGTGCGCAGCTGCCCGACGGGCCGGCCCGCGACGACGGCGGCGGCGCGCACCCGGTAGCCGATCAGGACGACCGTGCCCGTGGCGATGATCGCGGTGACGTTCGTGGCGAACAGCAGCAGCGCACCCGCGCCTGGCCGGCGCCCCCGACTCCAGGGTAAGCCCGACCACCGCCAGCGGCGGGACCAGCGAGATCGCGATCGCCACAGCGACCCGCACACGCGGTGGATGTCGTCGCTGGTGACCTCGGAGGCACCCGATACCGACCCGCCGCCGGTGCCGCCGCCCCGCCGTGGCTCCGACGATAAGCCCGTCGAGGGCAGCCGATCCGCCGGGTGAGGCGTGCGCGCTCGGCTGCGGAGCTCAGGAGGTGGAGGGGTTCCACACCGCCAGCGCCCAGATGACCGCCACGCACAGCGCGATCATCAGCACCGACCAGATCGGGTAGTACGGGACGAACATGAAGTTCGCGACCATGCTCAGCGCCGCGACGAGTACGCCGACGGCCCGGGCCCACGCCTGGCCGGTCACGACGCCGACGCCGACGACGGCGATGACCGCGCCGAGCACCAGGTGGATCCAACCCCAGCTGGTGATGTCGAGCGTGTAGGTGTAGTCGGGCGTGGTGACGTAGAGCTGGTCGCCGATGATCGCGGCGATCCCACCGAGCGCGTGGTAGATCCCCACCACGATCATCAGGATCCCGGCGAACAGGGCGAGCCCGGTCACCCAAGGACCGGACGCCGCTACCGTGGTGCGGTCGGCGGGTTGGGGGTGGATCGTGCTCATGGCGTCCTCTCCACTCGGGTCAGGGCGTGACGCTGTCGGAACCTGTCGAGGAGGCCGAAGCGGGTGCGTCGGGCGGCCGAGGCTAGGGAGCCGCGACCCGTGCTGCCTCGCCCGCGACGAGTGAATCGCGTGCACCAGCGCGGCCCGTCCTCCACGCGCTCGCACACCACCTCCCGCGTTCACACACCGACTGCAACCGGTGTGCGAACACCACGACCGATGTGCCGGCGCGCGCTCCGCCGGCAGGCCACCGATCAGGAACCCCTCGCCACGTCGTCGGTCCTGGTGATGCACCCACCGGTGGAAGGATCGACGACCATGACGGACGCCAGGCCGCTGCGCGACGACGGAGCCGCGTTCATCGCGGCCGTCCGCTCGGACGACGCGGCGCGGTTCGCGCACCTGACCGAGCGCTACCGGCGTGAGCTGCAGGTGCACTGCTACCGGATGCTCGCGAACTACGAGGACGCGCAGGATCTGACGCAGGAGACGTTCCTGCGGGCGTGGAACAAGCGGGAGTCGTTCAAGGGCCACGCCGCGCTGCGGACCTGGCTGTACCGGATCGCGACGAACGCGTGCCTCGACTTCCTGGAGAAGCGCAACGACCGCACTCCCGTGCCGTCCGGGCTGCCGGACCGCGGCTCCGAACTGCTGTACCTGCAGCCGTACCCCGATCGGATGCTGCCCGAGGACCCGCAGGAGTCGGTGGTGGCGCGGGAGACGATCGAGCTGGCGTTCGTCGTGGCCGTCCAGCATCTGCCGCCGCGGCAGCGGGCGGTGTTCATCCTGCGCGACGTCCTCGGCTGGCCGGCGTCGACGGTCTCCGACGCCCTCGAGCTGACCGTCGCGTCGGTCACCAGCGCGCTGCAGCGGGCGCGCGTGACGGTGCGCGAGCAGCTGCCCGACCGCCGCCTCGACTGGCGCAGCCCCGCCACCCGCGACCTGTCGGACGAGGAGCGCGGCGTCGTGAAGTCCTACATCGACGCCCACGAGCGCAACGACCTCGACGGGCTGACGTCCCTGCTGCGCGACGACCTGCGCTTCGCGATGCTGCCCGACGCGGGCACCTCGGTCGCGACGGCCAGGGACGCGGTGGACGGCTGGGTCGCCGGCGGGCTCTTCCAGCGCGGCCGCGACGACTGGCGCGGCATCGCCACCACGGTCAACCGCATGCCGGCCGCCGCGCTCTACCTCCGCACCCCTGACGCCCCGGAGCACCGGCTGTTCGCCGTCGCGGTGCTGCGCGTCGTGGACGGGAGGATCGCCGAGCTCACCGGGTTCGACGCCGGCGGCAAGCCATGGCTGGGCCTGCCGCCGACGCTGTGATCATCGCCTCGTCTCGTACCGGGTCATCACCACGCCGCCGGGGAACGTCCGCGTCTCCACCAGGTCGAGGTTCACCCAGCTGTCCAGCCCCGTGAAGAACGGCGTGCCGGCGCCCACCAGCACCGGGTGGGTGGCCAGCACGTACTCGTCGATCAGCCCGGCCCGCATGGCCGCCCCGGCGAGCGTTGCGCCACCGATGGTCATGGGGCCGCCGTCCTCGGCCTTGAGCCGGGTGATCTCGGCGACCGCGTCGCCGGTGACGAGGCGGGTGTTCCAGTCGACCTTCTCGATCGTCGAGGAGAACACCACCTTCGGCGTGTCCCGCCAGTTCCGCGCGAACTCGATCTCCGCCGGGGAGGCGCCCGGCTGCTGGTCGCCGGTCGGCCAGTAGGAGCTCATCGTCTCCCACAGCTTGCGCCCGTACAGCGTCAGCCCGCTCGCCCGTTCCTGGTCGAGCCACCACTGGAACAGCTCGTCGCTCGGCGGCCCACTCCAGCCGATGTCGTCGCCGGGCGCGGCGATGTAGCCGTCCACGGACACGTTCATACCGAAGATCAGTTTGCGCATCGTGCAGCCTCCCGCGGGTCGGTGTCGCACGTACAGACGAGCGTGTCGCGGAAACCTCATCGGTGTGGGCCGCTGGCGCGAGGCGTCCGTCTGGTGGCCCCCGCGGTCTCCAAAGCCGACGTGGCCGAGCACCTCGGTCAGACGTGTTCGATTCCCGTCCGCCTCCGCCACACGGCTCTGGCCCGGGCGGGGTTACCGCAGGTCGGCTGGGCCTCCGGGGGCGCCACGCATCGTGCGGGGCA
The DNA here is from genome assembly GCF_042657305.1 of Pseudonocardia zijingensis. Taxonomy (NCBI): domain Bacteria; kingdom Bacillati; phylum Actinomycetota; class Actinomycetes; order Pseudonocardiales; family Pseudonocardiaceae; genus Pseudonocardia; species Pseudonocardia zijingensis. The sequence continues at coordinate 177,376 of NZ_JBHSKO010000015.1, read as the reverse complement.
GATCGCGGGGCAGGCGGGGCCTGGCCGGTGGGTGCGCGGCGCCCCCCGGAGGTCGGTCCGACTGGGATGATCACGGTTTGGGCGCGTTCCCGGGCGTTTTCAACCCGGGATTGCGCCGACTCCGTGATCATGGGCGGGGAGAGGCCCCAAATTGCCCTTCCGGGTCGTCGAGAGCGGTTTGGCCCTCTCGTCCCCGGGGTGACCGCCTGCTGAGCGTCTTGGTGGCGTGCCGTCGCGGCACGACGATGCGGCCTACTGGTGGCAGCTGCACCAACCGCGCGCGGGTTGACAGGTGGACGAGCATCGGATGGCGAGGAGGCGGGCATGTCCGGCATCCACATCGACCTGCTCCCCGAGCTGACCCAGCGGCGGGCGCTCGTGGGCTGGATGCTGATCTCGTACCTGGTCACCTTCCTCGCGACCAGGGCGATCACCCGGGCGATCAAGACGGGCCGCGGTCCCTTCCGGAACGCGAACCTCGGCGGCGTGCACGTCCACCACCAGGTGTACGGGATCTTCCTCATCCTCGGTGCGGGCACGGCCGAGTTCACCTACCGGCCCGCGTCGCCGTGGGCCGACGTGCTGGCCGTCCTGTTCGGGATGGGCGCCGCGCTGACCCTCGACGAGTTCGCGCTGTGGCTGCACCTGCAGGACGTCTACTGGGAGCGGGAGGGCCGCAGTTCGGTGGACGCCGTGCTGGTCGCGTTGATCGTCGGCGTGCTGCTGCTCCTGGGGGTCAACCCGTTCGGGGAGGACTCGGGCGGCAGCGCGGTGGTGACCGCGCTGGGCGTTGCGACGAACCTCGTGTTCGCGCTCGTCGCGATCCTCAAGGGCCGCCCGGTCCTGGGGGTGGTGGGCGTGTTCGTCCCGTTCCTGGCGTTGGCCGCGGCGCTGCGGTTGGCCCGCCCGAACTCCCCGTGGGCGCGTGCCCGCTACGACGAGCGCCGCATGGAGCGGGCGCGCCGCCGGTTCCCGCCGGGGCGCCGTTCGCGGTGGGACCGGCTCGTCGACCTGTTCGCCGGATCCCCCGCGCTCCCCGGCCGCCGCTGTAGCCGACACCCCTGTAGCCGACACCGCTGTCCCCCCGTCGGTGGACACCGGCTTCGACCTGCGCATGGCCTTCCCGGTGGACGGTGCGCGCGGCGCGCCGGCGGCACCGTTGAGGCATCGGGGAAACGCCCCGGGAACAGCCTCCAGGAGATCATCATGAACACCACCACCGTCACCCCCACCGACGTCCAGCAGTCCGCCCCGCAGCCCGAGCGCCGCGGTTCGGGTGCCCGCACCGTCGGCCTCGCGGTCGCCTGCGCCGTGGTCGGCGCGGCCGTCACCGCAGGCCTCGTGCTCGGCATCGGCCGGTCGTCCGCCGCCCCCGCGAGCGCCGCGGCCGCGGTCCCGAGCAGCGGTGCCTCCGCCTCCGCCTCCACTTCCGCCGCCTCCGTCGCCGGCGACGCGCACATCGGCGTCCGGGTGGCCCCGGACCGGGTCCCGGCGCACCGCGTGGCCCCGCCCGCCCCGCCGGCCCCGCCCGCCCCGCCGGCCCCACCCGCGCCGCCTGCTCCCTCCGCCGCGGTCTCGACGCTGCAGCGCGAGCTCGGCCAGCTCAACTACTACGAAGGCGCGGTCACCGGGATCATGAACGCCCAGACCACGCAGGCCATCACCTACCTGCAGCGCGACGCGGGCCTCCCGCAGACCGGCACGATGAACGCCGCGACGGAGCAGGCCCTGGTCCAGTTCCTCGCGCACGGCAACAACCAGATGGGTAACTGATCACCGACAACAGGCCCGCGCCGGGACGGCGCGGGCCGTCGGCCGTGCGCGCTACTCCAGCAGCCCGCGGCGCATCGCCTCGGCCACGGCGGCCGCCCGCTCGGAGACGCCGAGCTTCTCGTACAGGCGCTGGGTGTGGGTCTTGACGGTGCTCACCCCGATGAAGAGCTCCGCGGCGACCTCCGGCATCGACAGCCCCCGCGCGAACCCCTGCAGGACCTGCCGCTCCCGCTCGCTGAGCACCGGCCCCCGGGCCTCGGCGCGCACCCGGATCTCGGCCGCGAGACCCGCGGCCATGTCGGCGGGCACCACGGTGCGTCCCCGCGCGACGTCCAGCACGGCCTCGACGATCTCCGACCGGCGGGCGTCCTTCGAGACGTACCCGGCCGCGCCCTCCTGGATGGCGTCGAACACGATCGGGCCGTCCGTGTGCGCGGAGAGCAGCAGGACGCGCGTCGGCAGACCGTCGCGGACGGTCGCCCGGACCACGCCCAGCCCGTCGACGCCGGGCATCTGATAGTCGACGAGCGCCACGTCGGGCCGCTCGGTGCGGATCGCCTCCAGCGCCGCACGGCCGTCCTCGGCCTCGGCGACCACGCGCACCCGTCCGCTCATGGCGAGCCCGCGGCTGACCCCGTCGCGGAAGAACGGGTGGTCGTCGGCCACCACCACCCGCACGAGCGCGTCGCCCGAGCCCATCGCTGCAGGATAGGGACGCAGAGCAGGCTCCGGTGCCACCATTGGCAGGCCGTGCGCACCGCCGGAGGTCGCCGTGCCCGCACCGAACGCACCCGGTCTCGGCCCCGACGTGGCCGCCGTCGTCCTGGAGCACGCCCGCCGCGGGCTGATGCTGCAGTCGTGGCTGCGCCTCGTGCTGCTGGCGTTCGTGGTCCTGACCTTCCTCGCCGTTCCGCCCGAGCGGAACCTGCTCCCGTGCGCCCTCGTCGTCGCCGGGTACGCGGTGTGGGTGGGCGGGGCCACCGTCTGGGTCCGGGCCGGGACCCGTTCCGCGGTACGGACGGCCTGGCTGGCGCAGTTCGTCGACCTCGCGGTGCTGGCGGTCCTCACGTTGCTGACGGGGGTGGCGTCACCGCAGAGCTGGACCTCCGACGTGCTCGAGGTCGGGTTCCCGCTCGTCCCCGTGCTGGCCGCCACCCAGCTGCGGCCCCGGATCTGCGCCGCCGTGGTCGTCCCGACCGTGCTCGTGTACCTGGCGGCCGGGATCGCCACCCGGGTGGCCAACGAGGAACCGTGGGCGTCGCTGCTGCTGCGCACCCTGCTGCTGGCGGGCGTGGGTCTCGGTTGCGTCGGGCTGTCGCGGATCCAGCGGTCCCGGGTGCGCACGATCGGTGCACTCGTCCGCGACCGCACCGACCTGCTCGCCGAGCTGACCGACATCGAGGGCCGCGAGCGCCGGTCGCTCTCCGAGCACCTGCACGACGGTGCCCTGCAGTACGTGCTCGCCGCTCGCCAGGACCTCGACGACGCCCGGGAGACCGGCGACGAGGAGGCGTTCGCCCGCGTCGAGCGCGCGCTGGCCGAGTCGTCGCAGCTCCTGCGGTCCACGGTCGCCGAACTGCACCCCGCCGTACTCGACCGGGCCGGGCTGCCCGCCGCGCTGCGCGACCTCGCCCGCGCCGCCGGGGCCCGCGGTGGCTTCGCCGTCGATGTCGACGTCCGGAACTGGCCCGACGACGAGCGGAGCCCCGCCGACGCCCTGCTCTACCGCACGGCCCGGGAACTGCTCACCAACGTCGTGAAGCACGCCGGTGCCGGGTCGGTCACCGTCGAGCTCGCCCACGTCGGCGACCGCGCCCGGCTCACGGTGACCGACGACGGCGCGGGGATCCCGGACGGCGCGATCGAGCGCGGCCTGCGCGACGGCCACATCGGGCTCGCCTCGCACGCGCTGCGCGTCGAGGCCGCTGGCGGAACGCTCACCCTCCGGCCCGGCCGAACGGCCGGAACCGTCGCCGCGGTCGACGTGCCGTCGCCGCCTGGGTGACGTGGGGGGTTGCCGCGAGCAGCACTCCAACGTCGTCCACACGACGGCCAGGTGCTCCTGATCTTCGTTGATCATTCTGAGCCGTACGACACGGCTTCCAGAAGGCTGTGGTGTGCGGCTCGCCCGTTATGCGGTTGATGTGGCCGCTACCGTCCAGCCGTGGGGGATGCGCAGGAGCGCTTCGTGGCTTCCGGGCCGCTGCGGATCTGGACGGAACGGGTGGGTGGCCCCGGGCGTCCTGCCGTTCTGATGATCATGGGGGCGGCGGCGCAGGGGATCAGTTGCCCCGACGAGCTGGTCGGTCGCCTCGTCGAGCGCGGGGTCCAGGTGATCCGGTTCGATCACCGGGACACCGGGCGGTCCAGCGTCGTCGACTTCGACGCCCACCCGTACACGATCGGGGACATGGCCCGCGACTGCCTGGCCGTGCTGGACGGATACGGGCTGGCGTCGGCCCACGTGGCCGGGACGTCCCTCGGCGGCATGATCGCGCAGTGGCTGGCCGTGCACGCCCCGGACCGGGTCCGTTCCCTGACCGTGATGTCCAGCTCGCCGATGGGTCATGATCCGAGCGCCGCGTGGGCGCGGGCGCAGGCCGGGGAGCCGCCCGACCCGGACGACCTGCCGCCGCCCTCGCCGGCGTTCCTCGCCCACCAGGCCGCCGGGCTGCCGCCCGGTGTGGAGTCCGACGTGGCCCTGTTCCGGGTCTTCAACGGGCCGGTTCGGCCGTTCGACGAGCCGGCCGCCCGCTCGATGCTGGAGCTGGCCCTCGTACGGGCCACCGACCCGGCGGCCGCGGCCAACCACCATCGGGCCGTCTGGATGCACGACCCCGGCCTGCTCGCGCCGCTGTCGTCGATCGTGGTGCCGACCTCGATCGTGCACGGCGACCAGGACCCGATCCACCCGCTCGGTCACGGGGAGGCCCTGGCCGCCGCGATCCCGGGTGCGGTGCTGCACGTCGTGCCCGGGATGGGCCACGTCATGACCTCACCCGGCCTGCCGGAAGAGGTCGCCGGTCTGATCCGGCTCTGACCCGACGAGGACGGCTACGCGTCGTCTCCGCTGAGGACGCGGGCGTAGTCGTCGGCGGCCACCCAGGGGTTGATCGCGGCGTGGCGGGTGCCGACCGCGAGGTCGCGCCAGAACCGGCCCAGCGGGTTCCCGGGCGCGAAGGCGCTGGACCCGTGCAGGTCGAGGAGTTGCTCCACCGCGCGCCTGCACTCCTGCACCGCGGCCATCAGCTGCATCCGGGCGTGGGCGAACTCGACGGGCGGGACCGGACCACCGCGCTCCGCGGTGTCCAGCACGTCGGCGACGGCACGTGTGCGGTGCTCGGCGGTGCGGACGAGCTGGGCGGCGTCGGCGAAGGTCCGGCGTGCCGACGGCGAATCGGTGCGGCGCCGGTAGGGGGTGCCGAACACCGGGCGGTCGGCCCTCATCAGCGGCTCGACCACCTCGAGCGCCCCCTTCGCCGCGCCGAGCAGTGGCGAGACGGTGTGCAGCGCGACCTGCATCCGGCGCGCATCGGTGGGCGGGAGCGGGGTGCCGTCCGCGTCGCGGGGGAGCGTCATCAGGAACGCGTCCGGCACGAACACGTCGTCGGCCACGAGCGTGTGGCTGCCCGTGCCGCGCAGGCCGGTGGCGCCGTCCCAGGTGCGCTCGACCGTCAGCTGCCCCGTGGGCAGCAGCACCAGGTACGGCCGGTCGGCCGGCGCGTCGTCGATCACGGCTGCTCCCACCATCGCCCAGGGGGAGTCCAGGCAGCCCGAGGCGTAGGACCAGGACCCGGTGATCCGGGTTCCGCCGGCCACGGTCCGGGCGTGCCCGGCCGGCCGGGCGGTGCCGCAGATCGAGACGTGCGGATCGGCGTAGAAGGCGTCCTGAGCCTCGGCGGACATCCAGTCGGTGAACATCGACTTGGCGGTGGCCGACACGGCCGCGAGCCAGGACGTCGACGGGCACCCGGCGCCCAGCTCGACGAACAGATCCACCATCGTGCGGCTGTCGGCGTCGAGGCCGCCGTACCGGGCCGGGGTGGTCGCGGCGAACGCGCCCACCCCGCGCGCCGCGGCGAGGCTCTCGGTCGTCGGTCGTCCCCGCTCCTCGGTGGCCGCCGCGTGCGCTGCGAGCACCGCGCGAGCCTCCCGCACATCAGCCGTGTCCGTGGCCTCGGCGACGCGCAGGTCAGTATCGTGATCGATCACGACCTCGACCCAAGCAGCGATCGCAGGCACTCGACCATCCGTGAGCTGCACCGGTTCATACGAGGCCGTGCACCGGACAGTGCTGGAGGACTGGCGTCGTGGACCTGATGAGCGAGGTGATCCGCGCGGTCCGGGTCGGCAGCGCCTACGGCCGGCTGATCAGGCAGCCGGGCTCCCGGGGGCTGCGGCTTCCCGCCATCTCCGGAACCGGTGCGCACGTCATCGTGAGCGGCACCTGCTGGCTGATCAGGGAAGGCGAGGAGCCGGTTGCGCTGGCGCCGGGTGACGTCGTGCTCAGCTCGGCCGGTGGGGAGCACGGCCTCAGCCCCGTGCCCTGTGCGCTCGACGACCTGCCACCCGTGCTCGTGGCTGCGCCGACCGGGCAGGCCGTCGCGTTCGAGTTCCTGACCTGCTGCTACGTGCTCGAGCGGGGTCAGGCGCCGCAGTACCTGCGCGCGCTGCCCGATTTCATGGTGGTGTCGCTGGACTACGACCGCCATCCCGAGATGCGCACGCTGGTCGACCTGCTGCGCGCCGACGTGAGCGGCGCGGCGATGGGGCGCGGGGCGACGATGCCTGCGCTGCTGGACCTGATCCTGGTCCACGCGCTGCGCCAGTGGCACGAGAAGCACAGCGCGGCCGGGTGGCCGGCCACCGACGACGCGGTCGTCGCCGCTGCCCTGCACAAGATCCACGCAGACCCGCGCCGCGTGTGGAGCGTCGGTGAGCTGAGCGCGGCGGTGGGCATGAACCGGACGACGTTCACGAAGCGGTTCACCACTGCGGTCGGCCAACCGCCGACGAGCTACATGACGAGCGTCCGGCTGGGCCGAGGTGCTCGGCTGCTCCAGGCGAGCGAGGCGCCGCTGGCCACGATCGCGCGCGAGGTCGGGTACGCCACGGAGGCCGCCTTCTCGGATGCGTTCCGTCGCGAGTACGGGCTGCGGCCGGGTCGCTTCCGCCGCGACGCGGCCGCCCGCGGCTCGGCCTGATCCGGGTCAGCCGGACTCAGCCCTGGCTGGTCAGCGCCCGGCCGTAGCTCCCGACGTCGGATCGTCGGTGCGCCGCACATTTCTGCGTACTGTCGACAAAATACGTTTGTGATCGTAGGGTCGAGGGCGAGGACGACACCGTCCGAAATCTGACGAAGGGTGCGCATGACCGAGAACATCGTCCGCCGTCGGTGGCGCGACAACGAGCCCGCCTTCGGGGCCATGCTGGGCATCCCGGCGATCTCCACGGCGCACACCATGGCTGCCGCCGGGTTCGACTGGGTCGTCATCGAGCAGCAACACGCGTTCGTGACGGAGGACCGGATCCCGGCTCTGCTGCACGCGCTGGAACTCGGCGGCACCACGCCGCTGGTGCGCGTGGGGGAGAGCGACCCGATCGGTATCGAGCGGGCACTGGACCTGGGCGCCCGGGGGATCATCGCGCCGATGGTCAACACGCTCGAGCAGGCGCACATCGTGCGGGACCACACCCGGTTCCCGCCGCGGGGCACTCGCTCCTGGGGGGCGCCGCGGCTGCACCCGACACCCGCCGCGGCGGACGAGGACGTGCTCGCGCTGGTGATGATCGAGACGTCCACAGCGCTGGCGAACCTCGACGCGATCCTCGCCGTCGACGGCATCGACGGGGCGGTCATGGGGCCGTCGGACATGGCGCTCAGCCTGGGCGCCGACGTCGCGGCGGGGATCGACGACCCGCAGGTGTGGCACGCCTTCGAGGCCATCGGCGACAGCGCGAAGCGGCACGGCAAGCACTACGGCGCGTACGTCTTCACCGCCGATGTCGCGCAGCGGATGGTCGACCACGGCGCGGACTTCGTGCTGTTCAGCACCGACATCGGCTACGTGAGCGCGGGTGCCGCGGCCGACATCGAGGCCATCGACCGGATCCGCGGTCTGACCGCCGTCTGAGCGACGCCGTCGGGCGGGAGCAGGTGGCGAACGAGGGTCTGCTCCCGCTGCTCAGATCGGGGCGAGCACCTGCGGTGCCGCCATGCCGCGCAGGACGTGGTCCTCCCAGGCGCGGACGAGCTCGGTGACGTCGCCACCCTCGGCGGCCGCCTGCAGGAGGTCGAGGAGTCGCTGGTGGACTGCGGCCACCGAGGGAGTGCGGTGCCAGGTCTCGATCTCGTTGGCCCGCAGTACGAGCCGGATCTGGTCGATCAGCCGCTCGTAGCGCTCGGCCAGCCGGGGCAGGCCGGCCAGGCGGACGACCTCGAAGTGGAAGGCGGCGTCTGCGGCGAGCGCCTTCGTCGGATCGCTCCCGGCTGCCGTGATGGCCTCGATGGCGGCGGTCAGGCGGTCGAGCGGGATCCGCTTCGTGACGATCGTGCGGATCGCGAGGATCTCGTCGGCGGCCCGCAGGGCGGCCAGCTCGTGGACGTCCTCCGGTGCGAACGCCGGTATCCGGTAGGAGCGGTTGTTCGTCTTCTCGACGAGTCCTGCCTGCTCGAGGAGGCGCAGCGCCTCGCGGACCGGTGATCGGCTCACGCCCATCTCCTCGGCGAGCACCGAATCCCGGAGGCGCTCACCGGGTCGGAGCCGGCCGGTGAGGATGTGGTGCCGGATCTGCCGTCGCGCCTCGTCCACCAGCGAACCCACATGGATCTGCTCGAACTGGGTGGTGGGGTCCGGCGCGGTCATGGGGGCACTCTACCGGAAAAATATTCCGTCGACTGTCGACAAAACACGGTCCGGCCCGTACGTTCTCGCCAGGCCACGAGCCGACGTCACCGCCGACGGGAAGGAACCCCGATGACCACGGAGCCCCCGATGACCACGCCACCACCGATGGCGCCCCGTTCACCGTCGAACGGCGCCGAGCGCTCGGCGCGCTCCGGCACCCGTACCGCAGTCGCGGCGGGTGTCGGTACCGCGATCGAGTGGTACGACTACGGCCTCTACACCGTCGCCGCGGGCCTGGTCATCTCGAAGGTCTTCTTCAGCGGCCAGTCCGCGCAGGTGGCCCTGCTCGCGACCTTCGCCGCGTTCGCGGTCGGCTTCATCGCGCGTCCCGTGGGCGGCATCGTGCTCGGTGCGGCGTCCGACCGCTTCGGCCGCCGGCCGGTGCTGATCTTCTCGCTCGTGCTCGTCGGCTCGTCCACGACGATCATCGGCATGCTCCCCTCGTACGCCGCCATCGGCATCTGGGCGCCGCTGCTGCTGCTCCTCATGCGGGTGGCACAGGGGTTCGGGGCCGGCGCCGAGATGGCGGGGGCGATCATCATCGCCAACGAGAGCGCGGTGGCCCGGCGCAAGTCCTACCTGTCCTCGTTGGCGATGGCAGGCGCGACCCTCGGCGTCCTGACCGCCTCGGTCCTCTTCGCGGTGACCAGCACCCTGTTCTCCGAGGAGGACTTCTCGAGCTTCGGCTGGCGCATCCCGTTCCTGATGAGCGCGGTCTTCACCGGCAGCGGGCTCGTGCTGCGCCGGACGATGCTGGAGTCCCCCGAGTTCGAGGAGGTTCAGCGGGAACGTCAGCGCGGTGAGCTCGCCCAGGCGCAGCGCAACCCGCTCGTCGCGATGGCCGACGCCGTCAAGGCCAGTCCCCGCAACTGGGTGGCCGGCTTCCTCGTGCCCTCGGGCCTGAACGTCACCAGCTACATCACCAGCGCCTTCGCCATCAGCTACGTCAGCGGCGTGCTCCAGCTGCCGGGCAGCTACGCGTTGCTGATGTCCTGCGCGGTCTTCGGGAGCGGGTTCCTCGCCCTGCTGGTGTTCGGCCGGATCGGCGACGTCATCGGTGTCCGCCGCGTCATGTTCATCGGCGTCGCGGGCGCCCTGCTGCTGGCGCTGCCCTACGTCGCCATCCTCCGGACCGGCGCGATCGTGCCGATCATCCTCGCGAGCGTGGCGCTCAACGCGTTCGGCTGGGCCGCCGCGGCCGCCGCCCATGCGGTGATCATGCCCGCCCTGTTCCGGGCCGAGTACCGCTCCTCCGGGCTGTTCTCGTCCCGGGAACTGCAGGGTGCGCTCGTCGCCGGTCCGACGCCGCTCCTCGCGGCCTTCCTCGTCGGGGTGCTGCGCGGGGAGCCGTGGATCGTCGCGGGCATCCTCGCCGCCGCCCAGCTCATGACGCTCGCGGGCGTGCTGGTCGGCCGGCCTCTCTTCACCGCCCGGGAGCACGCCGAGACCCCGGCCCTCAAGGGCTACCCCGTCCACCCCTGACCGCAGTTGCGAGGAGAACGCCATGCCGACCCATCGACCGCGCTGCCGCCCGACGGCTGCGACCCGGCTCGCCACAGGCGGCGCCCGGTGAAGGTGGTCTGCACCAGCAAGCTGATCGAGTTCAGCGACGAGGACCTGCGCGCCTATGACGGACTCGACGTCGAGTTCCAGGTGATCGACGGGTCGAGCGAGGAGGCGATCCTCGCCGGCGCCGCGGACGCCGACGCGCTGATCGTCGTCGTCGAGGAGATCAGCCGCACCGTCATCGAGGGACTCGGCCGCTGCCGGGCGATCACCCGCTGCGGCATCGGGTTCGACACCGTCGACCTCGACGCGGCCACCGAGCACGGCATCTGGGTGAGCAACGTGCCGGATGCGAACTACCGCGAGGTGGCCGTGCACGCCATCGCCCTCACCCTCGCCGTGCAGCGCAGGCTCCCCGCCCTCGACGCCGGGATGCGCTCCTCCGGCTGGGCGGACTGGTCGGTGCCCGGTGTGCACCGGCCCGACGTGCAGACCTTCGGCGTCTACGGGCTCGGCCGCATCGGGCGGCGGGTCGCCGAGATCGCCGGCTCGCTCGGCTACACGGTGATCGGGCACGACCCGGCGGTCCGGCAGCCGGACGTCGCGCAGCTGGGCGTCGAGCTGGTCGACGGCGAGGAGCTGCTCGCCCGGTCGGACGTGCTCTCGCTGCACGTTCCCCTGCTCGAGTCCACGCGGAACGTCATCGACGGCGCTGCCCTCGCGCGGATGAAGAAGGGTGCGGTCCTGGTGAACGTCTCGCGCGGCGGTCTCGTCGACGAGGTCGCGCTCGCCGGCGCGCTGCGCTCCGGTCACCTCTTCGGAGCCGGGATCGACGTCTTCGAGTCCGAGCCGGTCGACCCGGCCAACCCCTTGCTGACCTGCGAGGCGGCCGTGCTCACCCCGCACGCGGCGCACTGGAGCGAGGAATCGGTGGACGAGCTGAAGCGGAAGGTGGTCGAGGAGTCGGCCCGCATCCTGCGCGGCGAGGCGCCGCGCACGCCGGTGAACCGGCTGCCGAACCATGGGAGTGTGGGATGACCAAGACCTTCGACATCGTCTTCGCGCTGTGGCCGCGGTGCGCGCAGCTGGATTTCCTCGGCGCCTACGAGGTGTTCGCGCACCTTCCCGGGGCGAACCTGCGGCTCGCCAGCGAGGACGGTGGAGACCTCACGGGCGCGCTCGGCCTGCCGCTGCGGGACGTCGAGAAGCTCAGCGACGTCGAGCGCTGCGACCTGCTGTTCGTCGGCGGCACCGCGGACATGAGCGCCGCGACCACTCCCGGCATGCTCGAGCAGCTTCGGCGCCTCGGCGAGGACGCCCGCTACGTGGCGTCCATCTGCACCGGTTCGTTGATCCTCGGGCAGACCGGTCTGCTGCAGGGCCGCCGCAGCGCCACCCACTGGGCCTTCCTCGACCAGCTCCGGCAGTACGGGGCCATCCCGGACCCGGCGCGGACGGTCCGCGACGGGAAGTTCTGGAGCGGCGGCGGGGTGACGGCGTGCGTCGACTTCGCGCTCGAGCTGATGGCGGACATCGAGGACGCCACGTACGCCCAGATGATCCAGCTCTACATCGAGTACAACCCCGCTCCGCCGTTCGGCTCCGGGCACCCCAGCACCGCCCCCGCCGAGGTCATCGAGGCGCTCCGCGCGAAGTTCGGCGAGAAGCTCGGGCGGATCGGCGGCGTCGTGCCCGCCACCGCCCTGACCTGATCTCCCACCGACCCGGACCCGGAAAGGGCTCGCCCACGATGTCCCCGACGTGGATCTACCGGCTCGCTGGTCGACAGACCCGGGCGGCGACGACGTCGGGGCGGTCCAGGGGGATGAGGTGGCCGCTGTCCTCCACGATCTCCCCCTCCAGGTCGTCGGTGATCGGCTGCAGCTGCCGGTGCAGCAGGTCGCCGACCGCCGCCGCGCCGAGGGCGAGGGTCGGGACGCGGAGCCGTCCCGCCGCGCGGACCGCCTCGGCGTTCTGCTCGGCGGCCCGGTAGAAGCCGAAGCCGCAGCGCAGGGCCTCCCGGCCGGTGTAGGCGCGCACGAAGGCGTCCCGCACGTGCGGCGGTGCTCCCTCGCCGGCGTGGGTCCCGGACTTCAGGAACCAGTCGACGTACTCGGCCTCGTGCCCCTCGAGGACGGTCTCGGCCAACCCGGGGACGGCGTGGAAGCCGAACCACCACGGCGGGGTGGGGAAGCCGCCGGGCAGGCCCGGGAGCAGCCCTTCCATGAGGACGAGCCGCCGGACGCGCTCGGGGTGGCGGGTGCCGAGCAGGAACGCGGTCGGGACACCCGCGTCGACGGCCACGACGTCGGCGCGGTCGATCCCCAGCGCGTCGAGCACCCCCACCATGTCGGCGGCGCCGGTCACCGCGTCGAAACCGTCCCGCACGCGGGCGCTGTCCCCGAGGCCGCGCAGGTCGGGGGCGACGACCCGGTGGTCCGGCTCCAGCAGCGGCATCACGAGGCTCCACACCTGCCACGTGTGCGGCCAGCCGTGGAGCAGGAGCACGGCTGGACCGTCGCCGTCCACTGCCACGTTCAGCACGGTGCTGTTGGTGTGGATCCGTCGCAGTTCCATGCCGTCGCCTCCTGGTTACCATCGGTTACCTGCTGAAGGGTGGTGACCGAGACGTGCGGCCACAAGACGGCACTTCGCCCTCACCTGGTGAGGCGGCGGTAACCGGCGACCTCTTCGACCCCGCCTGCCCGACCCGGGAGCTGCTGGACCGGATCGGCGACAAGTGGACGTCGATGCTGGTCAAGGTGCTCGCCGAGGCGGACCCGCCCGAAGTCGGATTCGCCGACCTCGCCCGCCGCGCCCCCGGCATCTCGCACAAGATGCTGTCGCAGACCCTCAAGAACCTGTGCCGCGACGGCCTCGTGGCGCGCCGGGTGGAGGCCACGGTGCCGCCCCGCGTGCACTACTCGCTCACCGACCTCGGGCGCTCCCTCGACGGGCCACTGGGAGTCCTGCGCACGTGGGCGGAACAGCACATGGCGATCGTCGACGCGAATCGGAGGGTCACGCGCTGATGGTGGCGTGGGCGCCGGTTCGGATGTCCTCGACCAACGTCGGTCCGCTCGTCCTTCGGTGATCGGGCGTGACCGGTCGGTCACGCCGGTTCGGGGAGCCGCCGCCGGGACAGCAGCGACTCCAGCAGGACGAGCGCGCCGAGGACGAGCACCGACCACCCGGTCACCCGCAGGCCCGCGTCCGCGGCTGTGACGAACGCCGCGACGACCTCGGGGGCGCGGTCCGGGCCGGTGACGGCGAGAGCCTGCGCAACGGTGTGCGGGTCGTGGTCCGCGCGGATGTCCGGCGGGAGCGCGGCGACGAACCGCGAGGTGAGCACCGTGCCGATGACCGCGACGCCGAGCGCGCTGCCGAACTCGCGAGTGGTGGCCTGCATGCCGGTGCCGACCCCGGCCTGAGCGGGTGGCAGCGATCCCGCGATGACCCCGGAGAGGGCCGGCAGCGCCAGCGCCACGCCGATCCCGGTCACGACGAGCCATGTCGCGTACCCCGCGTAGGAGGTCTGCGCGTCGCTCGCGGACAGGCCGAGCAGGCCACCCCCGACGAACAGGAACGCGAGGGCGATCGTGGCGTCGAGGCCGACCCGCTGCGACAGGCGCCCGACGTGACGCGCGCCGAGGATGATCGGGACGGTCAGCGGGAGGATCCCGAGGCCGGTCTGCACGACGTCGAACCCCATGCCGTACTGCAGGAACGAGGCGTTGACGTAGAACAGCGCGAACATGCCGAAGAACACCGCGGTCATGCCGAGGCAGGCGCTGCGCAGGGCCGGGATGCGCAACAGCCTGGGGTCGAGCAGCGGCTGTTCGACCTTCAGCTCGACGAGCGTCCAGGCCGCGAACAGCAGCGCGGAGCAGGCGAACCCGCCGATGACGACCGCGCTGCCCCAGCCCGCCTCCGGGCCCTGGACGATCCCGACCAGCAGCGCCACGGAAGCGGCGACGAGCAACGCCGCGCCGAGCGGGTCGAGGCGGTGGTCGTGGCGCGACGACACGGGCGCGACCCGAGCCACGGTCGCGGTGAGCACGAGCGCGATCACGGCGGCCGCGGCGAACAACCATCGCCACGACCCGGACGACAGGACGGCGCCCCCGCCGAGGTTCCCGACGACGCCGCCGATGCCGGTCATCGACGCCCAGATCGCGATCGTCGCGCCCCTGCGTTCGGCGGGCACCGCGTGCAGCAGCACCGCGAGCGTGTTGGGCAGCACGGCCGCCGCCCCGACCCCGGTGACCGCCCGGCCGGCGAGGACCACGGCCACATTCGGCGCGATCGCGGACAGCAGCGCACCCGCCGCGAACAGCACCATGCCGGTCAGCAGCACGCCTTTGCGCCCGAAGCGGTCGCCCGCGGCCCCGCCGGGGATCACCAGGCAGGCGAAGACGATCACGTAGGTGTCGACGATCCAGACCAGCCCTGATGCGGTCGGGTGCAGCCCGCTCGCGGCGAGCATCGGGACCGCGAGGTTGATCGCCGCGACCATCCCGACCACGAGCGCGACACAGGCGCACATGACCGCCATCAGGCCGCGCCCGGACACCGGGGCGCGATCGCGGATCAAAGCTCTCGATGGCATGACGACGACGCTATGGACGTCGGTGTTCTCCGTGCCACGCAACTTTGACAAGAGCTGTTTGCGTAGCCTGCAAACCATGTCCGACCAGCTCGACCTGAACCTGCTGCGGGTGTTCGACGCGCTGCTGCAGGAGGGCAGCGTCACGGCGGCGGCCGAGCGCCTCCACCTGTCCATCCCTGCCACCAGCCGGGCGCTGGGGAGGTTGCGGCGGGCGATGGGCGACCCGGTACTGGTGCGCGCCGGCCGTGGGCTGGCCCCCACGCCGTTCGCGCTGCGCGCCGCCCCGCGGGTGCGGTCGCTCCTCGACGAAGCGGCGACGCTGGTCAGCGCCGACCGCGAGCTCAGCGTCGCCGAGCTCGAGCGCACCTTCACGATCCGCATCAACGACGGCGTCGCCGCGACCATGGTGACGGCGGCGGTCGAGGCCACGGCCGCGGTGGCCCCCGGCGTGCGGCTGCGGTTCGTCGCGGAGGGCAGCGAGAGCATCGAGGCGCTGCGCGACGGCTCGGTCGACCTCGACATCGGCGCGGGCGAGGTCGCGGCACCCGAAATCCGCGCCGCCCACCTCTATCGGGACCGCGTGGTCGGCATCGTCCGCGCCGACAGCCCGCTCGGCCGGCGCCGCCGCCCGACGCTGGCGCAGCTGTGCCGGCATCCCCACGTCTCGGCGTCCCGCCGCGGGCGTTCGCGGGGTCCGCTCGACGACGCGCTCGACGACGCGGGGCTCAAGCGCCACGTCGCCGCCGTCGTCCCCACGTACGCGGTCGCCGCGCTCCTGGTGGCGTCCAGCCGCTACGTCGGGCTCGTGCCGCAACGACTCGCCGAGCAGTACGGCCCGACGCTCGGCCTCCGCTGGTTCCCCGTCCCGGCCGCCCTGCCGGAGGTGGGCGTGCGGATGATCTGGCACGCCCGCCTCGACGCCGACCCGGCCCAGCGGTGGCTGCGCGACACCGTTCGGCACGCCGTGACGCAGCACGGGGCGTGACCCTGCCGGAAGCGGACGGGAATCGCCGCACCGGCCGCCGAGTTGGGCCTCGCAGGCGGCGCGCACCACCGCGTCCGGGCGGCCTCACCCGCGTAGCCGGACGGCGGTGAGCCCCCAGGTCGCGTACCGGACGGTGACCGTCGCGTCCAGCTCGGCGCCCAGCGCCGCCAGCACCTCCGCCGCGCGGTCGGGCGGCAGGCTGGTGAGGCCGCCGGACGTCGCCACCAGGTCGAGCAGGTCGTCGCGGGTGTACGCGCGCTCCCAGTCGTGGCGCCACAGCTCGGGCTCGCCGAACCCGCCGGCCTCCCGGATGCCGTCCGCGGCCCGGTCGTACAGGGCCTGGTAGGCGTCCAGCATCGAGCGGGCGTCGGCGCCGAGCGGCGAGTCGGGGGCCGCCCGCCGGTAGGCAGCGGCGAGCGCGGCAGCCGCGTCCGGCGGGAGCTCGTACACGTGCCCGAACGGTGCGAGCACCCCGCCCGGCCGCAGGACCTGCGCCGCCTTGGTCGCGCCTGCGACCGGGTCGACCCAGTGCCACGCCGTGCCGCAGACGAGCACGTCGAAGGTGCGGCCCGCTGCATCCCACGCCTCGAACGTCGCGACCTCGACGGTCAGGCCGGATCGGCGCGCGATCTCCGCCATCCGCGGGTCGGGCTCGACGCCGAGCACCGTGGCCCCGGCGTCGCGGAACTGCCGGGCCTCGATGCCGGTGCCGCAGCCGACGTCGAGCACGTCGGTGCCCGGGGCGGCGGCCGTGATCCGCTCGATCACGGCGACGGGGTACGGGGGACGGCTGCGGTCGTATCGCTCGGGGTCGACGCCGAACGACTCGGCCATCGTGCGGTGCGTGTGCGGTGCCGGAGGCTTCGCGGACGGTAGCGTGGGCATGTGCCCACTCTAGTGGGCAAGTGCCCACTAGGCAGGGGAGGATGCGCTGTGCCCACCGGGGTCGCGCTGCACGACGCGCGCCGGCAGCTCTTCGAGGCCGCGGAGCGCGTGCTCGTCCGCGACGGCGTCACCGGTCTCACGAGCCGGGCGGTCACCACCGAGGCGGGGGTGGCCAAGGGCGTGCTGCACCGCCACTTCGCCGACTTCGACGCCTTCCTCGCCGACCTGGTGCTGGATCGCATCGCCCGGCTCGAGGCCCAGAGCGCCGATCTGCGCGACGCCGCGGGCAGCGGCACCGTCGCCGACACCCTGACCCGCGCCCTGATCACGCTCTTCGATCCGGTCGTGGTGGCGATCGTGGCGCTCGTCATCGCCCGCGACGAGCTGCGCGCGCGGTTGCGCGCGGCGGGCACCGCGCGGCTCCCGCTGGTCGGGGAGGGCGCCGCCATGATCGCCGGTTACCTGGCCGCCGAACGCGACCTCGGCCGGATCGCACCGGACGCCGACGTCGACGTGCTCGCGCCCACCCTCATCGGAGCCGCCCACCTGCTGTTCACCGACCGCGAGGCCGGCCCGCCCGAGCCCGGGGCCGTCCGCACGGCGGTGACCACGGTGCTCTCCGGGGTCATGCGCTGACGCGCCCGCGGGACCGGTTCAGCTCCCCGATCAGGGCGATCGTGCGCGCCTGCTCCTCCGGCGTGCCGATGTCGGTGTACGCGATCGACACCTCGGTGGCGCCGGCCTCCGCGTAGCGCTCGATCGCCGCCGCCACGGTCTCCTCGTCGCCGATCACCGCGAGCTCGTGGGCGTGCGCGACACCCTCGCGGCGCATCGAGATCTGCGCGGCGGGCACGTCGTCGTAGAACGCCATGTGCGCCGCGGCCCGCTCGCGCACCCCCTCGACGTCGGACGTGACGACGGCCGGCAGCACCATGACGACCCGCGGAGCCGGTCGACCCGCGGACGCCGCGGCGGCCGAGATGGTGGGCACGACCGAGTCGGCCAGGGTGGCCGGGCTCGCGAGATAGGGGAACGTCCCGTCGGCCAGCTCGCCCGCCATGCGCAGCGACTTCTCGCCGACCGAGGCGAACAGGACCGGGGGTGGGGTCGGTGCGCCGGGCACGACGACGGGCAGCGGCGTGACCGCGGTCAGCGTCTCACCGTGCAGATCCACCTGGCCCGTCTCCAGCGCGGAGCGCAGCGCTGTGAGGTACTCGCGGGCGTGCCGGATCGGGCGTGCGGCGTCGACGCCGAAGGCCTGCCGGATGAGCGGCGGCCCACTGCGTTCGTCGAGTTCGGCACGCCCACGCCGCCGGGGTCACCGCTGGTCGACGCCTCCGCCGCCGCGGGGGAGACGAGCACGGTCCTGTTGCTGTGCGGCGCCTACCGGGTCGACCGCGAGCACGCCCACCCGCTGCTGGCCGCGATGCCCGACGTCATCCACCTCCCGGCCCGGGTCGGGCAGCAGCCGGCGCTGCGCGCCGCCGTCGACCTGCTCGGCACCGAGCTCGAGTCCCGCCGGCCCGGATCGGATTCCGTCGTCACCGCCCTGCTCGACGCCCTCCTCCTCTACATCGTCCGCGCGTGGCTCGAGACGGCACCCGCGCAGGACGCGCCCGCCGGGTGGGCCGCCGCCCTCGCCGATCCCGTGGTGCACGCCGCGCTCCGGCACATCCACCAGCGGCCGGCCGATCCGTGGACCGTCGAGCGCCTCGCCGCCGAAGTGGGCCTGTCGCGGGCCGCGTTCGCGCGCCGCTTCAGCGCACTGACCGGTCGGCCGCCGCCGGCGTACCTCACGTGGTGGCGGATGGTGCTCGCCGGGCGCCTGCTGCGCTCGTCGGACGCGGCTCTCGGCGCCGTCGCCGGCCAGGTGGGCTACACGTCCGAGTTCGCGTTCGCGAAGGCGTTCAAGCGTCACTTCGGGGTGGCGCCGGGCCGGTACCGCAGGCGTTGATCAACGGCCGGTCAGCCGGTCGAGCACGAGCGCCAGCGGCGCCCACCGCTCCCGGCCCCGCGCCACCACGGCGTGGGCGCGCAGCCGGACCCCGGGTCCGCGCAGCGGCAGCACCCGGACCCCTGGCCGCGGGGCCGGCTGCTCGGGCAGGAGGCCCACCCCGAGCCCGGAGACGATGAGGTCCTCCACCAGGCTGAGGCTGTCGGCGCGATGGGAGAGCCGGGGCGTGAACCCGGCGAGCGCGGCCAGCGCGGCCACCGCCTCCTCGTCGGCGGTGTTGCGGGAGTTCACGATCCAGTCGTGGTCGGCGTAGCGGCGGAACACCGCGACCGAGTCGCCTGCGGGGTCCGGGTCGGCGGCCGGCGCGCCGAGGCCCCACGCCGCGGTCCACAGTGGAGTGGTCAGCACCCGCTGGTCGAACGGGCGCGGCGCCAGGTCGTACTCGTAGACCAGGGCGAGGTCGACCGCGTCGTCCGCGAGCAGCGCGAGCGACTCGTTCGGCTCGTGCTCCGCGCAGACGAGCCGCACCTGCGGGTGGGAGGCGGCGAGGTCGGGCAGCAACGGCAGTAGCGATCGCCGGATCGCCGTGGCGAATCCGGCCACCCGGACCGTGCCGGCCGGCTCCGCGCCCGGATCGAGGTCGCGCCGCGCGAGGTCGACCGCGGCGAGGATCGTGATGCCGTGGTCGGCGAGGCGGCGCCCGGCCGGCGTCAGCCGGACCCGCCGCCCGACCGGCTCGACGAGCGGCGTTCCCACCTGCTGGGCCAACGCCGCGATCTGCTGCGACACGGTGGACGTGGTCACGCCGAGCGCCTCGCCGACCTCCCGCATCGAGCCGAGCCGGGCGAGCTCGACGAGGAACTCGAGGCGCCGCGTCTCCATCCACGAATCCTGAACGGTGTGTGCAGGAAAGTCACGTGGACACGAACGATGTGGTTCCCCTTCACTGGGGTCATGACCCCGTCCCGCACCGGAGCCGCGTTCGCGCTCGTCTCCATGCTCTGCGTCCAGCTCGGGCTGGCCGTGTCCGTCGGGCTGATCGACCGGCTCGGTACCGACGGCACGGCGTGGCTGCGGCTGGCGTGGGCCGGGGTGATCCTGTTCGTGCTGGTCCGGCCCCGCCCGTCGGCGTTCAGCAGGCGAGCGCTGGTCACGGCGGTCGCCCTCGGGACCGTGACGGCCGCGGTCACCCTCTTCTTCATGGAGGCGGTCGCCCGCATCCCGCTCGGCACGGCGAGCGCGCTGGAGTTCCTCGGACCGCTCGGGGTGGCGGTCGCCCGCGGTCGCGGTGTGGCGAAGGTGTGGGCCGTGGTCGCCGCGGGCGGCGTCGTGCTGCTGACCGAGCCGTGGCAGGGCGGGGCCGATCCGGTCGGGGTGGCGTACGCGCTGGCCGCGGCCGCGTGCTGGGCGGCCTACATCCTGCTCACCCAGCGGGTCGGCGACGAGGTGTCGGGGCTGCGCGGGCTGGCGGTCTCGATGCCCGTCGCCGGCCTGACGGCCACCGCCGTGGTGGGACTGTCCAGCGGGTCCGAGGTCTTCGGAGCACTCAGCGGCGAGCTGCTCCTGATCGGACTGGGCCTGGCGGTGCTGCTGCCCGTCGTGCCGTTCAGCCTGGAGATGCTCGCCCTGCGCCGGCTGACCACCGCCGCGTTCGGCGTGCTGATGGCCCTCGAACCGGCGATCGCGCTGGTCATCGGCCTGGTCGTGCTGGGCCAGCTGCCCGGCTGGTGGGCGGTCGCAGGCATCGCACTGGTGGTGGCGGCGGGCATCGGTGCCGAGCGGGCGGGCAGCCGTCAGCCGGGGGAGTCGAACACGGCGACCGCGCGGGTCCAGCCCGCGGAGGCGGCCTGAATCTTCACCGGGAAGCAGGAGATCTCGAAGCCCGTCGCGGGGAGCGCCTCCAGGCCGTGCAACTTCTCGAGGTGGCAGTAGCCGATCTCGCGGCCTGCCCGGTGCCCCTCCCAGATGATCGACGGATCTTTCTCGGCGGCGTAGCGGGCGGCGGTGTGCACGAACGGGGCGTCCCAGCTCCACGCGTCGGTGCCGGTGAGGCGGACACCGCGTTCGAGCAGGTAGAGGGTGGCGTCGCGGCCCATGCCGCATCCGGAGGACACGTAGTCGTCCTGGCCGTAGCGGGCGCCGGCGCTGGTGTTGACCACGACGATCTCCAGCGGTGAGAGCTCGTGGCCGATGCGCCCGAGCTCGGCCTCGACGTCGGCTGCGGTGGCGACGTAGCCGTCGGGGAAGTGGCGGAAGTCGAGCTTGACCGCCGGCTGGAAGCACCACTCCAGCGGGACCTCGTCGATGGTGATCGCCTCGGCGCCGCCGTCCATCGTGGCGGAGTAGTGGTAGGGCGCGTCGAGGTGCGTGCCGTTGTGGGTGGTGAGCCGCACCCACTCGAACGCCCAGCCCTCCCCGTCGGGCAGGTCGTCGACGGTGGCGCCGGGGAAGAACGCCAGGAGGTCCTTCGTGGTCTGTTCGTGCGAGTAGTACTCGATCTGCGGTCCGAGCCCGGGTGGGTCGGATGCGATGCCGCCCTGCAGGGGCGCGGAGATGTCGACGAGTTCGCGCATCGGGGTTCCTCTCGTCGTCGAGGCGCTCAGGCGCCGGGCCGCAGCGGGATGACGTCGGTGCCGGCGACGACGGTCTGGCGGGTCTCGCCCAGACCCTCCCCGCACAGGGAGACGACGTCGCCGGGGCGCAGCCAGCCCGCGAAGCCGGTCAGGTCGGGGGTGTCGACGTGCTCGAGCAGGCAGCCGCCGGACACGGTGCCCGACCCGATCACGTCTCCCGGAGCCAGGTCGACACCGCGCGAGACGTAGGCGAGGAGCTCGCCGAACGTCCAGTCCATCCGGTCGAGCGAGCCGCGGGTGATCTCCTCGCCGTTGACGGTGGCGGACAGCGTGGGAGCCAGCCGGCCGTCGCGGCGGAACGGCTCCAGCTCGTCGGCGGTGACGAGGGCGGGCCCGAGCGTCACGGCGCTGTCCTTGGCCTTGCCCATGCCGATGCCCTGGGCGAGGTCGCCGAGCTGGTGGTCGCGCGCGGTCCAGTCGTTGAAGAGGGTGTAGCCGACGATGTGGCGTTCGGCGGTGGCGGGATCGAGGTCCCGGCCGCCGCACCCGATCACCGCGGCGACCTCGAGCTCCAGGTCGAACGCCTGCGATCCCGGGGCGATCGGGACGTCGTCGTGGGGTCCGACGATCGCGGCGGCGTTGGAGAAGTAGAACCCCGGTCGCTCGGACCAGACCGGGTGCAACTCCTCACTGCGCCCGAGCGCGCGGTAGCAGCCGCGCAGGTGGTCGAGGAAGCACAGGCCGTCCCGGACCGAGGGCGGGCGGGGGAGTGGTGCGCGCAACCGGACGTCGGCCAGCGGGCGGACCTCGTCCGGGGCGCGGCGGGCCGTGTCACCCGCCTCGGCCAGCGCATCGGCCTCGAGCAGCGCGAGCAGGCCGACGCCCGGACGGAGCCCGCGCACCGTCTCCCCGTCGAGGACGCCGGTGCGCACGCCGGCGCCCGCGTCGTAGGTCACCCACTTCACGACGGCTGCCCTCCCTGGTCCTTCACGGCCCGGATGGCCTGCTCGTGGTACTCCCGGGCCATCGGGTCGATCGCCGCCCACGCCCCCGGCGGGGTGCCGGGCAGCTCGCGGCCTGCGTCGCGGATCCGGGCGAGGATGCGGTCGGCGGCCGCGTCGGCCTCGGACGTGAGCGCGGTGAGGTCGGTCGCGGTGAACACACCGTCGCGCTTGACGACCCGCCCGTCGACGAGCACGGTCCGGACGCCGGCCGCGGAGGTCTGGAAGACGAGCGTGGCGTAGGGGTCGACGCGCGGGTGCTGCTCCAGCGCGGGACCGCCCACCAGGATGAGGTCGGCGCGCTTGCCGGGGGTCAGCGAGCCGATCCGATCGCCGAGACCGAGCGCGTCGGCGGCGTTCACGGTGCTCCAGCCCAGCGCCTCCCGGGCGGTGAACGACACCGCGTCGGGCATCGCACCGGCGGCGTTGACGGGCAGGTCGGCGTCGGCACGGGCGTAGCTGAGGCCGAAGCGCAGCTCGTGCCACAGGTCGCCGCTGTTCAGCGAGACGACGTCGGCCGACAGCGTCGGGGCCACACCGTGGCGCCGGCTGCGCCCGAAGACCGGCCGCCCGAACCCCATGTTCATCTCGGTCTGCGTCGAGATCGACACCTTCCCACCGGTGCGGGCGATCGCCTCCCACTCCGGGTCGCCGAAGCTGCAGCAGTGCACGTGCACCATGTCCGGGCCGAGCAGGCCCAGCGCCTCCATCTCGGTGATCCCGGTGCAGAGCGGGCTGCCGAACACGCACCCGGCGTGGTTGACGAGCAGGGCGCGCCGCTCGCGGGCGGCGGCGAGCTCGGCGACGGTGTGGTCCCAGGGCAGGCCGAAGATCTCCGACAGCGAGACGCCGAGGGTGAGCAGCCCGTCGGAGGAGAAGTGGGTGTCGGCGATGCGGTGGAAGTCGGCGACGCGCGCCGCGTGGTCGCCGAACGCCGTCGCCTCCGGCGAGCTCTCGAAGAAGCCGTAGCAGAAGGCGGCGCGGATCCCGGCCTCCTGCAGCCCGCGCACGGCGCCGTCGGAGTGGTCGGGGGTGTTGTTGCAGTGGGAGAAGTCGAGCAACGTGGTGACCCCGGCGTTCAGCGCGTCCACCGCGCCGTAGAAGTTCCCGAGCCGGACGTCGTCGGGGGTGAAGGCGGGGGAGACGCCCAGGCGGATGCCGAAGTAGTAGTCGCCGAGCGTCCAGTCCCCGCAGATCCCGCGCACCAGCGACTGCCAGGTGTGGCGGTGGGTGTCGATCAGCCCTGGCAGCACGAGGTGCCCGGTGGCGTCCAGCACCTCGGCGTCGGTGACCGGGAGGGACGGCGCCACCGCGGTGATCACACCGTCCTCGATCAGCACGTCACCGACGGGGAGATCACCGAGAGCGGGGTCCATCGTCAGGACGTGACCGTTGCGCACCACGGTGCGGTGTGTGCTCATAATGTGCTCCCTCGAGCGTCGTTGCCTGCGGGGAGCATGTCGCGCGAGAAGAGCCGGATCATGTGCCGAATCGGTTGCGATCCCCGGGAGGGGTGACGAGGCATGGACGTGCGGTCGTTGCGCTACGCCCTCACCCTCGCCGACGAGCTGCACTTCGGCCGGGCCGCGCGCGCCCACTACATCGCGCCCCAGCCCTTCGGCCGCCGGATCCAGCAGCTGGAACGCGAGCTCGGCACGAAGCTGTTCGAGCGCACGAGCCGCCGGGTGGCCCTGACCCCCGCCGGTGAGCGGTTCCTGCCCCGCGCCCGCCGCGTGCTGGCCCAGCTCGACGACCTCATGCGCACGGCCGAGGGCGACCACGGCGAGCCCGTGCTCCGCGTCGGCGTCCTGGGGTTCGGCCTCGCCGACCGCTGGCCGACCACCCGCGCCCTGCTCGCCCGGTACCGGCCCGACCTCGGGTTCTCCTACGTCGAGCTGGACTGGGAGACGCAGTACGACGCGGTGCGCACCGGCGAGGTCGACGTCGCCGTGGTGCACGACGTCGGCGGGGCCGGCGATCTCGTCGTCGAGCAGGTGACCGCCACCGAGCGGTGCGCGGCGGTGCCGGTCGAGTCCGACCTCGCCGCCGCCGACCACCTCACCGAATCCGACGTCGCCGACTGCCCGCGGGTCATGCCGGTCGGGCAGCCCGGGCTCGCCGAGTGGGGTGGTGGCGAAACAGCGCGCGGCGGCGTCGCGGTGCGCTCACCCGCCAACCTGGCCGCGGCCGTGGCGACCACCGGGCGGATCGGCTTCCACGCCGAACCCGCGAGCCGCTACTTCCCCCACCCCGGCGTGCGTTACGTCCCGCTGGAGGGGCCCCGCGCGGTGGCGGCGATCGCGACGCGCCCACGCGACCGCCGCGACTCCGTCGTGGCGTTCCGCACCGCGGTGCTCGCGGGGGCCACCGTCGAGGGGCTCGCCGGGGCCGACGGTGCTGGGCGCGAGCCGCGGTGACCTGCGATCAGGGGAGCAGGCGGTACCGGCGGGCGAGCACGACGGCCTCGAAGCGGGTGCCCGCCCCGAGCGTGCTCATGATCGATTTCATGTAGCTCTTCACCGTGGCGGGCGTCAGGCCGAGGGCCTCTCCGATCGCGGCGTTGGAACGCCCGCCCGCCACGAGGCTGAGGACGTCGAGCTGCCGGTCGGTGAGCCGGGGTGCGTCGAGCGCGACGGGTGGGTCGCCCGCGAGCTCGTCCCCGGCGCGCCGGAGCTCCACGCGCAGCTCGTCGTCGTCGACCCGTGCGGCGAGCATGCGGAGGCGTTCGTGGGCGGTGCGCACGCGGTCCTTCAGCTCGACGAGCTCGGCCTGCTCCGGGTCGGGTTCGGCTCGGGCGCGGGCCACGGCCAGTTCCTGCTCCAGGGCGCGGGCCTCCTGGGTGACCGCGTCCTGGATGCGGTCGCCGACGAGCCCGGTCGTGCGGAGAGCGCCGTACAGCACGGCCACGGGCTTGCGGGCCACCACGACCGGGGCGGCGGCCATCGCCCGCAGCCCCTCGGCGCGGATGATCCGGTCGTAGCGGTGGGTGATGTGCGTGGTGGCGATGTAGTCGTTCACGGCGATCGTGCGCGTCAGCGCGACGACCTTCCCACCCAGCCCGTGCCCCCGCTCCAGCTCCACACCCGGCAGGGCCCCGACCGTCGGGCCGGCGAAGCGCTCCAACGCGACCGTGCCGTCGTCGCGGACCAGCCCGCCGAAGGCCAGGGACACACCGGTGAGGTCGCGGATCCGGGTGAGGGCAGCGGAGACCCGGCGCGCGAGCAGCCGGCTGTGGTCCATCGGCGGAGCCTCCTCTTCGGAGGGTGGTGACCAGCTCGTGGGATCACGCACTCTATGCCCCGGTTGCCCGACTGGGGAGGAACACCGTGAGCGACGCCGACGTCGACACCATCACCGCGACCATCGCGTCGTGGCGCGAGACGTACGCCGATCCGGCGGCCGATGCCGCCTGGCTGCTCTGCGACCGGCACGACCCGGAGGCGCTCGCCTTCACGCTCGTCTCCGGCGACGACCTCGCCGGCCGCGACCTCACCTACGGCGAGCTGGCGGCGCGGTCGCGGCGGATGGCGGCCGTCCTCGCCCAGCAGGGGGTCGGGCGGGGGAAGCGCGTGGCGGTCCTCATGGGCAAGCGCGTGGACCTGGTGGTGACCCTGGTTGCGATCTGGCGGCTGGGCGCCGTCCACGTGCCGTTGTTCACCGCGTTCGCCACCCCCGCGATCGAGATGCGCATCCGTTCCAGCACCGTCGAGGTCGTCGTCACCGAGCCGTCGCAGCGGGCGAAGCTGGCCGGTCTCGACGGGCTCACCGTGCTCGAGGCCGGACCCGACCTGGACGCGCTCGTCGACGCCGCGGAACCCGTGGCCGAGAACGTGGCGGTGGGCGGCGAGGGCCAGCTCGTCGAGCTCTACACCAGCGGGACCACCGGCACGCCCAAGGCGGTGCCGGTCCCGGTGCGGGCGCTCGCCGCGTTCACCTCGTACATGCACTACGGCCTCGACGTCCGCGCCGACGACGTGTTCTGGAACGCCGCCGACCCGGGCTGGGCCTACGGCCTGTACTACGGCGTGATGGGGCCGCTGGTCACGGGCCGGCGCAACCTGCTCCTCGACGCCGGCTTCACCCCGGACACGACGTTCGGCGTGCTCGCGCGCCACGGCGTCACCAACTTCGCCGGGGCGCCGACCATGTACCGCGCGATGCGCAGGACCGAGGTGCCCCCGGGCGTACGGCTGCGCAGGGCGTCCTCGGCGGGGGAGCCGCTCACCCCCGACGTGATCACCTGGGCCGAGCAGGCGTTGGGCACCGAGGTGCGCGACCACTACGGCCAGACCGAGCAGGGCATGGCCATCGTCAACGGGTGGCACGACGACGTCCGCCGGCCCCTCGAGCCCGGATCGATGGGCGTCGAGCTCCCCGGGTTCCGCGCCGGCGTCGTCGACGGCCAGATCGCGCTGGCGACCGACAGCCCGCTCATGTGGTTCACCGGCTACCTCGACGCGCCCGAGAAGACCGCGGAGCGGTTCACGCCCGACCACACCTGGTACCTCACGGCCGACATCGGCACCGTCGACGAGGAGGGGTACTACTTCTTCACCGCCCGCGACGACGACGTCATCCTCGCCGCGGGATACCGGATCGGGCCCTTCGACGTCGAGAGCGTGCTGATCACCCATCCGCTGGTGGCCGACGTCGCCGTGGTCGGCGCACCCGACGAGGTCCGCGGCGAGGTCGTCGCGGCCTACGTCGTCCTCGAGCCCGGCGCCGAACCCGGCCCCGACTTCGAGGCCGAACTGCAGCAGCTCGTCCGCACGAAGTACTCCGCCCACGCCTACCCTCGCCAGGTGCACGTCGTCGACGCGCTCCCCAAGACCCCGAGCGGCAAGGTCCAGCGCTACCTCCTCCGCCGGGGAGGGTGACGGTCCCGCGCTCGCGCCCGCCGGGTTCCGCGGAACCTGGCCACGTGCGCGCCGGGGCGGGTGCTGGGCCGTGCCCGGAGCGGGCTCGGGCGTCGAGCAGAACGCCGCGGTAGCCAGGACCAGCGTCGGGTGCTGTTGATCTCCTTGTCGTCGATGTCCGCAGTACATCGGGGTGCTCGGCGCGGCCATGGCGTTCGTCTCGCGTGGATCGTGAGCTCGGCAGCTTCGTGTCACGAGCGGCATCTCGCCCGGTCAGGCCGACATCGCCGCCGAGTGCTGGGACCTGGTCGGCGCGACGGCGTTCGGAGTCGGCCGGGCCCGACCTCGCTCCACATCCGTACCGACCGATGCGGAAGTGCTACGGTTGTTCCGTACCGATCGATACGGAAGTGGAGGCCCGGGTCCGATGGGGCAGTTCGACGGCAAGACGGCAGTGGTGACCGGCGGGAGCGCCGGCATCGGTCTGACGACCGCGCAGCGGCTCGCCGACGAGGGAGCGCACGTGTTCGTCTTCGGGCGGCGCGAGGCCGAGCTGGAGAAGGCCGCGGCCGAGATCGGCAACGCCACCGCGGTGGCCGGGGACGTCAGCGTCGCCGCCGACGTGGACCGGCTGTACGAGCGCGTACGGGAGCGCGGGCAGGGCCTGGACGTGGTGGTCGCCAACGCCGCCATCCAGCACCTCGCGACGCTGGAGGAGCTCACGGAGTCCGACCACGACCGGATCTTCGACATCAACGTCAAGGGCGTCTTCCTCACCGTGAAGAAGGCGCTGCCGCTGCTCAACGACGGTGCTTCGGTCGTCCTCATGAGCTCCACCGCCGCCGAGGCAGGCACCGAGCGGTTCGGCGCCTACGGGGCGGCGAAGGCGGCGGTGCGGTCGTACGCGCGCACCTGGGCCAACGAGCTCGTGAGCCGCGGCGCCCGCGTCAACGCCGTCTCACCGGGCCCGACCGACACCCCGCTGTTCGACGTCTTCGGCGAGCGCGCCGAGGAGATGAAGGTGGCGGTCGGGGCCGGGCTGCCGGTCGGGCGGGTCGGCACCCCGGACGAGGTCGCGGAGGTCGTGCTGTTCCTCGCCTCGCCGCGGAGCAGTTTCGTGCACGGTGCCAACTTCTACGTGGACGGCGGGATGAACCAGGTCTGAGCCGGTCCCGTGGGTCTCAGGGCAGCACGGCCACCGCCTCGATCTCGACGACGTAGCCCGGCGCGGCCAGCGAGGTGACCCCGATCCAGGTGCTGGGCTGCTGGAACTCCACGCCCAGCGCCGCGGCCGCGCGCTCGCGGCCGGCGACGAACTGCCCGGCCTTCTCCTCGTCGAGGTCGACGATGTACACGGTGACCTTGGCCAGGTCGGACGGCTTCGCCCCGGCCGCGTCGAGCGCGGCGGCGATGTTGAGGTAGCACTTCTCGGCCTGCGCGGCGACGTCGTCGCGGCCCAGGAGGTTGCCTTCGGTGTCCCAGGACACCTGCCCGGCCAGGTAGACGGTGCGCGAGCCCTGCGCGACGGCGACCTGGTGGTGGACGTCGACCCGGTGGACCTGCTCCGGGTGCACCAGCGTGACGGTCATTTGCTGCTCCTTCTCTTGTGGGGGTGTTCTTCAGAGGAAGCCGCGCAGTGCGGCGTTGACCTCGTCGGCGTGGGTCCACAGCAGCCCGTGCGGGGCGCCGTCGATCTCGACGTACCGCGCCTCGGGCAGGGCCTTGCGGAAGCGGCGGGCCGTGGCCTCGACGGGCAGGATCCGGTCGGCCGTGCCGTGCAGGATCAGGGCCGGTTTGCCGCTGGCCCGGACGGCCTCTACGTCGGCGCGGAAGTCCTCGATCCACGCGGAGACGACGGCGTGGGCGGCCACGGGGGCGCTGGCGACGGCGACGTTCCAGCCGGCGGTGACCGCCTCCTGGCTGATGCGGCTGCCGAGGTTCTCGCCGAGGTTGTAGAAGTTGGAGAAGAACTGCTCGTACCAGGCGTAGCGGTCCCCCTTCGCCGCGGCCTCGATGCCGTCGAAGACCTCCCGCGGCACGCCGTCGGGGTTGTCGTCCCGGGCGACGAGGAAGGGCTCCAGGGCGGCGAGGAAGGCGAGCTTCGCCACCCGCTGGTGGCCGTACCGGGCGACGTAGCGGGCGAGCTCGCCGGTGCCCATCGAGAATCCGACGAGCACGACGTCGCGGAGGTCGAGCGTCTCCAACAGGGTGTTCAGGTCGGCGGCGAAGGTGTCGTAGTCGTATCCGGACCCGACCTTCGACGAGCGGCCGAAGCCGCGGCGGTCGTAGGTGATGACGCGGTGACCCGCGGCCAGCAGCTCGCGCGTCTGGCGCTCCCAGCTGTGGCCGTTGAGCGGGTAGCCGTGGATGAGCAGGACGGGCGGGCCGCTGCCCTGGTCCTCGTAGTAGAGCTCGATCGGCGTGCTGTTCTCGTGGCCGACGACGACGTGTCCCATGGTTTCCTTCCGAGGGTTTCGGGCCGGCTACTGGCGGACGAGCCGGCGGGCCGCGATCTGCGGCGCGATCCGGACCGGGCCGGGACGCGAGCGGAGCAGGAGCCCGACCCGGCGCAGGACGTCGGACTGCGCGGGGTTGTAGAGGTCGCGCACGGCTGCGTCGACCGTCCGGGCGGCTGCGCTCACATCGCCGAGCGCGCTGCGCAGGCGGGGGAGCATCACGCGCAGGGTGCGGCTGCGGGGGAGCAGCCGGATCGCGAGCTCGTGCCGGGTGGCGGCGTCGGCGTCGGCGGGGAGCTGGTCGAACGCGGCCGCGGCCGGGTTCGGTGGGAGCTCGCGCAGCGTGTCGACGAAGTCGGTGACCGCCGCGAGGTCGAGCACCCGGGACAGCACCACCAGCAGGGCGCGGTCGGCGTCGGTCAGGCCGAGGTGCCGGATCCTCGCGGCGAGCGCGGACGGGAGGTCGGTGGGTGCGGCCTGCTCGAGGATCAGCCGGACCTCGATGCGCACGTCCTGCAGCCGCTCCAGCGTGCGGGCGAGCTGGGCGTCGAGTTCGTGCAGGGCTTCCCGGGGGTGCTGGTCCGCGTCACCCAGTTCGGCGACCTGCAGCAGGGTGAATCCGAGATCGGTGAGGCGCTTGACCCGCAGCAGTCGTACGAGGTGCGTCACGCCGTACTGCTTGTAGCCGTTGGCGCGACGCCGGGGCTGCTCCAGCAGGCCGACGTCGTGGTAGTGCCGAACCGCGCGCACGGTGGTCCCGGCGAGGTCTGCGAGTTGGCGGGTGCTCCAGGCCACAGCTGCTCGCCCTCCGACCGCTCTGGTGTCGGGTGCCAGACTCGCCAGGTCGGCGCCCCGTCCGCGTCGGTGGAAATCCCTTAACCCGCTCTCACCCGCGAACACCGTGTCGGTGAGAATCACCGAGTTCGGCCCCGTTGCCGGCGCCAGGGGAGGACCAGGCGATGCTCGTGGGACGGCGCGCCGAGCACACGACGCTCGAGCAGTTGCTGGCCCGGGCCCGGGGCGGCGACAGCAGCGTGCTGGTGGTGCGTGGGGAAGCAGGCATCGGCAAGACCGCCCTGCTGCAGCACGTGCGTGGGTCGGCCGTGGCGGCCGGGTTCACGGTCCAGGACGCGGCCGGGGTGGAGGCCGAGGCGGAGTTCGCGTTCGCGGGCCTGCACCAGTTGTGCGCACCGCTGCTGGCGCGGGCGGCGGCACTGCCCGAGCCGCAGCAGGCCGCCCTCGGGGTGGCGTTCGGTATACGCGAGGGGGCGGCGCCGGACCGGTTCCTGGTCGGGCTCGCCGTGCTGAGCCTGCTGGCCGAGGTGGCCGAGGACGGGCCGCTGCTGTGCCTGGTGGACGACGCGCAGTGGCTGGACCAGGCGTCCGCGCAGGTCCTGGCGTTCGTGGCCCGGCGGGTGGCGGCCGAGCGGGTGGTGATGGTGTTCGGGCTGCGCGACCCCGGTGGTGCCGCCGTCGACGCGTTCACCGGCTTGCCGGAGCTGCACGTGGCGGGGCTGGGGGAGTCCGACGCCCGGACGCTGCTGGCCACCGCGGTGCGCGCACCGCTGGACGACCTGGTGCGCGACCGGATCGTGGCCGAGGCGCGCGGCAACCCGCTGGCGCTCCTGGAGCTACCCCGGGGTGCGGCGGCGGCGCAGCTGGCAGGCGGCTTCGAGCTGCCCGACGTGGTGAGCGTTCCGCACCGGGTGGAGGACGGCTTCCGGCGTCGCGCGGGCAGCCTGCCGCCCGAGTCGCAGCTGCTGCTGGTGGTCGCAGCGGCCGAGCCGACCGGTGACCCGGCGTTGCTGTGGCGCGCGGCCGCGCAGCTGGGGATCGCCCCCGAAGCGGCCACGGCGGCGGAGGCCGCCGGGCTGCTGGAGCTCGGCACCCGGGTGCGGTTCCGGCACCCGCTCGTGCGCTCGGCGGTCTACCGTGCGGCCACCCCGCCCGACCAGCGCCGCGCGCACGGCGCGCTGGCCGCCGCCACCGACCCGCAGGTCGACCCCGACCGGCGGGCCTGGCACCGCGCGCAGGCGGTGGTGGGCACCGACGAGGAGGCCGCCGCTGAGCTGGAGCGCTCGGCCGGACGGGCGCGCGGCCGCGGCGGGCTGGCCGCCGCGGCGGCGTTCCTGCAGCGCGCGGCCGAGCTGACCCCCGAGCCGGTCGTGCGGGCGGGCCGGGCCCTGGACGCCGCGCACGCCAAGTACGAGGCCGGTGCGTCCGAGGCCGCCCTGGAGCTGCTGACGGTGGCGGCGAGCGGGCCGCTGGACTCCCTGCAGCACGCCCGCCTCGAGCTGCTGCGCGCCCAGATCGCGTTCCACCGGGCGAGGGGCGGCGACGGGCCGCGGATGCTGCTGGACGCCGCCCGGAGCCTCGCGCCGCTGGACCCGGCGCTGAGCCGCGCGACCTACCTGGACGCGCTCGACGCGGCGATCGTCACCGGCGGCGTCGGCCCCGGGGGCGGCCTGCGGGAGGTGGCCGAGGCCGCTCGGGCCGCGCCCGCACCACCCGCGTCACCGACTCCGCCGGATCTGCTGCTCGACGGGCTCGTCACGACGTTCACGCAGGGCTACGCGGAGGGCGTGCCCGAGCTGCGGCGGGCACTGGCGGCCTTCGCCCACCCCGAGCGCGACGCTCGTGACCCCGACGGCAGCGGCAACCGCCGCTGGCTGTGGCTGGCCAGCCGCACCGCGATGTCCGTGTTCGACGACGAGCTGGTCCACGCGTTGGCCGCCAGCCATGTCCGGCTGGCCCGGGAGGCCGGCGCGCTGGCCACGCTCCCGGCGGCACTGCTCGTCCAGTCCGTCATGCTGGTGCTCTCCGGCGAGTTCGGCCGGGCCGCCGAGCAGACGGCGCTCGCGGCCGCCACCAGGACGGTGCCCCTGCTGCACGCCCAGCTCATCCTGGCCGCCTGGCGCGGCCGCTCGGACGAGACCACCGAGATCCAGGCGACCCTCGTCCGGGAGGCCGCCGGCCGCGGGCGCGGCACCGAGGACGCCCTGACGCAGTACGCCATGGCGGTGCTGCACAACGGCCTCGGCGACTACCCCGCAGCTGAGGCCGCGGCGGTTCGGGCCTTCGAGTCCGACGAGCTGACCCACAGCAACCTGGCCCATTCCGAACTCATCGAAGCGGCGTGCCGCAGCGGCCGGCCGGAGAGCGCGGCCGATGCGCTGGACCAGCTCACCGTGCGGGCCCGCGCCAGCGGCACCCCGTGGGGGCTCGGGCTGGCGGCGCGCTCCCGGGCGCTGCGCAGCACCGGCCCGGCCGCCGAGGAGCTCTACCGGGAGGCGATCGAGCGGCTCCGCGAGTGCCGGCTGTCCACCCAGCTGGCCCGCGCTCATCTCGTCTACGGCGAGTGGCTGCGCCGCGAGGGCCGCCGCCTCAGCGCCCGCCAGCAGCTGCGCACCGCCCACCAGCTGCTGTCGGGCATGGGCGCGGAAGCGTTCGCCGCGCGCGCCGCGCGCGAACTGCGCGCCACCGGGGAGCGCCCCCGCAGCAGGTCCGCCCAGCCGTCCGATGCGCTCACCGCGCAGGAGCAGACGATCGCCCGGCTGGTGGCCACCGGGGCGACGTCCCGGGAGGTCGGCGCGCAGCTGTTCCTCAGCCCGCGCACGATCGAAGCCCACCTGCGCAACATCTTCCGCAAGCTCGGCATCACCTCCCGCCGGCAGCTCCGGGACCTGCAGCTGCCCTGACCGGGTAGGTGAGCCGGCGCAGCAGCACCTCCGCCGGACCGCGGATGCCCGCGGTGTCGAGCCGGTACGCGACGACGACGGTCAGCACCCACACCCCGATCCCGACGAGCGCGGCGGTGGCGCTGGTCAGGTGCGCCCCGAGCCCGAAGCCCCACGCCGCCAGCAGGGGCACGAAGACCAGCGACTGCGCCAGGTACCCCGACAGCGACCGGCGGCCCAGCGCGACGAGTGCCCGGACCGGCAGGGGCGGGGTCGCGCCGCTGATCCGGTGGGCGATCAGCCCGAACACCGCGGCGACGCCGACGCCGGCGAAGATGCCGGTGAACAGGTGGAAGGACACGAAGGCCGACGGGTTGGGCACCACGAGCACGCCGAGGTGGAGCAGCGCCTGCAGCGATCCCAGGCCCCAGCCGACCACGAGCCCGACCACGGCGGTGCGGCGCAGCAGCGGGAGGTGGCGGCCGGGTTCCTCGAGGACACGGCGGCGGGCGGCGAGGATCCCGATGAGGAACGCGGCCGGCAGGACGAGCCCGGCCAGCGAGGAGATCGGGGTGGGTGCCCACAGAACCAGCCGGAGCAGGACCGAGGCGAGGTAGCTCGGCTCGGCGGCCGCCTGTTGCTGCAGGGCGGTCGCCCCCGGCCCGGCGGGCGCGAACTGGCCGAGGGCGGCGAGGGCGAGGTTGCCGAGCGCGGCGACGCCGAGCAGCGCCCCGATCCAGATCGTCAGCGTGCGGTCGGCGCGGTGCAGGAACAGCGGCACGAGCACCAGCCCGAGGACCCCGTAGGTGCTGAGGATGTCGCCCTGCCACAGCAGCGCGGCGTGGACCAGGCCGAACGCGAGCAGCCACCAGTGCCGGGTGCGCAGGAGCCGGTGGACGGCGGGCTCGGGGCTGCCTGCGGCGATCCGCCGCGCGTGGAGCTGGCCGATGCCGTAGGCGAACAGCAACCCGAACAGCGTCCAGGCCCGCCCGTCGACGAACACGATCGTCGCGGCCTGCGCGATCCGGTCGGCGATGCCGCCCTCGGCCGGGTGCAGCAGGGTGGAGCCGAGCGCGGAGGTCCAGAGGAACCACGGCACGTGGGCGAGCGCGATGAGCAGCAGCATCAACCCGCGGGCGAGGTCGGGGGCCAGTGCCCGCTCGGCCACCGGGGTCGGCGCCGCGGCCCCGGGGATCGCGGTCGTCATCGGGCCCGCTTGAGGAGCACCAGGATGTCGGTGGCGGCCGTGCCGACGTGCGGCTGCAGGCTGCTCACGGCCTCCCACCCCTGGCGGCCCAGCTCGTCGAGCTGACGCTCCATCTCCTCGTGGTCGAACCCCTTCCAGCCGAGCTCGAACTTCACGATCTTGTGCTCGAAGGCCCTTGTCATGTTCCCAGCCGACACCGTGCCGTGGCGGCAGGGTCAAGCGGCGTGCCACTGAGTGGCAACAGCTGCTGGGGCCGGCGGGCCGCCGCCGTCAGGATGAGCGCGGCAGCGGCCCATCGGAGGGCCCAGCGGAGGGAGTGGCATGGCGCGGGACGTCGTGGAGTCGGTACACGTCGGCGAGGTGGAGCTGACCTACCGGCTCGCCGGGGACGGCCCGGAGCTGGTGGTCCTCCTCCACGGGTGGCCCCAGACGCGGGCCTGCTGGCGCGAGGTCGTCGGCCCGCTGAGCCGCGGCCGCACGGTGGTGGCCCCCGACCTGCGCGGGTACGGCGACTCGGGGCTCGCCGCGTCCGGGTACGGCAAGCGCGCCACGGCCGGGGACCTGAGCGGCCTGATCCGGCACCTGGGGCACGAGTCGGCGATCGTGGTCGGGCACGACCGCGGCGCCCGCGTGGCCCACCGCTGGGCCCTCGACCGCCCGGCGGAGATCGACGCGCTGGTGCTGCTGGACATCCTGCCGACGCGCGTGGTGATGAACTCGTTCGACCGCGACTCGGCCACCGCGATGTTCCACTGGTTCCTGCACCGGCACACGGACCTGGCCGAGACGCTGATCGCGGGCAACGTCGAGGCCTACCTGCGGCACTTCTTCGCCCGGGTGCTCGAGACCGGTGCGGTCGACGCGGAGACGTTCCGGCACTACGTGGCCGCCTTCAGCGACCGCGCGCACCTGCGGGCCTCGCTCGAGGACTACCGGACCGGCTTCACCACCGACCTCGAGCTCGACGAGGACGACCATGCCCGCGGCGCGCGGGTGCAGGCGCCGCTGCTCGCCCTCTGGGGCGGCGAGGGCGGTCTCGCCGGGCGCGATGTGGTCGGCGTCTGGCAGGAGCACCACGCCGACCCGGGCGCGGTGCGCGGGCAGGCGCTCCCGTGCGGCCACTACCTGCCCGAGGAGGTGCCCGGGGACGTCGTCGACGCGGTCGAGGAGTTCCTCGCGCTCGTGCGGCCGCGGGTGGAGCTGTCCTCGTGACCGTGCTCGACCTGACCGCCGAACAGCTGCTCACCACCACCCGCTCGGTGCGCCACCGCCTCGACCTCGACCGGCCCGTCGACCCGGCGCTGCTGCGCCGCTGCGTGGAGATCGCGCTGCAGGCCCCGTCGGGCCGCAACGAGCAGGGCTGGAACTTCGTGGTGGTGACCGACCCGCAGCGCAAGGCCGCGCTCGCCCGGCTGTGGCGCCGTGGCCTCGGCCAGGGCGACAGTCCCATGTCCGAGGCGGCGCTGCGCCGCGCGTACACCGCACCCGGGTCGATGGAGAAGGTGTGGAGCGGCCTGCGCCACCTCTCCGACAACCTGCACCGGGTGCCCGCGCTCGTGGTGCCGTGCATCGAGGGGCGGACCGACGGCCTCGGCGCCGACCGGCAGGCGAGCCACTGGGGCTCGGTGCTCCCCGCGGTGTGGAGCTTCATGCTCGCCGCCCGCCTGCACGGTCTCGGCACGGTGTGGACCACCGGCAACATGGCGGTGGAGCGGGAGGTCGCCGAGCTCCTCGGGATCCCCTACGACGAGGTGATGCAGGCCGCGGTGATCCCGGTGGCCCACACCGTCGGCACCTCGTTCCGGCCCGCGCCACGCGTGTCGGTCGACGAGGTGCTGCACTGGGAGACCTGGTAGCGCGGGCTCAGCCGGCCGTGGGGAACAGGTCCGGTTCGAGCTCGGGCCGCACGTGGTCGTGCTCGGGCAGGTCCACCCCGGCGAGCCGCTCGGCCAGGTCGTGGCAGGTGAGGACCGGTACGTCACCGGCGTCGAGGATGTGGCCGACGAGCTGCTCGAAGGCCACCGCGCGCGACGCCCTCCCCGTGAGGAACGGGTGGTTGGTCAGCATGAACAGCGAGCCGAACCGGCGCATGGCGTCGACCTCGGCCTTCCACATCGCCAGCACCTCGGACGGGTTGGTGATCTGCTGCCCGATCTGCGGGAACGGGAGGAACGCGTACTGCTCCCAGTCGTCGAGCGACCAGTGCGGGGGCAGCTCGACGATCGGGCCGCCGGGGGTGCGGACGCGGTAGGGCGCGTCGCGCGACATGAGCGAGCTGTCGTAGGTCAGGCCGTGCTCGGCGACGATCGCCGGGGTGGACCAGCTCGCCTCCCAGAGCCCGGCGCGGTGCCCGTGGATCGGCACGCCGATGTCGGCGAAGACGTCCATCGCGCGGGCGAAGTCGCGCCGTTCCTCGTCGGACGTCATGGAGGTGGCGGGCACGTGGCTGTAGGAGTGGTGCGCGATCTCGTGCCCGGCCGCGGCGATCCGCTCGACGAGCGCGGGACGGCGCTCGGCCACCCAGCCGGGGAAGAAGAAGGTGGCGGGCACCCGCAGGTCCGCGAGGATGTCCAGCAGCCGGGGCACCCCGACGTCGGGGCCGAACTGCTGGTGGCTGATGGCCATGGCGTGGTCGGCGGCCGCGGCGTCGGCGGACAGGATGCCGGTCTCGGCGTCGACGTCGAAGGTGAGGCAGGCGACGGCGGAGGCGCCCTCGGGCAGCCAGGCGCTGGTGGTCATGCGGTTTCTCCCAGGGCGAAGGAGTCGGTGGTGGTCAGGAACTCGCCGCCGATCCGGCCGAGCGCGGTCATCCTGTCGTGCCGGATCCGGCCGCGCGGGTCGAGCAGGCCGGGCCGGACGTGGAACGCGAGGACGCGCGCCACCACGAGCACGGCGCCGCCGAGCGGCACGAGCCGGTCGAGGACGCACTCCATGGCCAGCGGCGCGTCGCGCACGCGGGGCGCGCGGACGAGGCACGAGCCGGTGGCGGCGACCCCGGCCTCGGTGAACTCGTCGACATCGGCCGGGTGCTCGTGCGAGGTGATCCACATCTGCGGGCCCAGTGCCTCGGGCACGGTGTTGATCACGAGGTCGGAGCCCGCGCGCAGGTTCGCCAGCGTGTCCTTGTCCCCGCCGCCGTCGTCGCGCGGCTCGATGGTCACCCCCAGCATCGGCGGCTCGGTCGAGAGCACCGAGAAGTAGCTGAAGGGAGCTAGGTTCGGCACGCCCGTGGCCGGGGCGGTGGTCGAGACCCAGGCGATGGGGCGGGGCACCACGCCGCCGAGCAGCAGCCTGCGCACCTGGTCGAGGCCGAGATCGCCGGGACGCAGCACGGTGGGGGCGGTCATGCGGTCACCACGTGCCGGGTGCGGACGCCCGCGGCGGTGAGCAGCCGGTCGGCCACGGGCACGGCGAGCGCCGCCACGAGGATCCCCTGCACCGGCGGCAACCCCCAGGCGAGCTGCTCGGTGACGAAGGCGGCCCCGACACCCGCCGCGTAGGCGGCGACGCAGCTCCAGCGCACCGCCAGGAACGTCGTGTCCGCCACCGCGGGCAGCGTCCCGCGCCAGACGAACAGGTGGTCGCCGATGATCGTGCCGCCCAGCGGCGGGATGAGGATGCCCAGCGCGATCAGGAACTGCGGCAGGCTCTCGTAGATCCCGGTGAGCGCGAGCGCGATCGCCACGGCCACGCCGCCGATGACGAAGGGGCGCTTGCGCGGCCGCCCGAACAGCTCGGCCCCCGCCACGCCGAACGCGTAGGCGGTGTTCTCCTGCGTCGTCCAGGTCTTGAGGAACAGGATCGCCAGCGCGCCGACCGCGAACTCGAACTGCATGACCACGGCGATGACGTCGCCGGTGCGGTAGGCCACGGCGCCGAGCGCGCCGAGCAGCAGCATCATCCCGTTGCACAGCACGAACGCGCCGAACGCCGCGACGAACGCCTGGCGCGGCCGCCGGGCGAACCGGCTCCAGTTCGGGGTCTGAGTGCCGCCGCTGACGAACGTGCCGACCACGGTGGTGACCGCGGTGGCCCAGGTGAGCGTCTGCGCGCCGTCGGGGTTCCAGGACAACAGCGCGCCGGGCCCGCCGGCCACGCCGACGGCCTGCACGGTGACCCAGGCGAAGAGCACGAGGACGAGCGGAACCGACACGGCGCTCAGCAACTCCAGCCCGCGGAAGCCGTAGTAGGCGGCCACCGCGGTCAACGCCGATCCGACGACCACCACGACCGGGGTGAACGCGGTGTCCAGCCCGGTGGCGCGCATCGCCAGGTCGGCGAGCAGCACGGTGGTGACGGCGTACCAGCAGACCTGGGTGCCCCCGAGTAGCAGCCCGGCCAGCTTCGCCCCGTGGTGGCCCAGGCTGAACCGGGCCAGCAGCACGGTGGTCAGCCCGGTGCGCGCCCCGATGACGGCGAGCACCGCGACGTAGAGGCCGAGGACGAGGCTGCCGACGGCCAGCACCGACAGCAGCTCGCCCGCGGGGAACGCTCCGGCGATCCGGGCGCCGGAGAGCATCGTGGGGGTGAAGATCACGAACCCGGCGAGCACCACGAACAGCGGCCAGAACCCGCGGCGCGCCGCTCGCGGCACCTCGCTCTGCGGGTAGTCGTCGTTCGCGGCGGCCGTGTCCGGCCGCACCTCGTCGGGGCCGTCCTGCCAGGTCTGTGTGGTCACGGTCGTGAGCGAAGCAGCCCTCGGCTCGGGCCGGATATGGAGATTCGCCCACCACATCGGGCGTGGCACTGGTTTCATCACCAGTGTGTTGACGCTGCGCGCACTCGCCGACGACCCCCGGCTGCGGCTCCGGACGTTGGTCACCGGTGACCGGGACTGGACCGCGCCGGTGCGGTGGGTGCACAACACCGAGCTCGCCGACCCCTCGCCGTACCTGCGTGCCGACGAGCTCGTCATGACCAACGGCGTGTGGTGTCAGGGCGACGACGCCGCCAGGACCGATGCGGCCGAGCACTTCGTCCGCGCGCTGGCCGACGCGGGTGCCGCGGGCATGGTGTTCGGGCTGCGCCGCGAGGTGCCGCAGGTGCCCGCGGCGGTGGTCCGGGCATGCCGCCGAGCCGGCATGGCGCTGCTCGAGCTGCCCATCACGATCCCGTTCACCGCGATCTCGCAGGCCGCGGCCGGGCACTACTCGCAGGAGCGCCAGCACGACCTGCTGGACCAGGTCCGGCGCAACAACGCGCTGGTGGAGGCCATCTCCCGCGGGGCGGGCGCCGCCGGGGTGCTCGACGTGCTCGGCGCGGAACGGCCGGAGCTCGCGGTGTGCGTCGTCGACCGCTTGGGGCGGATCCCGGCCGACCGCGGGGTCGGGCTCACCGCCGCCGACGGCGAGGCGGTGGCCGCGGCGCTCGGCAGGCGGCCCCCACCGCTGGAGCTGGAGCTGGGCGAGCGCGGCCCGGTCACCCTGTTCCTGGTGCCGACGGTCGGGGCGGCCGGGATCGGAGCGGTGCTGGTCTGCCGCGGGCGTCCGACGGAGCTGTCCGGAGCCGACCTCGCGTCGCTGGAGCAGGCGGCCCGGTTCCTCAGCCTGGAGGTGGCCCGGGAGGAGCTGTCGCGCTCGGTCGAGGCCCGCTTCGCCGGGGAGCTGTTGGAGCTCATCGCGTCGGGGGCGCGGGAGGAGGTGGTGGCCGAACGGCTGCGCGCCTTCGGGGTGGACGCCGCCGCGCCGATGGCGGTCTGCGCGCTCGCCGCCCGTACCGGTGGTGACGCCCACCTCGTGTCGGCCGAGGCGGTCGTGCGGGCGCTGACCGAACGGCACGTACCGGCCGTGGTCGCCGAGAGCGGAGGGGAGATCATCACGATCTTCCCGTGGCCGCGCCCGGAGCCGGAGCTGATCACGTTCGTCCGTGACCTGATGGGCGGAACGGAACTGGTGGCGGGGCTGAGCGGGGTGGCCCGGGGGATCGGCGCGCTGCGCCCGGCGCTGCGGGAGGCGCGCGAGTGCACCCGGGTGCTGCGGTCGCGGCCGTCCGGACCGCGGGTGCGGCGGTTCGACGAGCTCGGCGGCCACCGGCTGCTGCTGGGGCGCCACGACGCCGAGGGGCTGCGCGCCGTGGCCGCCGCGGTGCTGGACCCGCTGCGCAGGCACGACGCGGAGCGAGGCAGCGACCTGGTGCCCAGCCTGCAGGCGTTCCTCGACCACGACGGCAACTGGAACGCCACGGCGACGTACCTGTCCGTGCACGTCAACACGCTGCGCAACCGGCTGACGCGGGTCACCGAGCTCACCGGGCTCGACGTCGCGCGCACCGCCGACCGGGTCGACCTGTTCCTGGCCCTCGAGGCCGACCGGTCGGCGGCAGGAGCGGCGCTCAGCCCGCCGACCCGACCACCTCGATCGCGAGATCGGTCAGCTCGGCACCGTTGATCCCGACGACGTCCTGCGGGCAGGACGACACGACGAACAGGCAGTCCAGCTCCGCGCGGAACGTGATCGAGTCGCCGGCGCGCGTGCGGGCCGCGCCCCACTCGATCCGGCCGTCGGCCACCGGGATGTTCATGAACACGTTGATCGGCTGCGGGGTGTGCGCGACGGACAGGCCGTGCTCGGCGAGCGCCTCGGCGAGGTTCTGCGCGCACGAGCGGTGGTCCGGCACACCGAGCAGGGCGTACCGCGTCGGGTCGCACGCCGGGATGAGCATGTCGTGCAGGCCGGGGGAGTCGTCCGCCACCAGCGTCAGGATCTCCCGGCGGCGGTTGGTCACGAACGGCTCGCCGATCGCGGGGAAGAGCCGGTCCACCCGGGCGCGGGTGTGCGCCGCGCTGTGGAACTCGCCCGGGTCGTCGGCTGTGAAGGCGAACACGTCGCCGACCTGTCCGCCCGCGACGTCGACGACGCGGACGGTCTGGCCCGCGGCGAGGCGGATCGAGCGGGCGTGGCGGGCGGGGACGATCGTGCGATCGGTGGTGGTGGGCAGCATGCGGCGAGCACACCACCGCGGGCACTCGTCCTGCGATGGAGATCCGCCCAGCCGTCGACCTGAAGGCTGTGCGTTGGTACATCAGCGGTCCGGGCCGGCGCGCCGCATGCTGGTCCCGACCGCGCGGCCCCGGGGAGGAACATGACCACGTCCGAAGCACCGGCATCGGAGTCCGTGCGGCACGCGCTCGAGCGGGCGCACACCTGCGCCCACCTCGGCGCCCTCGCCGTGCTCGACGAGCGGGGCGCGGCGCGCGCGGCCGCCGAGCTCGACGCGGCCCGTGGCCCGCGGGGCCCGCTGCACGGGATCCCGGTGGTGGTCAAGGACAACATCGACGTCGAGGGGCTCCCCAGCCGCGCGGGCTCGGCGCTGCTGCCCGGCGAGCCGGCCCGCACCGACGCCACGGCGGTGCGGCGGTTGCGCGAGGCGGGCGCGGTCGTGCTCGGCAAGGCGGCGATGCACGAGCTGGCCTACGGGCCCACCGGGGACCGGTCGGTCACCGGCCCGGTGCGCAACCCGCACGCTCCCGACCGGATCACCGGGGGCTCCTCGAGCGGCAGCGCGGCCGCCGTCGCGGCGGGCATCGTGCCGGTGGCGCTCGGCACGGACACCGGCGGATCGGTGCGCATCCCGGCCGCGCTGTGCGGCGTGGTCGGTTTCAAGCCCGCGCACGGCGCGGTGCCCGACGACGGGGTGCTCCCGCTCGCCCGCAGCCTCGACGTCGTCGGCGTGCTCGCGCAGAGCGTGGAGCTGTGCGCGCTGGCCGCGGGAGTGCTCACCGGCCGCGGGCCGGCCGCGGTACCCGTCCCGCAGATCGGCTGGCTGTCCACCGCGGCGTGGACGCCGGTCGACCCGCGGGTGGAGCGGGTGGCCCGCGCCGCGGTTCCCGCGCACGACGACGTGCGGCTGGAGGGGGCCGCGGACTGGCCCGCGGCGTTCACCGCGATCCAGAGCGCCGAGGCCTACGCGCTGCACGCAGAGCGCGTCGAACGTCAACCGGACCTGTTCGACCCGGAGGTGCTCGCCCGGCTGCGCGCCGCGGGGCGGGTGCCCGCCTGGTGCCACGTGCGCGCCCTCGAGATCCGTCGCCGCGCGATCGACGAGGTGCGCGCCGTGCTGGACGGGCCGGTTGTGATCGCCTCACCCGCCGTGGCCGTCACCGCGCCGCGGATCGGGCAGCGCCGCCTGGCCGTCGACGGGAGCCGGGCCGGGGTGCGCCCGACGCTGCTGGCCCTGACCAGCCCGTGGAACCTGGTGGGCCTGCCCGCGATCACCGTGCCCGCAGGCACCGTCGACGGGTTGCCGGTCGGGGTGCAGCTGGTGGCCCTGCCCGGGCAGGAGGACGCGCTGTTCGCCGCGGCGGCGGCGGTGACCCACTCCGAGATCTCAAGCCCCGGCGTGAGTTCAGGAAAGCCACATTCAGGGCCGCAGAGGCCTTGAATGTGGCTTTCCTGAACCGGCGGCGCCCTCAATCGGGGGTGCGCATCCGCTCCTGCACCAGCTGTGCGCCGCGCAGCACGGCGGGCGCGTGTGCCCGGATGCCCTCGATGTTGCCGGTCCGGCTGCTGGGCGCCGCGATGCCCAGCGCTGCGATCGGGTTGCCCGACGCGTCGTACAGTGCGACGCCGACCGCCGAGACGCCGTCGGCGCTCTCCTCGAAGTTGAGCGCGTATCCCTGGGCGCGGACCTCGGCCAGCTGCTCGAGCAACGCGTCGCGGTCGGTCAGCGACGTCGCCGTGCCGGCCGGGAGCGTCTTGTCGGGGTAGCGGCGCTCGACCTCGGCGGTGGGCAGCGCGGCGAGGATGGCCTTGCCCACCGCGGACGCGTGAGCCTGCCGGACGATCCCGGTGCGGTTGCCGACCCGTACCGAGCGGCCGCTCTCGACGCAGTCGATGAACCGGACGGACGTGCCCTCCAGCACCGCGAGGCTCGTCGTCTCCTGCGACTGTTCCTGCACCTGTTCCAGAACCGGGCGGGCGATGCGGCGGATGTCGATCCGGTTGATCGCCACCAGCCCGATCTCGTGCAGCGCCGGGCCGGGGCGGTAGGCCCCGTTGGGGCGGTTCTGCATCACGAACCCCCGCCGGCGCAGGGCGCTGAGCAGGCGGTGTGCGGTGGAGCGGGCGACCCCGAGCAGATCCGCCGCCTCAGCGACCCGGATGGCCTGGCGTTCGGCGACCAGCTGCAGCAGCCACAGCGCGTTGTCGACCGAGGTGACGCCGCCGGCGTCGCTGGGTTCGACGTCCGGTCGCGCCACCCTCGGACGATCATCATTCGGCACTTCAGAATTCTATCCGCGACGGTTCGAGGGAAGAGAATGATGCGCTGCTCGTGACGGGGTGATGTTGCCCGATCGGGCAACGTTGTCGGTACGCTACCCGGCATGTCCGACGAGAGCGCACCGGGTGGGTCCGACCTGGGGGCGCGCCTGCGTGCCCTGCGGGCCAGGCACGGGCTCAGCGCGCGCCAGGTGGCCGAGGCCGCCGCGGTGAGCCCGGCGTATCTGTCGCGGCTCGAGCACGGGAAGGTCAGTCCCACCGTCGACACCCTCACCAGGGTGGTCCAGGCGATGGGGGAGTCGGTGGCGAGCCTGTTCGTCGACGACTCGGGCGGCGGCCCGGTGGTCCGCCGCTCCGCCCGGCGCACCGTGCACCACCGCGGGGTGGCCGACGAGATCCTGACCCCGCCGCACGCCACGCGCCTCGAGGTGCTGGAGACGGTGATCGAGCCCGGCGCGGGCAGCGGCCCCGACGACTACCACCACCCCGGCGACGAGGAGTGCGTGGTGGTGCTGGACGGCGCGCTGGTGATGTGGCTCGACGGCGAGCGCCACGACCTGGCCACGGGGGATGCGATCACGTTCGCCTGCCGCACGCCGCACCGGTGGGCCAACCCGGCCGCCCGGCCCGCGCGTGTGTTGTGGGTCATCACGCCGGCGTCCTACTGACGATGACTTATCGAGCAACTTGTGCGTATGGTGTTGTCTGATAGGACATCAGCAACACCGGAGGGCACATCCATGACCCAGCGCACCGAGTACCCC
This sequence comes from Pseudonocardia zijingensis, assembly GCF_042657305.1. Taxonomy (NCBI): domain Bacteria; kingdom Bacillati; phylum Actinomycetota; class Actinomycetes; order Pseudonocardiales; family Pseudonocardiaceae; genus Pseudonocardia; species Pseudonocardia zijingensis. The sequence continues at coordinate 133,004 of NZ_JBHSKO010000015.1, read as the reverse complement.
GAACTGGTGGCCACGAGCCGGATCGGCGGGCGCGAGCTGCTCACCCCCACCGCGGTGGCCCCGATGACCCGGGTGAGCGCAGGCGAGCACGGCCGGGCGACCGACCGGATGGCGCGCTACTACGCCGATTTCGCCCGGGGCGGGTTCGGACTGGTCGTCACCGAGGGGATCTACACCGACCACCGCTACAGCCAGGCCTACCCGGCCCAGCCCGGCCTCGCCGACGACGAGCAGGCCGCGGCCTGGCGGCCGGTGGTCGACGCGGTGCACGCCGAGGGCGGCACGATCGTCGCCCAGCTGATGCACGCCGGCGCCCTGTCGCAGGCCCTGGAGACCACGATCGCGCCCTCGGCGGTGGCGCCGAAGGGGCGCAGGATGCCCGACTACGGCGGTGGCGACGGCCCGTTCCCCATGCCATCCGCGGCGAGCGCCGACGACATCCGCGACGCGGTGGCCGGTTTCGCCGCGGCGGCCCGCCGCGCCCGTGACGCCGGGTTCGACGGTGTCGAGGTCCACGGCGCGAACGGCTACCTGCTCGACCAGTTCCTCACCGACTACACCAACCGGCGCACCGACGGCTACGGGGGCGCTGCCACGGGCCGCGCGCGGATCGCCGCCGAGGTCCTCGCGGCGATCCGGGCCGAGGTGGGACCGGACGTCGTCGTAGGCATCCGCATCTCCCAGGCGAAGGTCAACGACGCCCACCACCGCTGGAGCGAGCCCGACGCCCGGGAGATCCTCGCCGTGATCGCCGCCGAGCGCCCCGACTACGTCCACGTGGCGGGCGAGGGCGCCGACTGGGCCTCGGCCGCCGCTGTCGGCACCACCACCCTGACCCGCCTGGCGCGCGCGATCGTCGGCGTCCCCGTGATCGCCAACGGGTCGCTGCACGATCCCGCCGCGGCGCAGAAGCTGCTCGTCGACGGCGAGGCGGACCTGGTGGCGATCGGGCGGGGTGCGATCGTCAACCCGGACTGGCCCGCCCGGGTGCGCGACGGCCGGCCGCTGCGGGCCTGGGAGCGCGGGATCCTGTCCCCGCGCGCCGACCTGGCCACCCAGGACGCCTGGTTCGCCGCGCACGCGGGCGAGGACGGCGCTGCCTGACCCGCGCTGCCTGACCGTCAGGAGCCGCGCCTGCGGTGGGCCACGACGCCCTGGACGACGACCGCCAGGCCGGTGAGCACGAGCACCAGCCCGAAGATCCACATGAGGGTGACGAGGCTGAGGCCGGGGTACAGGAGCACGACGATTCCGCCGGCCACCGACAGGATGCCGCCCGCGATGCCCCATCCCCGGCCCTCCTCGTGCTCGGCGCCGAGCGCGTGGACGATCCTGACGACCCCGGTGAGGACCCACATCGCCCCGATCAGCAGCCCGATCAGTAGCGCGGTCTGGAAGGGGGCGCGCAGGCACAGGAGCCCGACGACGATCGAGACCCCGCCGAGCACCCCGAGCAGGGCCCGCCGGCCCGCGCTCTCGTCGCCGCGGACCGCCGTCACGAGCTGGAGCACGCCGGTGACGACCAGCTGGACGGCGAACAGCCAGGCGACCACCGCGATCGAGACGTCCGGCCAGACCAGGATGAGCACACCGACGAGGACGGTCAGCGCGCCGGCGGCGATCGTCAGGGCGGGCCCGTACCCGGCACCCGGGCGGCCGGGCGCGTCGTGGGCGGGGGCGGCGTGGTCGAAGCTGTCCATCGGGTCCTCCTCGGCTCTGCCTGAGGGACCGTGCCCCGGCCGGCGCGCGGCGGCCTCACCTGCGGGGAGTGACCCGGTTCGTCACGCACCGTCCGATGGCGGTGCGGGCGGCTGCGCCGCCCTGCGGTCGACGGCCACCTGCACGGCGCCGACCAGCAGCTTGGCCACGACGCCGAAGGCGATCAGCCCGACCACCATCTGCGTCATGGTCAGGATCCTGGCGACCTCCGAGACCGGGGTGATGTCGCCGAAGCCCACCGTCGTGAACACCGTCATCGTGTAGTAGAGCGCGTCGGTGCGGCCCAGCCGCTGGGTGAAGCAGGCGGGGTCCTGCAGGGACAGCACGCCGTAGGCGGAGGCGTAGAGGAGCAGCAGGGTCGGCAGCCCGATCGCGGCCGTCTCCGCCGCCCGCAGGCGGGGCGTGTCCGAGGACATGATCGCGCGCACCTGCCAGGTGAGCGCGAGCGCGAGACCGACCAGGCCGATGCCGAGCCCGATGATCGCTTCCGCGTCCACCCGCAGGTTGAGCGGCGACCGGTAGTAGAGGACCAGCAACAACGTCACGGTGAGCAGGACCCGGACCACGGCCGCCGCGTTGCGGCGCGCCCCGGGCCCCGCGGGCGCGGGACGGACGGTGGGCCCCTGTGGCGCTGCCATCGCGCACCTCCTCGATCGTCGCCCTCGATCGTGGCCGCCGCGCAGTCTGGCGGCGGGCCGGCGGATCGGGCTCACCCACGGGGGACGAGCGCGCTCGTCCGGGAGGTCATCCCGCCGGGACGACCCCAGCTCGGCCGCATCGGGGCTAGTCTCACGAGGTGGCCGGTGTTCCCGGCCCTGGTCCCCTCGGAGGTGACCGGTGCGCGACATCGCGGCCTCCGCGCTCACACCCCCCGTGCTTCCGCGCGACTTCGTGCCGCGGCCCGCACTGCGCGCGGTCCTCGACGGCGCCGCGCACCGATCGCTGACGCTGGTGTCCGCGCCGCCGGGGTTCGGCAAGTCGTTGCTGCTCGCGGACTGGGTCGCGCAGTCGCCGGGCACACCCGCGGCCTGGGTGTCGCTGGACGACGAGTGCTCCGATCCCCGCCGGTTCTGGAACACGGTGCTGGCCGCGCTCGGCCAGTGCGCCGGGGTGCCGCAGGCGAGCCGGTTGCAGCGGCTCGTCGTGTCGCGCACGACCGTGGAGCTCGACTTCCTCGACGACCTCCTGCGCGGGCTCGCGTCGCTGCCGGGGCAGATCCGCCTCGTCCTCGACGACGCCCACCACCTGCGTACCGGCCCGGTGGTCGACCAGCTGCGGCTCCTCGTGCGCGCACACGGACCGCAGGTGCACCTGGTGCTGGCCACCCGGATGGACCCTCCACTGCCGTTGGCCCGGCTGCGCATGGACGACGAGCTGTGCGAGGTGCGCGCCGACCGGCTGCGGTTCGCCCGGTCGGAGGCGGAGACGCTGCTGCGGCGCCGCGGCCTGCGCCTCGACGCCCGCCAGAGCGGGGTGCTGCACGAGCGCACCGGCGGGTGGGTCGCCGGGCTCACCCTGGCCGCGCGCTCGCTCGCCGGGCACCCGGACCCGGACGGCTTCCTGGCCGACTTCTCCGGTGACGAGCGTGCCGTGGCGGACTACCTGGTGGACGAGGTCCTCGCCGGCATCGACGAGAACCACCGGGAGGTGCTGCGGCGCACCAGCGTGGTCGACCCGGTCCCGGCGGGGCTCGCCGTGGAACTCTGCGACCGCGAGGACGCCGCGGAGGTCCTCGACGAGCTGAGCCGCGAGCTCGGGCTGGTCGTCCGCTCGGCCACCGGCCACGCCGACTACAGCGTGCAGGAACTGCTGCGCTCCTACCTCCTCGCCGACCTGCAGCGGCAGGGCAGCGCGCTGGTGGCCGATCTGCACCGGCGGGCCGCGCTGTGGTGGGACCGCGACGGGCGTCCCGCGCGGGCGCTGCGGCACGCGGTGCGCAGCGGCGACCCGGCGTTCGTCGCGGGGCTGCTGCGCAAGCGCGCACCGGAGCTGGTGGGTCGCGGTGACCACGCCGTGCTCCGCGGCGTGGTAGACGCGGTCGACGGTGTCCCGGACGTCGAGGCCTGGCGGGCGGCGCTGTCGGCGCTGGCGCACCTCGAGCGGGGCGACCGCGCCGCCGTCGCCGCCGAGCTGGGCCGTGTCCGGCGCGACGGTGCGATCACCGACCAGGGACTCGCGGCGCTGGTGCGGGCCACCGGGCGATTGGCCGGGCTGGACACGCACGTGGCCGACGGTGAGCCGCTGCCGCCGGATCCGGCGCTCGCCGCGCTGGTCCGGGCCGGGCGTGGCACCGCCCACCTGGTGGCCGGGACGCCGGATGCCGCTCACGACGACCTCGTCGCCGCGCTGGACGACGCACGCATGCTCGGGCTGCCGCTCCTGGAGGCGCACTGCCTGTGCGGGCTGGCGTCGGCCGCGTGGCTCACCGGCGACCTGCACGAGGCGGCGGACGCGGCGGCCGCGGTCGCCGCGGGAGGCCGGAGCGCCACGGCCTGGGCGGTGGCCGCGCAGGTGGTCGTGGCGCTCACGGCGCTCGAGCAGGCCCGGCCGCACGCGGCGCTGGCCGCGGCCGATGCCGGCCTGCGGCAGGGGCTCGCCGGCCGCGATCCGGAGGTCTGCTTCGGGCTGCGGGTGGCCCGGGGCGGAGCCCTGTTCGACACCGGGGAGGGCGCGGCCGGCCTGCTGGAGCTGCAGCAGGCGCGCGCCGAGCTGGGGGAGCACCCGGTCCACAGCGCCCTCGCGGTCACCGCCGCGCTGTTCGAGCAGCGCATCGCGCTGCGGCTCGGCTACGTCCGGGCGGCCTCCGCGGCCGCAGGCCGGATCAGCGGCCGGGTCGAGGCCCGGGCCGAGCGCCTGCTGATGCGGGCGTGGACGCAGCTGGCCGCCGGTGCCCACCGCGACGCGCACGCCACCGTCGCGCCGCTGCTCGAGCCGTCGTCCCGGCCCGCCCGGGCCACCACCGCGGTGGAGGCGCGCCTGGTGGCGGTGCGCGCCCTGCTCGAGGAGGGCGATCGGCCGGCGGCGCGGCAGGTGCTGCGGGCCGCGCTGGACCAGGCGCTCCCGCTCGGCGCGATCCGCCCGTTCACCCTCGCTCCCTCGGCGGTGCGCGCACTGCTCGTCGACGAGCTGGTGGCCGGTGACGAGCGGGGCCGCTTCGCGGCGCTCGTGGTGGCCGCGTCGCACGCGGGCAACCGGAGCGCGGCGGCCGTGCTGACCTCCCGCGAGCACGACGTGCTGGTCCGGCTGCCGTCGTTGCTGAACCTCGACGAGATCGCCGACGACATGGCGGTGTCGGTCAACACCGTCAAGAGCCACGTGCGGTCGATCTACGACAAGCTCGGCGTTGGGACGCGGAGGCGGGCGGTGCTGGTGGCCCACGAGCAGGGCCTGCTGACCGAGCCCACAGCCGATCGCGGCGCCACGGGCGCGCCGCTGTTCACCCCGTCGGGATGACGTGGGCGCACCGGCGGTGCGGAAGTGTGACCAGGAGAGCAGGCACGTCGGATGTGGGGCTGCACGATGGAGCCGAACAAGTCCGCGGGCGCGGTGAGGCGTTACGAGTTCCGGGTGCTGGGACTCCTCTCGGAACGTGCGCGCAGCGCCTTCCACGGCATGGACATCCACGAGGTACCGGTCGAAACGGTGATCTGCGGCGAGGTCGCCGAGGACGGTGGCGTCCAGGAGGTGATGGACGTGTTGCAGATGCTCGGCATGCGGGTGGTGTCCGTGCGCAGGACGTCCGTGGACCGGCCGTCCGGACGAACACCCGTCACCCATCGGGGCGAGTGAGCGGCGCGATCGCCCTCAGCAGGTGAGGTGGCGTGCCCCTGCACCGTCGACGCTCGTCGGCACAGGGCACGCCGCAGCGACGTGCTCGCTACGAGCTTGGAGGGCTGCCGTGAACTTCTGGGAGTTCGTCCTGGGCATCTTCTGGTTCATGCTGCTGTTCGCCTGGATCTGGCTGCTCATCAGCATCGTGACCGACATCTTCCGCGACCACGAGCTGTCCGGGTGGGGCAAGGCGGGATGGGTGCTGTTCCTCATCGTCATCCCGTGGCTGGGCGCGCTCGTCTACCTGATCGCCCGCGGCCGGTCCATGAACGAGCGGACCCTCGCGCAGGCGCAGCGGCGCGACGACGCGTTCCGCCAGTACGTCAAGGAGACCGCGGGCGGGCAGGCGAGCACCGCCGACGAGCTGGCGAAGCTGGCCGAGCTGCGCGACCGGGGGACCCTCTCGGACGAGGAGTTCGGGCGCGCCAAGGCGAAGCTGCTCGGCGACCGGCCGCCGGTCGCGAAGTCCTCTCCCGACGAGATGGCGCAGGTCGGCGGCTGAGCGGGCGGGCCACGCCCGTCAGCACCCGCGGCGTCAGCGATGTGAGGCGTGATGAGCGGAGCACCGGGGGCCGGCGGGCCCGACCAGCTGTCGGGCCGGCCGCGCCGGCTCGCCGTGCTGCTCGCGATGGCGATGTTCGTCCTCGTCGTCGACACGTCGCTGATGAACGTGTCGATCTCGGCCGTGGTCCGGGACCTGGACACCACCGTGAGCGGGGTGCAGACGGCCATCGCGCTGGAGGCGCTGGTGTCGGCCGCCTTCATCCTGATCGGCGGCAAGGTGGGCGACCTGGTCGGGCGCAGGCGCTGCTACGTGGCCGGGTTGCTCGCCTACGCCGTCGGGGCCTTGGCGATGACCCTCGCGCAGAGCCTCGCCGCGGTCGTCGTGTTCTGGGCGGTCGTGGGTGGCATCGGGGCGTCGCTCCTGCTGCCGGCCATGCAGTCGCTCATCCACGGCAACTTCGACGGCGCGGCCCGCAAGCGGGTCTACGCCGTCGTCGGCGCGGCCGCGGCGATCGCGGCGGCGGTCGGACCGCTCCTGGGCGGGTTCATCACCACGTTCCTGTCGTGGCGGCTGGGCTTCGCGTTCGAGGTGGCCGTCATCGCCGTGGTGCTGTCCGGGATCCGTCTCGTGCACGACGTGCCCTACGAGGGGGAGCGGCGGCTCGACCTGGTGGGCGCGGTCCTCTCGGTCGTGGGCATGGGGGGCGTCGTCCTCGGCGTCCTCGTGTGGCAGGAGGGTGGCGATCGCGTCGGGGCGCTGGTGCTCCTCGGCGTGGCGGCGCTGGTGGGCCTGGCGGCCTGGCTCGTGCGGGCGGCGCGCAGCGGACGGGCCACCCTGCTCGACCCGGACCTGTTCCGTTCGCCGCACTTCACCGTGGGTGTCTCGCAGCAGTTGCTCCAGCAGATCGCTCTCGGCGGCACGATGATCGTGCTGCCCATCTACCTGCAGATGGTGCTGGAGTACAACGCGCTGCTCGCTGGTCTGTCGCTCGCCCCGCTCTCGCTGAGCATGTTCGCGGTGGCGCTGGTCGCCGGGAAGCGGACGGGGCGGCGGCGCCCGGGCGTCGTCGTGCGGTGGGGGTTCGTGCTGCTGTCGGCGGGGATGGCGTTGCTGATCCCGCTCGTCCCGCGCGCCGAGTTCGGCTGGGCCCTCGTCCTCCCGCTGGTGATCGCGGGGTCGGGGCTGGGCCTGCTGGTCTCCCAGCTGAACAACTACACCTTGGGGCCGGTCCCGGAGATCCGCGCGAGCGAGGCGGCGGGCGTGAACTCCGCGGCGGGCTCCTTCGGTCTGTCCCTGGGGTTGGCGCTGGCCGGCGCCGTCATGCTCGCGACCCTCTCGTTCGCCTTCGGCGCCCGGTCGGATGCGAGCACCGTGCTCCCGGAGGCCGACAAGCAGCGCGTCGCGGTGGCCCTGGAGCAGGACGCACAGGTCATGAGCACCACGCAGCTCGAAGGGTTGCTCGCGGGCGAACCCGACGACGTCCGGGCCGAGATCCTGGGCATCAACACCGAGGTGCGGCCGATCGCCCTGCAGGTGGCGCTGCTCGTGCCGCTGCTGGCCGGGCTGCTGGGCACCGTCAACTCGGTGCGCATGACGCGGCTGCCCGACCCGCCGTCGCTGGGTGCGGAAGGTGTCGCACTGGGGTGAGCCCCCGGGTCACCCTTCGCGGGTGAGGCCGGCCGTAGCGGGGCGTGGCACGGTCCCGGCGCCCGAGTACCGGGTGTCGAGGGGTGATCATGAGCGGGGTCTCGGGGGCGGAGCGCGGCCCGCTCTCGCCCCGGTCGGCGCTCGCGCTGCTGTGCGCCCTGCTCGTGGTCGACTTCGCCGACCGCCAGGTCGTGGTGGCCGCGTTCCCCTACCTGCGGACCGAGTTCGGTGCGAGCGCGACGCAGCTCGGTGCGCTCGTCTCGGTGGTGTCGGTGGTGGTGGCCCTCGGCGCGCTCCCGGTCGCGCTGCTCGTCGACCGCTGGAGCCGGGTTCGCGCGATCGCGGTCATGGCCACCGTGTGGAGCGGCGCGACGGCCGCGTGCGCGGTGGCGCCCGGCTACCTCGCGCTGCTCGCGGCGCGGATGGGCATCGGGGTGGGCCAGGCCGGGTTCGGGCCGGCTGCGTCCGCGCTGCTGGGAGCCACGTTCCCGGCCGAGCGTCGGGCGACGGTCCTGGCGGTGTTCCAGATGGGGGCGCCCCTGGGCATCGTCGCAGGCGGTGTCGGCGGAAGCCTGGCGGCGGCCCAGTGGGGGTGGCGCTGGGCGTTCCTCGCGGTCGCCGTGCCCGGGCTGGTGCTCGCGCTGCTGGCGCTGCGGCTGCGCGACTACCGCAGCGTGCCGGAGCCGTCCCGCGGACGCGCGGCGGTCGCCGGCCTCCTGCGCGCGAGATCGGGTCTCGGCGCGATGGTCGGAGGGGCGCTGCTGCTCGTGGTCTTCTCCACGCTCTACACCTGGCTGCCCACGCAGCTGGAGCGGGCCTACGGCCTGCCGCCTGCCCGGGCCGGGGTCCTCGCCTCGACGGTGGTGCTCGCAGGTGCGGCCGGCACGGTGCTGGCCGGTGCGGTGGCCGACCGGCTGACCCGCCGCTCCGTGCGGTGGCGCCTGCTCGTGCCGACGGCCACCGCGACGCTGACGTCGGCGACGCTCGGCCCGGCCTTCGTCGCCGTGCCGCCCGGCCCGGTCCAGCTGGTGCTGATCCTCCTCGGGGGGACGATGGCCACCACCGCCATCGGTCCCGCGGTCGCCGTCGTCCTCGACGTCGTCGCGCCGGCCGTGCGCGCCACCGCGGTGGCGATCTTCGCGCTGGTGCAGAACCTGGTGGGGCTGGCCGTGGGTCCGGTCCTCACCGGCGCGCTCACCGACCGGTGGGGGCTCACCGCTGCGCTGGGGCTCGTGGCGTGCCTCGGCCTCGTGGCCGGTGTCGCGTTCGGGTGGGGGTCGCTCTCCTACCCCCGGGATCGCGAACGCGGGCCGGTGCTGCTGCCCCGACCGCGGACCCGTCGTCCGCGAGCTGCTGGAGGCCGATCAGCCGCACCGCGAGGTCGTCGAGGCGGGCGATGACGGCGTGCAGCTCGGTCTGGTTCGCGACCGTGCCCCGCAGCTCGGTCCGCCCACCGAGGGCCACCGGGCGCAGCGGGTGCAGCGCCGCGAGGACGTCGGGGCTGAGCCGCCCCCGTACCCAGAACGCGTACTCGACGGCCACCACGAGCCTCCGATCGTCGTCCGATGAGGCGGAGCCATGGTGGCCGGCACCGGGATGAGCGCGGACCGTCCCGGGCGGACGAGTTCCGCGGTGCCCCGCTTCGCCCCGGAGAAGTTCGCGCCTCCGGTGGTGACCGACGTCGTGGACCGGCCGCGGCTCGTGCCGCGGGCCGCACCGGTCACGGTGGTCGCGGCCACCGCGGGCTGGGGAAAGACGATCTTCGCCGCGTCCTGGCTCGAGGCCGCGGGCCCCGGGAACGGGGCGTGGGTGAGCCTGGAGGAGACCGACGACGACCCGCACGCGTTCTGGAGCGCCGTGGCGACCGGGTTGATGCCGGTCGTCGGGCAGCGGGCGGCGGAGGTGCTGCGCAAGGTCGCCGCGGGGGCCGCCGACGTGGAGGACCTGCCCGGCGCCGTGGTGGCTGCCCTCCGCCTCGCGACCCGCTCGACGGTCCTCGTCCTGGACAACCTCCACGAGATCCGGTCCCCTCGCGTGCACGAGGCGCTGGTGCGCCTCGCGGAGCGGCCGCCGCCGTTCAGGCTGCTGGTGACGACGCGCAGGGACCCGCCGTGGCCGCTGGCGCGACTGCGCCTCGCCGGGCTGGTGGCCGAGGTGCGGGCCGCGGACCTCGCCTTCCGCACCGACGAGGCGGCCGACCTGTTCGCCCGCCTGGGTGTCGGCGTGACCGCAGCGCAGCTGGAGCAGCTGGTGGAGCGGACGGAGGGCTGGCCCGCCGGGCTGCGCCTCGTCGCGCTGCACCTCGCTGCCATCGACGACGCCGCGGTCGAGGACGCTTCAGCCGACGATCTCGACGCGGCGGTCCGCGCGTTCTCCGGCCAGGACCACAGCGTGGCCGGGTACCTGCTCACCGAGGTGCTCGACCGGGAGTCACCCGGCACGATCGCCTTCCTCGAGACGATCAGCGTCGTCGACCTCGTCCGCGGCGATCTCGCCGACGCCCTCACGGGGCGCGGCGACGGCAGCCGCGTTCTCGCCGACCTCGCGGCGTCCCACCTGTTCGTGCAGGCCGTGGGCCGGCCCGGCCGCTGGTACCGGCTGCACCGGCTGATCGCGGACATCCTGCGGGCCCGGCCCGCCCCGCGGCGCGAGCGCCGGGACCTGCACCGGCGCGCGGCGGAGTGGTTCCGGGCCCACGACATGCCGCTGGACGCGCTGCGCTCGGCCGTGGCGGGCGAGCTGTGGCCGTTGGCGGCCGAGCTGGCCGGGACGCACGCCTTCAAGCTCGTCCTGGCCGGCCGGGCCCGGGCGGTGGAGGGGACGCTCACGCGCGTCCCGCGCCCTGCGCTGGCCGCGCACCCGGAGATCACGGCGTCGCTGGCCCTGGCCCGCGTCGCACTGGGATCCGACACCGAGGTGGCGACGCTGATCGACCTCGGGCGGGCGGGGAGCGCCGACGTGGCGGCCCGGCGGGCTGCCCGCGCCGCCGTGCTGCTCGACGTGAGCGCCTCGGGGCTCGCCCGGATCGCGGGCGACTGGGAGAGGGCCCTGGCCGCGTACCGGTCGCTGCCGCTGGAACCCGACGCGCTCGCGGCGCTCGGCATGGCCGGGGCCGAGGCCGTGCCGGTGATCGTGGCCAACAACCGCGGCACGGCCGCGCTGTGGGCCGGTGACCTGGGCGCCGCCGAGCACCACCTCTCCCTCGCGGTGGGGATCCACCTGGACGGGCTGGCGATCTCCCAGCTCAACGCCTCCGCCTACCACGCGCTGCTCCGGTGCGAGCGGGGTGAGCTGGACGCGGCGGAGGCGGAGGCGCTCCGGGTCGTCGGCACGGCCGTCGACAACGGGCTCGAGCAGGCGGTGCAGTGCGTGGGCGCCTACCTGACGCTGGCCCGCGTGGTCCTCGACCGCGGCGGCACGGACGAGGCCGACCCGTGGCTCGACCGCGTCGCCGACGTCGTGGCGCTGGGGGCCGAGCCCCATGTGCGGCTGGCCGCGGCGATCGTCCTGGCGGAGCGGCGGGAAGCGGCGGGCGAGCGGGCGGCGGCGCTGCTCGCGTTGCGCTCACCCGGCGACCTCGCGGGCCGGCGCCCGCCGCCGGGCCTGCGCGAACGGTGGATGGCCGCCGAGGCCGCCCTCCTCGCCCGGGCCGGACGCGGCGCGGCGGCCCGGGAGCTTCTGGAACGCATGGGCCGCCCCACCAGCGACGAGATGCTGCTCGCCGCGGCGCAGGTGCACCTGCTGCTCGGCGGCCTGCCCGAGGCGGCCGCCCTCCGCGCCTCCGCCGCCGCGGCGTCCCACGTCCGTGGCCAGGTCGTAGGTGGGGTGTTCGACACCCTCCTCGCGGCCGCGGCCGGCGACGAGGACCTGGCGCTCGACCGGCTCGAGGACGCTCTGGTCGCCGCTGCGCCTTGGTCGTTGCGCCGCCCGTTCCTGGCCGAGGCGCCCACCGTGGCGCCCCTGCTCGGGCGGCGCATCGAGATCGGCAGCGGGGCGGCGGCGTTCGCGGTGGACCTGCAGGAGCGGATGTCCGCCTCGCAGCCCGCCGGGGCGGCGACCACACCGGCGCTGACCGACCCGCTGACCGGCCGGGAACGCACCGTGCTGCGCTACCTGGCGAGCACGCTGTCGAACGCCGAGATCGCCGCGGAGCTCTACGTGTCGGTCAGCACCGTGAAGACCCACCAGCGGGCGCTGTACCGCAAGTTGGGCGCCACCGGCCGGCGGGAGGCCGTCAAGCGGGCGCGGCTGCTCCGCGAGCTGTGACCGGCCCGGCTCATCCAGCAGAGGTGATGGACACCGCCGCACCGGCGCGGATCCTGGCGGAGCCGTGGACGACGAGCGACGGGACGGGTGGCCGATGCGGTACGAGTTCCGGGTCGAGGGCGTCCTGCCCGAGGAGGCACGCGCCCTGTTCGCCGACATGAACATCGAGGACATCCCGCCGCAGACGCTGATGTCCGGCGACGTGATCGACGAGTCGCACCTGCACGGGATCCTCGCTCAGCTCGCCGTCCTCGGCATCGCCGTCGTCTCCGTCATGCCGAACCCGCCTACGAGCTGACGGAGGTCCGGGCGCCGCTGCGGATCAGGCGGCGATGACGTAGAGCCCGTAGCCGGCGATCACGCCCACGGCCAGGAGGCAGAGTCCGGCCACGGCCCGCCCGGTGGCGGAGGATCCGTCCGGCCGGTCCGACAGGCCGACGACGGCGAGGGCCACCAGCGTCACGACCGTCAGGGCGGTGGCCGCACCCACCACGGTGACGATGCCCAGCGACCCCCAGTCGACGCTCATGGCGCCGTGAGGGTCCGGTCCGGGCCGGGTGGCTCCGGGAGGTCGTTCACGTTCACCGCGCTCACCGGGTTGCGCCGCGCGGCGAACCAGATGCCGGCTGCGAGGGCGGAACCGCAGACGGCCACGGCGACCACGCCCTCGGGGCCGCGGGTGGCGACGAACGACGCCGCGGCGCCGACGACCGCGGCCGCGGGCAACGTGGCCGTCCAGGCGAGCGCCACCTGCCCGGCCACGCGCCAGCGCACCACGTGCAGGCGCCGCCCGGCCGCCGCACCGAAGATGGAGCCGGTGCACACCTGGGTGGTCGAGAGCGGGATGCCCAGGTGGGTGGAGGTCAGGATGACCGCAGCGCTGGTGGTGTCGGCCGCGAAGCCCTGCGTCCTCTCGAGATCGCTGACCCGCCTGCCCAGCGTGCGGATGATCCGCCAGCCGCCGACGTAGCTTCCGGCCGCGATCGCCAGGCCGGCCGAGACGATCACCCACAGGGGCGGGCCCGCGTCGGGGGCGAGCACGCCGGCGGTGATCAGGGCGAGCGTGATGACGCCCATCGTCTTCTGCGCGTCGTTCGCGCCGTGGGCGAGCGCCACCGTCGACGCCGACACCACCTGCCCGGCCCGGAACCCGCGGTGCGCCGTGACCGGGTCCGCCCTCGTCGTGATCCAGTAGGCGAGGTACGTGGCCGAGAGGGCCACCAGACCGGCCAGGACGGGGGAGACGACCGCGGGGACCACGACCTTGGTCACCACGGTGCCGGCGTGGACGGCCTCCGGTCCGGCGGCCACCAGCACCGCGCCGATCAGCCCGCCGAACAGGGCGTGCGACGAACTCGACGGCAGGCCGAGGAACCAGGTCGTCAGGTTCCACAGGATGGCGCCGACCAACCCGGCGAAGATCACCACCGGGGTGATGCGCGCCTCGTCGACCAGGCCGCTGGAGATGGTCCTGGCCACCTCCACGGAGAGGAACGCCCCGACCAGGTTGAGCACACCTGCGATCGCGACCGCGGCCCGGGGGCTCAGCGCGCCCGTCGCGATCGACGGCGCCATGGCGTTCGCGGTGTCGTGGAAGCCGTTGGTGAAGTCGAAGGCGAGAGCGGTCACGACCACGATCACGACCACGATCAACATCCCGGCAGCGTTCACGGAGCACCCCTCAGGGCCGTCGTGGTCGATGGGGCGAAGACTGCGGCCGGTCGGGCGCCGCAGCACCACCCGCGGAGGATGACCGTTGACCACCCTCGTCGGCGCACCATCGCCGGACACCTGTTGCGAGAGCGCTGGAGCCGACGATGACCGACCGCGACGCCCGTGGCGTGATCTACGACGTGGACAGCGTGCTGCGGGTGGGATCCGTCCGCCGCACGGTGGGACGGCTCCGGGCCCTGCGCACCACCAGCCTGCAGGACCGGCGGTCCATGCTGGCCATGCCGCGCCTGGTGCGCGCGCTCTCCGCCGATCTCGGCGGGCCCGTGTACTACCTGACGTCCTTTCCGCTGATGGTGGCGCGGCCGATCACGGAGCTCCTGGTGCGCGACGGCCACCCGTCGGGAACCCTGGTGATGACGGGCCGGGCCTTCGTCCCGCGCTGGGTCGTGGGAGGCAGCCCGTGGCGGAAGCTCGCCGCGATCGAACGCATCACCGACCGGGAGCCGGACCTGCGGTGGGTGCTCCTCGGCGACGACGGGGGCCACGACCCCTTCGTGTTCGGCGAGTTCGCGCGGCGCCACCGCGACCGCGTCGCGGTGATCGCGTTCCGGCAGGTGCTCGACGCCGCCGGGGCGAGGTCGGACCTGCCCGAGCTCGGCGAGGACGGGATCGCGGAGGTCGGGGCGCCGAACGGCGAGGAGCTGCTGCCGCTGGTGCGGGCGGCCGCCGGGATCGGACCGCCCCGGCGGGGCACGGCCGCGGACTGGTTCCTCTCGGAGACCGAGCGCCGCAACGACGCCACCACGCTTCAGGCGTGGACCGAGGGCAACGCGGTCCGGGCGCTCGTGCACGGACGCGTGTACTTCGAGGCCCTCGCGGAGGTGCTGGGCGCGGTCGGCGACGGTGACTCGGTCGGGTTCTTCGGGTGGCGCGCGGACGTCGACGAGCTCCTCACCGACCGCGGCCCGACGGTCGGTGACGCACTCTGCGGGGCCGTGTCGCGCGGAGCGGGTGTGCGCGGCCTGCTGTGGCAGGCCCACACCGGGGCGGTCGGGTCGCACGCAAGCGTGAACCGGGCGCTCGCCGCGGCCGTGCGCCGGGTCGGCGGCGAGGTGCTGCTGGACCAGCGGGTGCTGCCGTTCGGCTGCCACCACCAGAAGATGGTCGTGGTGCGCCACCGCGACCGCCCGCAGGACGACGTGGCGTTCCTCGGCGGGATCGACCTCGATCACGGCGGCCGCGACGACGCGGACCACCACGGCGACCGGCAGAGCGTGGGCGCCGATCCCCGGTACGGGCCGACCCCGGCCTACCACGACGTGCAGGTCGAGATCCGGGGTCCCGCCGTGGCGGAGGCGGAGACGACCTTCCGCGAGCGGTGGGAGAACCCGGCCCCGCTGTCGCGGCTGCCCTGGCACGTGGTGCCCGCCCGGGTCCGGGGCGAGCAGCGCTCCGGCTCCGCGCTGCCCGCGTCGGCCCCTGCACCCGCGCCGGCCGGGACGTGCGCGGTCCAGCTCCTGCGGACCTACCCGCGCCGCCGTCCCCGCTACCCGTACGCCCCGCTGGGGGAGCGCAGCATCGCCCTGGCCTACACCAAGGCCCTCGGCCGGGCACAGCAGCTCATCTACCTCGAGGACCAGTACCTGTGGTCGTTCGACGTCGCGCGCATCTTCGCCGCAGCGCTCCACCGCTCGCCGCGGTTGCAGGTGATCGCCGTGGTGCCGCGGCGGCCCCCGAACAACAACCCGTTCTACGCCGAGTCGGCGATGCTGGGGCACGCGGAGGCCCTGGCCATGGTGCGGGAGGCGGGCGGCGACCGGGTGCAGGTCCTCGACGTCGAGAACCGAGACGGCCTGCCCGTCTACGTCCACGCCAAGCTCTGCGTGGTGGACGACGTGTGGGCGGCGGTGGGCAGCGACAACTTCAACACCCGCTCCTGGACCCACGACTCCGAGCTGACCGCGGCGGTGCTGGACTCCGAGCTCGACACCCGCGCACCGGCCGATCCCGGCGGGCTCGGGGACGGGGCCCGCCGGTTCGCCCGCGAGCTGCGCCTGGCGATGATGCGCGAGCACCTGGGTCTCGGCGCGTCGGAGGCGGAGGACGAGGACCTCCTCGATCCCGTGCGGGCGGCCGACGCCGTGCGCAAGAGCGCCACCGAGCTCGACGACTGGCACGCGCAGGGCCGGCGCGGCCCGCGCCCCGCCGGGTTCCTGCGCAGGCATCCCGTCGGCAAGGACGGGAAGCTGCCTGCCCACCACCGCTGGCTCACCGCACCTGCCTACCGGTCCTTCCTCGACCCGGACGGCCGCCCGCTCCCGATGCGGTTGCGGCGCACCTACTGACGGGCGGGGTCAGGCGTTCGACCGCGGCCGGTCGATCTCGGTGCGGTAGGCGGCGACGGCGGCCTCGACCGTGGGGTAGAAGTGCGCCGGGTCGATGGTGCGGGTGAGCCCGTAGCGCTCGATCTTGCGGCGCACCGGGTCCTTGAGCTCGGCGAACACCAGGTTGATGCCCCGCGCGTTGAGCTCCTCGTCGAGGTCCTCGAGCATGTCCGCCGCGGTCGTGTCCACGTCGGTGATGGGCTCGGCCGCCACGAGGATCCACCGGGGTGGCGGCTGCGCGGCGGCGAGCTTGCGGACCTCCTCGCGGAAGGTCCGGGTGTTGGCGAAGATCAACGGTGCGTCGAACCGGTAGATCGTCAGCCCGGGCACGTGGTGGGCGCCGGGGTAGGAGTGCACGTCGTGGTAGCCCTCCAACCCGGCCACGCGCCCGAGGACGGTCTGGTAGGGCCACCACGCCCGGCGGAAGACGTTGAGGATGGACAGCGCGACCGCGATCGCGATGCCGGGGAGCACCCCGAGCAGCGCGACGCCGAGGAACGCCGCGATCGACAGGAGGAATTCGGCCTTGCGCTGCTTCCACAGCCGGGCCGTCCCGGGCACGTCGGCGAGCGACAGCGACGCGGTGATGACCACCGCGGCCAGCGCGGGTTGCGGCAGGTTGCGGAACAGGCCGGGCAGCAGCACCAGCATGAGGACGATCAGCGCTGCCCCGACCACTCCCGTGAGCTGCGTCCTCGACCCCGCGCGTTCGGCCACGGCGGTGCGCGATCCGCTGGTACTCACCGGGAAACCCTGGAACAGCCCGGCCGCGAGGTTGGCGCTGCCGATCCCGATCATCTCCCGGTCGCCCTGCACCTGCCTGCCCGCCCGGGCGGCGAACGACGACGCGGTGGAGATGGTGTCCGCGAGCGACACGACGGCGATCCCGATCGCGCCGGCGAGCAGCAGTGGGACGTCGGACAGGTACACCTGCGGGATCGTCAGTGGCGGGAAGCCCTGGGGCAGCACGCCGACCAGGTCGACGCCCGCGTCGGCCAGGCCGAACAGGCCGACCGCGGCGATCGCCAGCACGACCATGACCAGCACGGCGGGCACCTTCGGCAGGAAGCGCTGCAGCACCAGGACCAGCACGATGCCGCTGATGCCGACCGCCGCCGCTGCGGGCACGGCCTCGCCGCCCACCAGGCCGGTGACGAAGCCCGCCGCCTCCCCGAACAAGGTCTCGGCGTCGACCGAGAAGCCGAACAGCTTCGGCAGCTGACCGATGAAGATCGTCACGGCCAGCCCGTTCATGTACCCGATCATGGTCGGCTTCGACAGCAGGTCGGCGACGAAACCGAACCCCGACACCCCGGCCAGGACCATGATCGCGCCCACCATGAGCGCGAGCATGGAGGCCAGCGCGACGGCCCGGGCCGGGTCCCCGCCCGACGCCACGAGCGGCAGGACCGTCGCGGCGATCATCGGCCCGAGCGAGGAGTCGGGGCCGAGCACCAGCACCCGCGACGGGCCGAACACGGCATAGGCCAGCAGGCACAGGATCGTGGTGTACAACCCGGTGATCAGGGGGAGACCCGCCAGCTCGGCGTAGGCCATGCCCTGCGGGACGAGCAGGGTGGTGAGCACCACGCCCGCGGTGATGTCCTTGCCCAGCCAGCGGCGCTCGTAGGAGGCGATCGCCTGCAGCCCGGGCAGGGCGCGGAAGAGCGCCGAACCGCCGTCGCGCTCGCTCCCGTCGCCCGACATGGCATCCCTCCCGGCCACCACCTGATCTCAGCGCGGACCGCCGGGCCGGGTCGTCACCCGCGGTGGATGAACGCGGCCCGATCACCTGTGTCGGGTGAGGTGGGCGGGCGGTGCCCGGCCGATGATCGTCGGTGGGGGTGGCGACCGGGGGGAGCGTGTGGCGGTGGCGGAGCTGCTCGTCCTGTGGGTACCGGTCCTGATCATGCTGTTCCTCCTGGCGATGGAGCAGCTCGAGGTCCGGGTCCTGGCGGGAACCCGCTCGCCCGGATCGGGTGATGCCCCCGGACGCGGCTCGACGCACGGTTCGCGCACCCGAGAGCACGGAGGAGCCGAGATGGCGACGTTGACGGTGTGGAAGTTCGACACGGCGGACGGCGCGAAATCCGCCTTGCACCTCTTGGAACGGATGCAGAAGGAGGAGCTGCTCCAGCTTGTCGACGCTGCCGTCGTGTCGTGGCCGGAGGGCAGGCGCAAGCCGAAGACCGAGCAGCTGCACAGCCTGACCGGCGCGGGGGCGCTCGGCGGCAGCTTCTGGGGCCTGTTGTTCGGGCTGCTCTTCTTCGTCCCGCTGCTCGGCATGGCGATCGGGGCCGCCATGGGGGCGTTGAGCGGATCGTTGGCCGACATCGGCATCGACGACGACTTCATCAAGAAGGTGCGCTCGGAGGTCACCGAGGGGACCTCGGCCCTGTTCGTGCTCAGCGCGAACGCGGTCACCGACCGCGTGCTCGCCGAGTTCCGCGGGAGCGGGGCGCACCTGGCGTCGTCGAACCTGTCCGCGGAGCAGGAGGCGAAGCTGCGGGAGGTGTTCGAGGAACCCGCGGAGGGCAAGCACGCCGAGGTGTGACGACCGCACCGCCGGCCGGCTCCGGAGCACCCGCCCCGGGGCCGGCTCGCCGCAGTGACAGGAGCTCGACGATGATCGATCGCCCAGAATCCGCTCGCAGGGGTCGTGGGGTCCGCCAGCCCTTGCGCCTGGTGCACTCCCAGCTCTCGGTCGTCGATCCGGTCGTCGGTCCGGATGTCGGTCCGGATGTCGGTCCGGATGTCGAGGCCGCCGGCGGCACCCGGGGGCCCGCGGCGGTGTGGGCCGAAGGGCTCGCCGACATGGTGCGGATCGAGATCGACGACGCCCGGCGCGGCGGCCTGATCACCGCCGGCGAGGCCGAGCAGCTGCTCGCCCGGATCGTGCTGGTCATCGACCAGGCCGTCGTGCCCCGCAGCGCCCACTGAGCGCCGTCCTCCGCAGGCACCACTGTGTCGTGGTGCCATCGGCGGCTGTGCTCCGCCGGACCCCGTGGCAGCATCCCCGGCGGTCGACGGAGGTGACCGGTGCGCCGGCCGCGTCGCCGATCCGTCCTCCGCGGACGAGGCTCGACCACCTCGGTGGCGGTCATCCTCGTCCCACCCGGACGAGGGGGGCACCGGATGCGCATCCCGGACAGCACGACAGCGATCCCCGAGCTCCCGGCCGCCTTCGCGCCCCGCGGGCGTCTCGTCGAGCTGCTCGACCGGGCAGACCCCGAACAGCTCGTGGCGGTGATCGCACCCGCCGGTTACGGCAAGACGGTGCTCCTGACGCACTGGCTGCGCCGCCCGGGCGTCCCGCGCGCGGCCTGGATCTCCCTCGACGCCGCCGTGGACGCCGACCGGTTCCGCGCCACGCTGTGCGCCGCGCTGGCCACCGTGCCCGGTCTGCGGGAGTTCGCCGGGCTGCACACCGCGGCGCGAGCCCCGGGCGGGAGCGGCGGATCCGACTTCGTCCACGCGCTCGCGGTGGCGCTCGACGACGTCCGGCCGGCCGTGCGGCTGGTCGTCGACGACGTGCACGCGCTGACCGACCTCGACGCGCTGCGGGATCTGGGCCGGCTGGTCCGGATGCGGCCCCGTGGGCTGCGGCTGGTGCTGGCCGGCCGGTCGGATCCGCCGTTGCCGCTGCCCCGGCTGCGGCTCGAGAGCCGCCTGCTCGAGGTGCGGGCCGAGCAGCTGGCGTTCACCCGCGACGAGGCCGCCGCGCTCGTCGGTTCGGCGCGACTGGACCTGACCGCGGAACAGGTGAGGGCCCTGCACCACCGCACAGCGGGCTGGGCCGCCGGGCTGCGGTTCGCCGCGATCGCGCTGCGCTCCACCGACGACCGGCAGGGCTTCATCGACCAGTTCTCCGGCAGTGAGCGCTCGATGGCCGACTTCCTCGCCGGGGAGGTCATGGGCAGTCTCGCGGCAGCGACGCGGCAGTTCCTGGAGATCGAGGCCGTCTGCGCCGAGTTGCCCGCGGGCCTCGCCGTGGCCCTGTCCGGGCAGGCGGACGCCGCGCACCGGCTCGACGCCCTGGTCAAGGACACGGCGCTGCTGCAGCGGGTGGAACCGGCGACCTACCGGATCCACCCCCTCCTGCGGACCTACCTCGTCGCCGAGCTGGAACGCCACCACCCCGTCCTGCACCGCCACGCCCACGCCACGTCGGCCCGGTGGTGGTGCCGCGCCGACGAACCGGTGCATGCCGTGCGGCACGCGGCCCGCACCGGCGATCCCGGGCTGCTGAACGACATCCTGGGCGACGTCGGGCTCCGGGCCGTGGCGCGGGGGGCGTTCTCCGATCTGCGCCGGATGCTCGACGTCGTCCGCGGCGCGGGCGGCCCGCCGGACGCCTGGGTGCCGCTGCTCGAGGCGGTCGTGGAGCACCGGACCGGTACAGCACGGGCCGCCGCGGCGGCGCTGGAGCAGGCCGAACGGTCGTGGCCCCGCGCGCCGGGGCCCGCGCTCACCTCGCTGCGCGGGGCGGTCGAGCTGCTCGTCAGGGGCCACCGCACGACCCCGCTTCCCGCCGGCGCTCCGGGCGGGGGCGCCGCCGCGGAAGCCCTGCGCCTCCTGCTGGACCTGAGCCGTGCGAGCGCGCAGCTCGAACGCGAGGACCTCGACCGGGACGCGGCGCTGGCCCGGCTCGACCGCGTGGTGGCGGTCGCGCGCGAGCGGGATTTCGCCTGCCTCGAGGTGTGGGGGCTGTCCCTGCAGAGCCTCGTCGAACTGGGCCGGGGCCGGTACTCGGCCATGGCGGCCGCGGCCGGTGCCGCCGTCGTGGTGGCCACCCGCAGCGGGCTGCCCGCCGTCCTCGCGGCAGCACCGAACGCGTTGATCGCGTACCGGGACCTGCTGGCCGCCGACCCGGTGGCCGCCCGCCAGCGCGCTGCCGCCACCCTCTCCGCGGGCGGCCCGCTCCCGGTGAAGGCCGAGCTGATCCTGCGCGCCGTGCACAGCGCCGCGCTGTCCGACCTCGGCCGGCCCGACGGAGGCCTGGCCCGGTGGCGCGAGGCGCTGGTGGCGCACGGTGACCGCGCACCCGCGGCGACGCTGGCCGCGCTCGCCGTGCTGGAGCACCGGGTCGCGGTGGTGCAGGCCGGAGCGTCGAGCGCAGCCCGCACCACGGAATGGCTGGAGGCGCGCGTCGGCAAGGTGGCCGAGGTCCTGCTGATGGACGCCTGGGCCCACCAGCTCGCCGGCCAGCACCACGCGGCGGCGATCGCCGTCGAGCCGATCGTGCGCGGCGCGGTGCCGAGGCTGGTGGCCTACACGCCGGTGGAGGCGCACCTGGTGCTCGCCGAGTCCGCGCTCCAGGCCGGGGCGCCCGACCGTGGACGTGAGGAGCTGGAGACCGCCCTCGCCCAGGCCTCGGAACTGGAGGTCGCCCGCCCGTTCGCGCTCACCAGCGGTGCCACCGAGGAACTGCTCACGGTCGTCACACCCGTCGCGGCCGGCGCGTGGCTGCGCCACCGGATCGACAGCGCGCGCCCGCTCGTGCACAACCACGTCCCGGCCGCGCTCAGCGAGCGCGAACTGGCCGTGCTGGCCATGCTCCCGTCGCTGCTCAGCGCGGCCGAGATCGCCGAGGAGCTCACGGTCTCGGTGAACACGGTCAAGACCCACATCCGGTCCATCTACGCCAAGTTGCACGTCAGCAGCCGCCGCGACGCCGTCGAGCGCGCGCGGGAGCGCAGCCTCCTGGCATGAGTCGCCGTTCCACCTCGGCGCCGTTCACCTTCTCGGGGTGACGCGCGGGCGCCGGCGGGCGGCGAGCGTGACGGGACGAGCAGCAGCGGATGCGCGGAGGCCGGCCGATGGGCACGGGGAGCAACGCGGTTCCGGAAGGGCACTACGAATTCCGGATCGTCGGGCGTCTGCCCGAGCAGGCGCGCGACGCGTTGCACGGCATGGAGGTCCGCGAGGTACCGGCGGAGACCGTCATCTCGGGGGAACTCGACGAGGACGGCGGCGTCCAGGAGGTGCTCTCGCTGATCCAGTCGCTCGGCCTGCACGTCCGGTCGGTGCGCAGGACGTCCTGACTGTGGGGTGAGACCGTGTTGAGCCACGAGGACGCGCGGCGGCTGGCCGCCATCGAGCGGCAGATGCTCGCCGACGATCCCGCTCTCGTCCGCCGCTTCCGGCGCTTCGACACCAGCTCCACGCGGACGCGGCGGGTCCGCGGAGCCGTGCGGTGCGCCGTGACGTTCCTGTTCTGGGCGACGATCGTCATCGGCTCCTTGCTGGCCGGGATCGGGGCGCTGTCCGGCTGGGGCGACGTGTTCCTCCCCGGCTGCGTGCTGCTCGCGGCCGCCTGGTGGCTGGCCCGTGTGCGGCGGCGCAGGCGCCGCGCCGGCTGAGGGGTGCCCGACGCTCACCCTGCGCGGGTGGTACGGGGCGGTGGCGGGCCTGTCAGCGTGCCGGTATGACGTCTGCAGCTGAGCCCGCCGAGCCCACGGGCACGGACGGCCGCGAACCCGGTGCGGCGGTTCTCGGGGTCGTGATCCCCCGGGGGCTGGTCGTCCTGCTGGGCGCGGCTGCGGCGATCATCGTGGCGGCCGGCATCCGGTCGGTGGCCTGGCTGATCGGGCCGGTGTTCCTCGCGCTCGTCATCGTCATCTCGGTGGCACCCGTGCAGCGGTGGTTCCGCAACCGGGGCTGGCCGCGGTGGGCGGTGACGCTCGTGCTCGTGCTCGCGGTCTACGCCGTGGTGCTCGCGATCGCGATCGCCGTCATCGTCTCGATCGCCCGGCTCACCACGGCCCTCCCGCAGTACGCGGCGCAGAGCAGGCAGCTGACCGAGTCGGTGGCGAACCTGGGGGCGCGCTTCGGTGTCGGGCCGGCCGAGCTGCGCCAGGCCGCCGAGTCCCTGGACCTCGGGAAGCTGGCTGCACTGTTCGGGTCGCTGCTCAGCGACGTGGCGGGGCTGGCCGGGAACCTCGTCTTCGTGCTGACGCTGCTGCTGTTCCTCAGCCTCGAGTCGGGCAGCGTCGGCAACCGGCTCGCGCGCATCGAGGCCGATCGGCCGGAGATGCGCGAGGCGCTCGGCGGCTTCGCCCACGGCACCCGGCAGTACATGCTGGTCACCACCGTCTTCGGGCTGATCGTCGCGGTTCTCGACGGGATCGCGCTCGCCCTGCTCGGCATCCCCCTCGCGGTGCTGTGGGGCGTGCTCGCGTTCGTCACGAACTACATCCCCAACATCGGGTTCATCATCGGGCTGGTCCCGCCGGCGCTGCTGGCGCTGCTGATCGGCGGCCCGGGCCTGATGGTCGTGGTCATCGTCGTGTACGTCGTACTCAACTTCGTGATCCAGTCGCTGATCCAGCCGCGCTTCGTCGGCGACGCCGTCGGCCTGTCGGTGACGATCACGTTCGTCGCGCTGGCGTTCTGGACGTGGTTGCTCGGACCGCTCGGGGCGATCCTGGCCATCCCCCTGACGCTGCTCGCCAAGGCCGTCATGGTCGACGTCGACCCCCGCGCGTCGTGGGTGGACGCGCTGACCTCCTCGGCCGGCGGCGGCGATCAGGCCGACACCCCCACCTCGCGGCACCGGCCGCGCGGGTCGCGCTCGTGGTGGCGACACCACGAGCAGGCCTCCAGCAGATCCTCCATGGAAGGAGCCGAAGCATGAGCACCGAGAGCTCGTCCCGGATGACGGCCGGCTCGACCGACCGCACCTCCGTGGCCCGCAGCGGACTGATCCTGTTCGCCGCGGCGATGATGATCGTCAACGGGCTGTGGCTCGCGCTGGCCGGACTCGCCGCGCTGTTCAACGACGAGGTCTACGTGACCACGCCGGAGTACATCTACGCCTTCGACCTCACCGCGTGGGGCTGGATCCACCTGCTGCTCGGGATCGCGATCGCGGTCGCGGGGTTCGCCGTCAACACCGGCGCCACGTGGGCACGGATCACCGGCATCGGGCTGGCCTGCCTCAGCCTGGTCGCGAACTTCCTGTTCATCCCGTACTACCCGATCTGGTCGCTGACGATCATCGCGCTCGGCATCGCGGTGATCTGGGCACTCGCGACGGCCGGCCGCGAGACGGCCTGAGGGCGGGCGGCATGGACACGACGATCGCCGCGCCGGAATCCGACCGGCGGTCGCCGTCCCCGGGCCGGCGGATCGCGGCCGCGGTGGCCGTCCTCGCGCTGGCCGCCGCGCTCGTGGTCGTCGCGATGGCCGCGTTCCGCAACCTCGGGCTGCTGGTGCTGACGCTCGTCCTGGTGGCACTGGCGGTCATGGCCGGCTGGACCGCGCTGGTCAACCGCGGGACGCGGCGGGTGCTCGCGGCTGCGCTCGCGGTGGTGCTGCTCGTCGCCACGGTGGTGCTCCTCGTCGTCGCGGCGCTGCAGATCGACGCGAGCGCGATCGGCCGGGCCGTGCTGCTGCTCGTCCTGGTTCTGGTCTCGGTCGGCGCGGCGCGCGTGGCACTGGGTGACGACCTGACCGGCCCGCGTACCGGGCGGCAGGTCGGCCCGGCCCGGCGCGGCGTCCTGCTCATGAACCCGCGCTCGGGCGGCGGCAAGGTCGTCCGCTTCCACCTGGAGGACGAGGCGCAGCGGCGCGGGATCCGGCCGATCGTCCTGCACCCCGGCGACGACCTGCGCGCGCTCGCGGAGGAGGCGGTCGCGGCCGGAGCGGACGTGATCGGCATGGCGGGCGGCGACGGGTCACAGGCACTGGTGGCCGACGTCGCCCGCGAGCACGACGTGGCGCTCGTGTGCATTCCCGCGGGCACCCGCAACCACTTCGCGCTCGACCTGGGCCTCGACCGGGCCGACGTCGTCGGTGCGCTGGACGCCTTCGGGGACGCGTTCGAGCGGCGGATCGACCTCGCCCAGATCGGCGACCGGATCTTCGTCAACAACGCGTCACTCGGGGTGTACGCGACGGTCGTGCAGTCCGAGGCCTACCGCGACGCGAAGCTCGGCACCGCCGCCCAGATGCTGCCCGACCTGCTCGGGACGCAGGCGAAGCCGTTCGACCTGCGCTTCGACCGGCCGGACGGGGAGCCGGAGGGCACGGCCGATCTCGTGCTCGTGTCCAACGACGTCTACCACCTCGAGAGCATGACCGGGTTCGGCACCCGGCCCCGCATCGACGACGGCGTGCTCGGTGTCGTCACGGTGAAGGTCGACCGGGCGCGGGACATCCCCGCGCTGGTCACCGCGGAGGCCACCGGTCACATCCAGGGCTTCCGCGGGTACCGGGCCTGGAGCACCCGGGAGTTCGTCGTCGACTCCGCCGAGCCGCTCGTCGACGTGGGCGTCGACGGTGAGGCGCTGCGCCTGGCGCCGCCGCTGCGGTTCCGGTCGCTCCCGCACGCGCTGCGGGTGCGGACGCCGCTGTCGGCCCGCGGCGTTCCGCGCCGCCCGCGCATCGGCGAGGCGGTGCCCGCCCTGTTGCGCGTGCTCGCCGGGCACCCGGCGGCGTGAGCGGCGCCGATCTCACTCCAGCCGAGGGGGACCTCCCGCCAGCGCGTCCGTGATCCACCGCCGCACCGGATCCCGTAGCGGCAGCCTGAGCGCCTCCTCCGGGGTGAACCACCCCGTCGCGGTGGTCTCCTCCCGGTCGGGGCGCGGCTCGCCCGACACCACGTCGGCCCGCAGCACCACGACGAACTGCTGGCGCACCGCACCGCGCACCGAGCGGACGACGTGCCCCGGGTCGGTGTACAGCCCCACCAGGCCCGTCACCCGCACGTCGACCCCGGTCTCCTCGGCGGTTTCGCGCACCGCGGTGGCGATCGCGTTCTCCCCGACCTCGACCTGCCCTCCCGGCAGCTCCCAGGTGCCGTCGTCGCAGCGGCGCACCAGCAGCAGCCGACCGGCGGCGTCGCGCACGGCGACGAACACCGAGGGCACGACCGCGGCCGCCCGCGGCGCGGCCGGGTCGTGGAAGTGAACGCTGCGGACCGCTCCCGGCTCGCCCCCGCTGAGCTGCACCTCGCACCCCCGTCCGCCAGGGCCATCGTCCGATCAGCCGCCGATCCGGCGCGTCACCCGTCGTGGGTGAGCCGTGCCGCTGCGTCCGGTGCCACGGTCCGGTAGGACGTCGACGACCCGAGGGGGTTCCCGTGACCAGCACGATGGCTCGACCCCAGGGCACCTTCGGCTCCGAGCGGCCGCCGGCGGTCCGGACCGCCCGCGAACGCGCGGCGATGGGGCGGGCCGTACGGGTCCGCGTGCCACGCTCGGCGCACGCGGGCTTCACACCGGCCGCGGACCGCCCCGACCCGGTCACGCTGCTGCAGGACCAGGCCGCGGACCGGGTGGCGGACCTGCTGCCCATCCGGTACGGCCGCATGGCCGTCTCCGAGTTCACCTTCTTCCGAGGTGCCGCGGCGGTGATGGCGGCCGACCTCGCCACCACGCCCGACTCGGGGCTGGTCGTGCAGGCGTGCGGCGACGCGCACCTCAGCAACTTCGGCTTCTTCGCCTCGCCGGAGCGCCAGCTGGTGTTCGACATCAACGATTTCGACGAGACCCTGCCGGGCCCGTGGGAGTGGGACGTGAAGCGGCTCGCGGCCAGCGTCGAGGTCGCCGGCCGCGACCGCGGCCTCGACGACGCCGACCGGCGGGCCGCAGTGCGGGCCGCGTGCAGCTCCTACCGGGAGGCGATGCGGGGGTTCGCCGGGGCCACCAACCTCGAGGTCTGGTACGCCCACGCGAACGTCGACGCCCTGCGCAGGCAGTACCTCGGGCATCTCAAGGCGTCCCGGCGCAAGATGCTGGACCGCAGCCTCGACAAGGCCCGCACCCGCGACAACACGGGCGCCCTCGCCCGGTTCACCGCGATGGTCGACGGGCAGCCGCGGTTCACCGCGGACCCGCCGCTCGTCGTGCCGGTGCGCGACCTGCTCACCGAGGTCCCGGACATCGAGGCCTCGCTGTACGCGCTGCTGCGCCAGTACCGCGACACCTTGCCGGTGGAACGGCGGGTGCTGTTCGACCAGTACCGGGCGGTCGACCTCGCCCGCAAGGTGGTGGGCGTCGGCAGCGTCGGGACCCGGTGCTGGATGGTGCTGCTGCTCGGCCGGGACCCACAGGACCCGTTGTTCCTGCAGGCGAAGGAGGCCGGCACCTCGGTCCTGGAGACCCACCTGGGGCGCGCGGCCGAGAAGAACCACGGGCAGCGCGTGGTCATCGGGCAGCGGCTCATGCAGGCGGTGGGCGACATCTTCCTCGGGTGGCTGCGGGTGTCCGGCATCGAGGGCGCGGACCGGGACTTCTACCTGCGCCAGCTGCGCGACTGGAAGGGCTCCCTCGAGGTCGAGGAGATGCTCCCGCGGGGGTTGCGGCTGTACGCCGAGCTCTGCGGGTGGACCCTCGCCAGAGCGCACGCGCGCACCGGCGACCGGATCGCGATCGCGGCCTACCTCGGTTCGGGGCGCAGTTTCGACGACGCCCTCGTGCACTTCGCCGAGGCCTACGCGGACCAGAACGCACGCGACCACCGCGCGCTGGTCACCGCGATCACGGAGGGCCGCGTCGAGGCCACCGCCGGGGTGTGACCGGCAGTGCAGGCCAGGAGGCGACGTGGACCCGGGGACGCAGCGAGGGCAGGTGGGCGCCGCGGCCGCCGTCGTGGCCGGGCTGGGGCTCGTCGCGGGCAGGCGGCTGTGGGAGGCGGGCCGGCCGGTCCGCACGCTGGCGAGTGCGGTCCTGGGCCGGTCGGTGACCCTCGCCTCCGTGCTGGCCGGGCCCGATGCGGTCGCCGCGCTCGCCGCGCGGGGCCGGGAGGGCGGGGCCGAGCTGCAGCGGCAGGCGCGCGGGCTCCTGCGCCTGCTCGTCGGTGAGGTCCTCGCGGCGTTCCTCGAGACGACGGACCTGACCGCGCTGGTCCGCCGGCACGTCGACCTCGACGCGGTGGCTGCGGGGCTCGATCTGGACGCGGCCGTCGCCCGGGTCGATCTGGACGCGGCCGTCGCGCGGGTCGATCTGGACGCGGCCGTCGCGCGGGTCGACCTCGACGCGATCGCGCGCCGCCTGGACGTCGACGCCGTCGTGGCGGGGGTCGACCTGGACGCGATCGCGGACCGCCTCGACGTCGACGCCGTCGCCGCCCGGATCGACCTCGACGCGGTGATCGCCCGCATCGACCTCGTCGGCCTCGCCCGTGAGGTCATCGACGCGATCGACCTGCCGGAGATCGTGCGGCACTCGACCGGCTCGCTCACCTCGGACACCATCCGCGGGGTCCGCATCGAGGCCCGGCAGGCCGACGACGCCGTCGCCGGCTTCGTCGACCGCCTCCTGCACCGGCCGCGCCAGGCCCCGGCCGGCCCGTGAACAGCCCGCCGGACCCGCGGCCGGCCGGCATCGTCACACGCGTGGTGGCGGCGGCCGTCGACCTGGTCGTCGTGCTCGTGATGAGCGGCGGGGTGTTCCTCGCCGCGGCGGCCGCGCGGTTCGCCTGGTCACCGCTGACCTTCCGGTGGCCCAGCCCGCCGTGGGCGCTGGTGCTCGCCGTGGGCGCGGTGATCGCCGGCGCGTACCTGACGATCGCCTGGGCGACGACGGGGCGCACCTACGGTGCGGCGGTCCTCGGGCTGCGCGTGCTGACCGCGCGCCACCTCAAGCTGGGGTGGGCGCGCGCGGCCCTGCGCGCCACCCTGTGCCTGCTCTTCCCGCCCGGCCTGCTGTGGGCGGCCATCACCCGGCGCCGTCGCTCGCTGCAGGACGCGCTGCTGCTCAGCGAGGTCGTCTACGACTGGAGCGACGACGCGGGGCTCGCCGCGTCCGCGCCGGAACCACCGGGGAGGGCCGGCCGATGGACGTGACGGCGATCCTGCTGGTCGCAGGGCTGGTGTTCCTGTGGGGCGTGCTGTCGGGCCGGCTCGAGCGCGACGACCTGACCGCGCCGATCGTGTTCGTCGTGGCCGGAGGGCTCTGCTCCGCGGCCGGCACCGTCGACCGGCAGACGGCCACCGCCGTGCTCGAACCCCTGGCCGAGCTCACCCTGGTCTGGGTGCTGTTCTCCGACGCGGCGGGCGTTCCGTTCCGTGAGCTGCGCGCGGACGTGGGCCGGATCCTGCGCCTGCTGGCCATCGGGCTGCCGCTCACCGTCCTCGCCGGGTGGGGCCTGGCCACCTGGCTCTTCCCGGGCCTGGGCCTCTGGCTCGCCCTGCTCGTCGCCGCCGCGCTCGCCCCCACCGACGCCGCACTGGGGCTCCCGGTCGTCACCGACCGGAGGGTGCCGTCCCGGATCCGCCGTCTGATCACGGTGGAGAGCGGGCTGAACGACGGCATCGTCACGCCCGTCGTCATGGTCGCGCTCGCGGGCGCCGCAACGGCCGAGGCGGTCCACGCTGCGCCGAGCGTGGGGGAGGCCCTGGCCGAACTCGCGATCGGCGTGGTCGTCGGCGGCGGGACCGGGCTCGCCGGCGGGAGCCTCCTGCGGCGGGCCCGCGATCGTGGGTTGGCCGCCGAGGATTTCGCCGGCGCCGCGGTGCTCGCCCTCGCCCTCGTGGCCTACACCGCGGCGTTGTGGCTGCACGGGAACGGGTTCGTCGCCGCCTTCTGCGCGGGGCTGGCGTTCGGGGTCGCCGCCGGGCGCCGCGGTCCGGCCGAGCTGGTGTTCCTCGAGCAGACGGGCGGGCTGGTGTCGCTGCTGGTGTGGTTCGCGTTCGGTGCGCTGGCGGTCCCGATCGTTGCCGAGCGGGCCGATCTCCTCGTCGTCGCGTACGCGGTGCTCAGCCTCACCCTCGTGCGGATGGTGCCGGTGGCGATCGCCTGCCTGGGTGCCGGGTTCGACCGGCCGACCGTCCTGTTCATCGGCTGGTTCGGCCCGCGCGGGCTAGCGTCGCTGGTGTTCGCGCTGCTCGCCCTCGAGGAGCTCGGGGACCCGGCGGGCCTCGCCATCGCGATCATCGGTGTCACCGTGCTGCTCAGCGTCGTCGCGCACGGCCTCAGCGCAGCCCCGCTCGTCTCGCGCATCAGTGCAGCGCGAGTTTGAGCAGGATGATGACCATGCCGAGGCTCGCGCTGACCGCGCCCCAGCCGATCGCCCCGGTTGTGGACGTCCCGGCGCGACGGGCCGCCACGTGCCCGAGCGCGCCCAGCAGCAGGGTGGCTGTGATCAGCGCGGAGAGCACGCCGGTGCGCAGGTTGCCGGTGAGGGTCCCGACCACCAGCAGCACCGCCAGCGGCGTGTAGGCCGACTCGATCATCGGCCGGCCCTGCCGGAGCGCCGCGCGGACCCGGGCGCGTCGCTGCGGCCCGCTCACCGCGGCGCCCAGCACCTGGGCGTACCGCTCCGCGGCCCAGTAGACGACCACCGTGACCAGCACGGTCACGACCACGTCCTGCATGGTGCCGTGCAGGCTGGCCGCGGCCATGGCGGCGGCCCCGACGACCGTGCCGTGGATCGCGTGGGCGAGCTCGCGGCTCGAGCTCCACCTCCGTCGTTGCCAACCGAGGAACCTACCGAGCAGGTGGCGCCGCGCGGGTGCCGCGGCCGGGCCGTCGCTCGCCATGGCACCAGCGTGCGGAGATCCGCCGGTCGCGCACCACCCGCCCGGGGTGATGCCGCTCGGACCGCGCCGGCCCTACCGCGCGGCGGTGGGCGACGAGCTGTCCGGCGGCCCGCCGGGCCCGCCCTGGAGGTGGACCCGCACCCGCTCCCACCGGGCACCGCAGCACGTGCAGAGGACGTCGACGGTGCCGTCCCGGTGTTCGCGCATCACCCACACGTCGACGACGCCGACGGCGGTCTCGAATCGATAGCGGTCCTGCATCCGGTGCATGTCCACCCCTCCGACCCACCGTGCCGGATGTGCGCCCGTTCAGCTGACCGGACGCTCCAAGGTCAGGAGCAGCCCCTCGACGGCTCCCGGCCCGATCCGTCCCTTCACGTCGGCGTGCGTGATCGACTTGAGCATCCAGCCCTGCCGCGCCTCGTCGTTCAGGATCTCCTCCAACTTGCTCCCGGACAGCGCCCCTCCGATCCGGCTCTCCCGGAGCTCCAGAACGCGGTACTCCACCCGCTGGGTGACATCGGAACGTCGCATGGCCCGACAGTGCCGACCCGGTGGGCCCCCCGGCGTCCCCTGCAGCGGGTGAATCACCTCGACAGCGCCGAGGCGGCCGCCCGGATCCGGGCCCTGTAGGAATCCCGGCGCAGGACTCTCGGCCCATGCGGGTGGGGTCTGCAGGCGCTGTCGTGGCGCGCGCGGATCCCGGCACCCTGCTCGACGTGACCGGCAGCCTTCCCCGGCGCGGTACCGACCGCGCCGAGGACGTGATCGCGTGGGTGCTGGGCGTCGCCGCCCTGCTGCTGCTCGCGGCCGCGATCGTGACCGGTCTGGCCGTCCACCGCCACGAGAGCGAGCGCGCCGACATCGAGGCCGCCACGGTGTCGCAGACGCGCGCCGTCCTGCTCGACGACGCGAAGGTGCAGATCGGCTACTCGGGCGAGCAGCTGGCGGCGCAGGTGCCTGCCCGCTGGATCGACCGCGCCGGGCGCGAGCACACCGGCCTCGTCGTGGTCGAGCGGACGCTGCCGGCGGGCTCCGAGGTCGACGTGTGGATCGACGAAGCGGGCGAGCGGGTACCCCGCCCGACCACGCAGGTGAACGCGGTGGTCGGCGGCATCGTCGCCGCGTCCGGCGTGCTGATCGCCGGTGGCTCGCTGCTCGCCGCGGCGTGGCTGGCCGTGCGCCTCGCCACGGCGGCGATCAACGCCCGGCGGTGGAACAGCGAGTGGACGGCGGTGGAGCCGGACTGGCGCCGCGACGTCCTGTGACGCCGGTTCAGGCCCGCGCCGCGCCGCGCCGCGCCGGGGCCCGGACGGAGTCGCGCCTGCGCACCTCGCCTGCGAGGCGGATCGTCGTCGCGGCCGGCGCGGCGTCCCCGCCGATCCGCGCGACGAGTTCGTGGGCGGCCCGCCTGCCCATCTCGGCAAGCGGCGGCGCGAAGGTGGTGATGGCGGGCTGCCACAGCTCGAACCACTCGGGATCGCCGAGGCCGGCCAGTGAGAGGTCCTCCGGGATCCGTACCCCGCGGGCCCGCGCCCACCGCAGCACCCCCATCACCAGGCGGCTGCTCAGGGCCACCACGGCGGTGGGGAGGTCGGGCTCGATCCGCGCCATCGCCTCGGCGCCGCCGTCGGCGCTGAACTCGGTGACGACCACCCGGTACCGCGGCCCGCTCGCCGCGTCCTCCACCAGGCCGGCGGCGTCGGCCGCCTGCCGGAACCCGCTCGTGCGTTCCTCGCTGGTGGACAGCTGCGGGGCGCCGACCAGCGCGACGAGGTCGGAGTGCCCGGCGTCGACCAGGTGCCGGGTCAGCTCGGCCACTCCCGCGACGTCGTCGCTGACGACGGCCGTGGCGGTGGCCGTGCGGGTGTGCCGGTTGAGCTGCACCACCGGGAGCCCGAGCGGCGGTGCGGCGTGGGGGTCGACCGGGACGTGCACCACGCCGTCGACCTGCCGGTCGAGCATCGTGTCCCACGCGTGCCGCTCGCCCTCCACGCTGTTGCCGGTGCTGGTGACGAGCAGCTGGTAGCCCGCCGCGTCCAGTTCGGCCTGCAGGACGGCGGCGCTGGCCGTGTAGAACTCGTTGTGGATGTCCGGGAGCATCAGCCCGACCACGTGGCTGCGCCGCTCGCGCAGGGCCCGGGCGGCCGCGTTGCGGCGGTAACCGAGCTCGGCCGCGGCGTCGAGCACCCGCTGCCGGGTCTCGGCGTCGACGTAGCCCTTCCCGCTGATGGCGCGCGACGCCGTGCCCACACCGACCCCGGCCAGCCGGGCCACGTCCGCGAGAGTGCTCACGGGGCGAACCTACTGGCCGGGGCGGTGCTCACGGCGTCACGGGAGCGCCAGGCCGATCATCGAGCCGATCCCGACCGTCGCGAGCAGGATCAACGGGATCGTCGCCAGGTCGGCGACCACACCGGTGCGGATCATGCGGATCATCGGCACGTAACCGGAGCCGTAGACGATGGCGTTCGGCGGCGTCGAGACCGGCAGCATCGCGCCCGCGTTGCCGCCGAAGATCGCCGCCATCGCCGGGATCAGCGGGTCCACGCCGATCGCGGTCGCGATCGGGACGATGATCGGCACCGCGATCCCGACCGAGGCCGTGTTGCTGGTGGTCTCCGAGATCACCATCGCGAGGACCACCGCGACCAGGCAGAGCAGCAGCGTCGACCGCACGCCGGTGAGGCCGGCGACCGCGGCCCCGAAGCTGTCGGCCAGGCCGGTCGCGTTCATCATCCGGCCGATCGTGAGGCCGACGCCGACCAGCACCACGGTGCCCCAGTCGATCTTCGCCGCGTCCGCCCAGGTGAGCGTCCGGCCGCCCGCGCCGGTCGGCAGGAAGAACAGCAGGCCCGCCGCGGCGACCACGACCGCACCCTCGTCGAGGCGGCTGATCACGCTCGCCGCCGGCGTGTCCGGGGTGACGACGCCCAGGGTCTCCAGCAGCGAGGGCACCACCCAGAGGGTCACGGTCACCGCGAAGACCCGCAGCACGTTTCGTTCCCCACCGCTCATCCGCCCGAGCGCGCGGTGCGCGGCGCGGAAGTGCTCCTGCCCGCCGGGGATGCGGCGGGTCTCGGGCCGGTTCAGCAGCACGAGCGCGCCGAACATCACCGCGCCGAGCGCGAGGACGTAGGGCGCGGACATGGACAGCCAGTCGAACAGCGGGATCCGGTAGCCGGTCATCTCCTCGACCGCGCCGCGCCCGATGACGTTCGCGATCCCGGTGATCGGGGTGAGCACCGAGCCCACGCCCGCGCCGTAGGCGATCGCCAGCATGAGCATGCACGAGAACCGGGTGCGGTACCCGGTGATCGACGGGTCCTGCTCCCGCACGAGGTCGCCGACGGTGCGGACGACACCGACGCCGATCGGCAGCAGCATCGCCGCGGTGGCCGACGCCGACACCAGCGTCGCCAGCAGCGTCGCGACCACGCCGAAGGCCAGCGCGGTGCGGTAGGTGCTGTTCCCGACCCCGGGCAGCGACAGCACCCGCGGCGCGAAGCGGCGGTCGAGGCCGTGCACGGTCATCGCCCTGGCCAGCAGGAACGCGCCGACCACCAGGAACACGGTGGGCGAGCCGAACGCCCCGAACACCTCCGACGGCGTGCCGACCCCGAGCAGCACCAGCAGCGCGATGCCCATCAGCGCCGTGGCCGCGATCGGGATCGTCTCGCAGATCCACAGCACGATCACGAACGCCAGCACCGCGAGCATGCCGCGCTGCGCGGCCGGCATCCCGCCCGGCCAGAGCAGGGCCAGGGCCATCAGCGGGAGGACCGCGACCGCGCCGACCCGGGAACGGGCCCGGTCGAACCGGTTGTCCGGCCCCTCGACGTCGGCGGCCGGGGCGGCGGCGGATTCGATCTGCGCGCTCACGACGCCAGCTCCGCGAGCGGGGTGCCGGCGATCGCGAGCGCCGGGACGCCTGCCCAGCCGCGCACCGCGGCGTCGGCGATCCGGGCGGCCTCGCCGACGTAGTCGTCGGCGGTCACCAGCGGGTCGGGCAGCAGGTCGCGCCTGCCCTTCTCGGCGGCCACGTCGGGCAGCACCTCGGCGAGGGTGCGCCCGGCGGTCCGGGTGCGCGCGGCGGCCTCGTAGACGAGGTCGTGCGCGTGCTCGCGCCCCATCGCGGCGGCGAGGGAGATCATCTGCGCCTCCGCCATGACGAGGCCGCCGTCCTGCTCGAGGTTGGCGCGCATCCGCTCGGCGTCCACCCGCATGCCCTCGACGACCACGAGCGTCTCGGCCAGCGCGGTGCCGGCCAGCACGGCGAGCTGTGGGACGACCTGCCACTCGATCTGCCACTCGCCTGCCGCCCGCTCGTGCCCCGCTTCCTGCACCCGGGCGAGCGACGACGCCAGCGCCCCCGCGGTGCCCGCGAGCCCGATCACGATCTCCGAGGAGATGGGGTTGACCTTCTGCGGCATCGTGGAGGACGCGCCGCGGTGGGTCTCGTACGGCTCGAAGACCTCGCCGATCTCGGTGCGCGACAGGTCCACGACGTTGCGGGCGAGCTTCGCGCAGGTGGCGGTCAGCGTGGTGCAGAGCCAGCCGAACTCCGCCACGCCGTCGCGGTCGACGTGCCACGGCACGTCGGTGTGGTGCAGGCCCAGCAGGCCGGCCATCGTGGCGCGCACCTGCGCGGAGCGCGGGCCCAGCGCAGCCGCGGTCCCGCCCGCGCCGAACAGCGACACCAGCGCGATCCGCGGCGCCGCCTGGGCGAGTCGCTCGCGCTGGCGGGCGAACTGCGCCAGCAGCGAGCCGAGGGTGGCGCCGAACGTGGTGGGAACGGCTTGCTGGGCGTGGGTGCGGGCGGCCATCACCGTGGTGGCGTGCTCCGTGACCCGCGCGGCGAGGGCGTCACCGAGGCGGCCCAGCGCCCGGTCCAGGGCCGCCAGCGAGCGCGCCATCTGCAGGGCGAGCCCCGTGTCCATGATGTCCTGGGTGGTGGCGCCGTAGTGCACGCGGCCGTCGGGGCCGGGCGGGAGCGCCGCGCTGATCGCCCGGACCAGGCCGAGGATCGGGTAGCCGACGGTGCGGGCGCTCGTCCAGAGAGCGGCCGCGTCGACGTTGCCCGGGCGGGCGGCGGCGACGATCGCGTCGGCGTCGTCGCGGGTGATCACGCCGTGCTCGGCCTGCGCGCGGGCCAGCGCCCGCTCCGCTGCGAGCCAGGCCTCGATCGAGCTCTGTTCTGAGAAGATCTCCAGCTGTTCCCCGTCGCCCGCGAGGTGGACGAGCAGGGAGAAGGGGGACCGCCCCGCGGTCGGGGTCATCGTCGAACCTCCATGGCGCTCCGTGTGGAATGGATTCCACTATGGAATCCATTCCACGTCGCGTCAATCCCTGCCGGGCTACGCCTTGAGGTTCTCCGCGAAGAAGTCCCCGAGCTTCGCGACGGCCTGACCCACGTACTCCGGCCGGTCGTAGAGGTCGTAGTGGCCGGCGCCGTCGACGACCAACAGGTCCTTGGTGCCGGTCGCCCGCCGGAACAGCTCGCGGCCGTCCTCGTAGGAGCCGGAGCTCCCGATCCGGTTGCCCACGACGATCTGCAGGGGCTGGGTGAGCAGCTCCTCCACCAGGTGGAACGCGTCGAACGCGAGCAGCGACGCCACGCTCGTGAAGCGGAGCCGGTTGTCCGACCGCTCGTGCCGCCCCCGGGGAGTGCGGTAGTAGTCGACCGCCTCGAGCATGTCGGAGTCGGTGATGCCGGCCTCCGCCGCCGCCTCGGGGCTCTCGGGCGTCCAGCTCGTGATCAGCGGTGCCGCACCCCGGGCCTCGGCCGTGCGCTGCCGGCCGACGGCCTCGAGCGCCTCGCCCACGGACGCCCCGGCGCGGTACGCCCTGCCGATGTTGATCACCGAGACCACGCCCACGGCCTTGATCCGGTGCTCGGTCATCGCCGCGTTCACGGCGTACCCCCCGCCCGCGCACACGCCGAGCACACCGATCCGCTCGTCGTCCACGTGGCCGAGGGTGGTCAGGAAGTCGACGGCACAGCGGATGTCCTCCACCCGCGCGGCCGGCTCCTCCTGGTGGCGCGGCTCGCCACCGCTCTCGCCCTGATGGGAGGCGTCGAACGCCAGCGTCACGTACCCCTTCTCGGCCAGGTGCCGGGCGTAGATCCCGGCCGTCTGCTCCTTCACGCCGCTGCCCGGGTGCACGGTGACGATCGCGGGGTACCTCCTGCCCGCGTCGAACCCGGGCGGCAGGTGGAGGTCGCCTGCGATGTCGATGTTCCTGTTGCTGAATACGACGCTGCGTACTGGTGAATCCACGACCGCAAGCCTGCTCGTGCTGTGCCGGACTGTGAATGCTCTGGAGTGCGTGCTTCTTGCGCTAGAGTCCGATCGTGCCGGATCCGCTGTCCGAGGTGCTCGCGTTGGCCGACGCCCGCTGCGTGATCTCCGGCGGCTTCCGCACCGGCGGGGAGTTCGCGGTCCGGTACGAGGTGGACGCCCAGGTCAAGCTGGACGCCGTCGTCGGCGGCTCCTGCTGGCTCGTCGTCGACGACGGCCCGCCGGTGCGGATCGCCGCGGGCGAGGCGGTCGTGCTCAACGGGATCACGACGATGGTGCTGTGCAGCGACCCCCGCCTGCGGCCGGTCGACGCCACCGGTCCCACCGCCGAGAGCAGCCCGGTCGCGCAGCTGCGTGCCGGCGGGGACGTCGCGATCCTCGGTGGCCACGTCGACCTCGACCCCGCCGCGGCGGCCCTGATCACCTCGGCCCTTCCCGCGGTGACCCATGTGCGGGCGTCCAGCCCCGAGGCGGGGGAGATGCGCCGGCTGCTCGAACGCATCGTCGAGGAGACGGCCGCCGCCCGCCCGGGCGCGAGCTTCGCCGCCGACCAGCTCGCCCAGCTCCTCCTGCTCGAGGTCCTGCGCGCGGGCCTGCGGCAGGACGCGCTCACGCAGCCCGGCTCACTGGGCCTGCTCGCCGATCCCCAGCTGCTCCCGGCGGTGACCCTGATGCACGCCGACCCGGCCCGCGACTGGGGCCTCGCCGACCTCGCCGCCGCGGCCGGCATGTCGCGCAGCCACTTCGCCCACCGCTTCCGCGAGGTCTCCGGCCGGCCCCCGCTGACCTACCTGGCGCACTGGCGCATCCGGCTCGCCGAGCGGGCGCTGCGCGACTCCGACACCACGGTGGCCGCCCTGGCCAGGCGCCTCGGCTACGCCTCCGAGAGCTCGTTCAGCCACGCCTTCACCCGCATCACGGGCACGTCCCCGAGTCGTCACCGGCGCCGCGCCGCCGCTCGAACTCCGCTGCCAGCAGGTCGAGCAGGCCCGGGAACCGGCGCTCGACGTCCGACCGGCGCAGCCTGATCCCCTTCCGGTTGCCGTAGTCGGTGTCGCGGATGAGCCACCGGCGCGAGGTCCGCACGCGCCAGCGCCGCGTCAACCTGGTGGCCGCCCTGATGAGTCCCCCACACCCGCGGGGGACTCGCGGTGCGCAACGCCATCGGCCACACCGTCGGCCGCGTCATGCGCACCGCCGCTCCCGATGCGGCCGACGCCCGGGCAGCACACCAGCGCGGCTGACGCGGCCTCCCGGCACCATGATCACCGGCCGGGCGCGAAAACCGACACCTGGCGTCGGGAAACGCGCCGGTCCGCTGATCAAGCTGTAGGTCCCGCGCGACGATCCACCCCCGTAGCCGGAGTCGCTCCGGGGGTGCGCCTACCCGTCCCCGGTGGGCGGGCCACCCACCGCGGGCCGTCGACGCAGGACCTACCAGGCGCGCAGCGCCTCCTGCCACACGTCGAAGAGCTCGTCCGCGGCCTCCGGCGCGCAGACGAGGATGCCGCCCCGGTCGGGGAACGGTCGCTGCGCCCCGGACTCGTCGCGCACCGCGAGCCCGGCCTCGGCGCAGGCGAACGCGGCGGCGAGGTGGTCCTCGGGGTGGAACTCGCTGATGATCGCCCCGGTGCCGCGGCCGGCAGCGACGTGGCCCAGGGCGAGCGTGCCGCTGCCCATCACGCGGACGGTGCACGCGCGGTCGGCGAGCGCGGCGAGCAGCTGCGCCATCCCGGGCCACGGCCGGTGCGCGGCCCACTCCGTGAGGAGCACGCCGCCGGAGAGCCGCGCACGGTGCGCCGGGCGCGCGCCGGGGACCGGCCGACCGTTCACCGTGACGCCCTTCCCGGCGACGGCCAGCACGACCTCGTCGCGCCACGGGTCGGCGACGACGCCGACCAGGGGCGTCGCGCCCACGGCGAGCGCGAGCGAGAACGACGTCCACGGGAGTCCGGCCACCAGGTTCGTGGTGCCGTCGACCGGGTCGCAGTACCAGGTGGGGCCGTCGGTGGCGACGCCACCGAACTCCTCGCCCACCACCGTGTGCCCGGGGAGGCGGTCCGCGACCAGCGCGCGCACCTCGCGTTCGACCGCCCGGTCCACGTCGGTGACGAGGTCGGCGGCGTGCGCCTTCTCCTGCACCACGCCGAGCGGGGCGGCTCGGACGATCCGCATCGCGATACCGGCGGCCTCCTCGGCGACCCGGGCCGCCTCTGCCAGCTCCTCAGGCGGCACCGTCGAGCCCATCGAGCACCCTCCGCAACTTCCCGATCCGATTGGTGATCATGGCGTCCATGCCGCGGCGCAGCAGGTCGCCCATCACCGGCTCGTCGTCGACCGTCCAGCAGCACGCGGCCATGCCACGGTCGTGGGCCCAGGTCACGACGTCCGCTGCCATGGTGCGCCAGTTCGGGTTGAACGCCTCCGGGGCGAGGGCCTCGACGGTCGGCTCCGGCGGGTAGTCCGCGCTGTCCCACGAGAGCAGGAGCCGCGCGTCCGGGTCGGCGGAGCGCACCCGCGCGAGCGCGTCCGTCGCCCCGCACCAGAGCACCTCGTGCGGGGCGAGCGCCGCCGCACCCACCCGCTCGCGTACGACGTCGTAGGCGGGTCCGGCGGCGAGCGGTTCGGGCATGTCGATCAGCAGCCCCACCCCGCTGCCCGCGATGTGGTCGAGGGCCTCGGTGAGGGTCGGGATCCCGGCGGGCAGGTCGGCGGCCAGGACGGCGTCGACCCGTGCCGGCATGCCCCAGAGCCGCTCGAGCGTGGCGTCGTGCAGGAGCACCACCGCGCCGTCCGAGGTGAGCCGGACGTCGATCTCGACGAGATCGGCGCCCTGGTCGACGGCCGCGCCGATGGCCGGCAGCGTGTTCTCCCGGTTCCGGACGGGGTCTCCGCGATGTGCGATGGCCAGTGCCGTGTCGCCGGTGCCTCCCGGCGTCATCGGGTTCATCCGATGAGCTGCCCGTCCGCGTAACCCAGCGCTCGACGGAACCGGACGCCGGTGGTGTCGTCCGGCGCGGGGCGTGGATCGTCGGGGCCGAGGTAGGCCCGCAGGCCCGTCCCGCCGAGGTCGAGCACGATCTCGGTGAAGTGCCCGCGGGGAACGACGCGCTCCACGCGCGCGGGAGCACCGTCGGGCGCCAACACGACGTCCTCGGGGCGCACCGCGATCTCCGTGCCACCCGCTGCGCAGGGGGTCAGGACGGCGACGACCGTGCCGCCGGCGAGGACCGCCTTCCCGTTCTCGATCGAGCCGGACAGACTGTTCATCGCGCCGACGAAGCCGCCGACGAACCGGGTGGCGGGCTGGTGGTAGAGCGTGTCGGGCGGCGCGACCTGCTCGATGCGACCGCCGTTCATCACGGCCACCCGGTCCCCGATCGACAGCGCCTCGTCCTGGTCGTGGGTGACGACGAGGGTGGTGATCCCGAGCCGCTGCTGGATGTCGCGGATGTCCTCACGCACGCGTACCCGCAGCTTCGCGTCGAGGTTGGACAGCGGCTCGTCGAGCAGCAGCACCGCGGGTTCCTGCACCAGCGCCCTCGCGAGCGCGACGCGCTGCTGCTCCCCACCGGAGATGTGGGCGGGCCGGCTGCGCAGGTGGTGGGTGAGCCCGACCAGCTCCAGCATCGCCTCCACCCGCGTCGCGATCTCGGCCCGGGGCAGCTTGCGCAGCTTGAGAGGGAAGGCCACGTTGTCGAACACGGTCATGTGCGGCCACAGCGCGTAGTTCTGGAACACCATCGCCGTGGGGCGGCGCTCCGGGGGGAGGTTCGTGACGTCCCGGCCGTCGATGACGACCTTCCCGACGTCGGGTATGAGGAAGCCGGCGACCATGCGCAGGGTGGTGGTCTTCCCGCACCCCGACGGTCCGAGCAGGCACACCAGCTCCCCGCTGTCGACGTCGAGGTCGAGGTCGTCGACGATGCGGCGCCCGCCCAGATCCTTGGAGACGCCAGAGAGGTGCAGACTCACCGGATCTGGAACCCCTCCGCGAGCTGGCCGCCCATGACGTGCTTGCGCACGAGGAGCAGCAGGGCGACGGACGGGATCGACAGCAGGATCGAGAACACCGCTGCGACCTGGCGCGGGTAGTTGAGCACCAATGAGTACATCTCCGTCGGCATCGTGTAGTAGACGGGGGCGCCGACCAGGTAGGTGCCCTGCGCCTCGTCGAACGAGGCGAGGAACGACATGGTCAGGGCCACGAGGATCCCGGGGAGCGCCATCGGCAACGTCACGGACGTGAACACCCGCAGCGGCCGCGCTCCCGCGTCCCGCGCGGCCTCCTCGAGGCTGCGCGGCACCGCCGCGAACGCCGCCGCCGGGATCCACGTCATGAACACCACCGTGCCGAGCAGGTGCACGATCACGATCCCGCTGAACGTCGCCATCAGGTCGAACGCGTAGAACAGGGCGGCGATGGACACGAACAGTCCGGTCTTCGGGAACGCGTTCGTGGCGAAGAGGCCGATCAGGAAGAACCGCCTGCCCGGGAAGTCGAACCGCGCGAACGCGTACGCGGCGGGCAGGCAGATCACGGCGGCGACCGCGATCGTGGTGAACGCGAACGCGAGCGAGAGCTGGATCGAGGAGAACAGCAACGGGTCGGCGAACACCTCGCCGAACCAGTGCAGCGTCCACCCGTCGGGGAGCAGGTGCGGATAGGTCCACCCGGTGGCGAACGCGCGCACGGCGAGCCACACCAGCGGCCCGATGATGAAGACGCCGAGCAGCACCATCGCGATGCCGCCCAGCACCCGCCCGGCCGTGGCCATCAGACCCGTCCCGCGGCGCGCGCCGCCCGGAGGTTCGCCCACACGTAGAGCGCACCGATGCCGGCCGCGATCACGAACACGATCACGGCGATCACCACGGCCTGCTGGGGCAGGTTGTAGGACTGGAAGTAGGCCGCCATGCCGACGCCGAGCATCGTCGGCGCGTTCGGCCCGGTGAAGTACGGCACCGTGAACGCGCCGAGCGTGGCGATGGCCGTGAACGTCGCCGCGATCACCGTGGGCACCACTGCCATCGGCAGGAGCACCGACCGGACGATCCGCGGCAGCGACGCGCCCGCGTCCGCCGCGGCCTCGATGAGCGCGTTCGGCACCGACTGCACGCCCGAGGTGACCATCAGGGTGGCGAACGGCAGCGAAGTCCAGATCATCGCGATCGTGATGCAGGTGACCGTGTAGCCCAGGGTCGGCGCCTCCCCGCCGAGCGTCGCGGCGACCGAGCGCACGAACCCGTCGCCCGCGTAGAACGTGAGGATGGCCCAGGACGCGATCACGACCGGGATGAACATCGGGACCACGGCGATCGCGGCGAGCACCTGGGCCGCCCAGGAGCCTGAGAACC
Organism: Pseudonocardia zijingensis; assembly: GCF_042657305.1. Lineage (NCBI taxonomy): Bacteria > Bacillati > Actinomycetota > Actinomycetes > Pseudonocardiales > Pseudonocardiaceae > Pseudonocardia > Pseudonocardia zijingensis. The sequence goes on along the minus strand of NZ_JBHSKO010000015.1, from coordinate 90,833 downwards.
GCAGGTAGAGCGCGATCACCCAGGCGAGCCCGACCACGACGACCGTCGTCACGAGCGTGACCGTCACGGTGGTCAGCAGGTCGCGCAGCACCCGCCCGTCCGCCAGCACGTCGGCGTAGGCGCCGAGGGTCTGCTGCCACCAGGCGTCCACGGTGTGCTGCTCGCGCGCGATCCGCGCGATCGTGGCGTTCAGCCCGCCGACGTGCCCGAGGCTGTACGCGATCGCCGTCGCGATCGGGAAGCCGACGAACACCGCGACGACGAGCACCGGCGGGGCCGCCATCAGCAGCCCGGCGATCGGTCTTCTGCGCATGTCGGGTGCCTAGTGGCCGGGGACGAGCTGGTCCCAGAGGTTGTTCAGGTCGTTCTTGTGGTCGGTGAAGTAGGTGGGGCGCAGCTGGTCCGGGTGGGCCTCGCCGAACGCCGTCTGCACCTCGGCAGAGAGCTCGTCGAGCGGGATCACCGGGAAGCCGGCGATCTTCTCCGCGATCGCCTGCTGCTGCGCGGGCTGGAGCAGGAAGTCGACCAGCTTCACGGCATTGTCGCGCCGTTCGGAGGCCTCGACGATGCCGATCGGCGTGGCGCCGCCGGTGAAGGGCGGGTCGCTGATCTGCAGCGCCTTGACGGTGGGCGGGATGCTGCCGTTGCGCTGGCCCGTCAAGAACTGGTCCGACCACACCGGGACCATCGACACCTGGCCGCTGGCGAGCAGGTCGAGCGTGCCGTTGTTGCCGTTCGGGTAGACGCCACCCTGGAACACGTACTGGTTGAGCTCGGCGAGCGTCCGCCAGCCCTCGTCCCAGCTGCTCTCGAGCTCCTTGTGGTAATCCGTCGTCATCTGCGCGCGCACGTCCGGTGGCACGAACTTGTCCAGCACCGTGGTGACGAACGCCTGGCCCGATCCGCCGGTCTTGGGCGAGTTGTAGGTGAACCGGCCCGGGTTCGCCTTGATCCACGCGAGCAGCTCGTCGAGGGTGCGCGGCGGGTCCTGCACCTTCGTCGAGTCGTAGGCGAGCAGCACCGACGACGCCCGGTAGGGCACCGCCCCGGGCCCGGCCGCCGCCAGGACCTCGGGGTCGACGGAGTCGAGGCCGGGGATGAGACCCGCCGGGTCGACCAGCAGGCCGGCCGGTCCGGCGTCCTCGGCGGCACCGCCCTCGACGATGTCGATGCCCGCGTCCTCACCCTGCTGGTCGGCGGCTGCGAGCTTCGCGATGGTCTGCGTCTTGTTGGCTCCGTGCAGGTCGAACTGCAGGTCGACGCCGACGCCCGGGTTCGCCGCGGTGAACGCCGGGATCAGGGTGTTCTCCCAGAGCTCCTGGATGTTGGTGTCGCCCGCGAGGTACACCCGGACGTTCTGCGGGTCCCCGGCCCCCTGGGCCGTGGCGCCCGGGCCGTTGCCTGCGCATGCGGTGAGGAGACCGGCCACGGCGAGGAAGGCTGCCGTGGGGAGGAAGCGGCGTCGCGTCATCGGGTTGCCTTCTGCGGTTGTCGGGGAGCCCCGGGATCATGACATGACATTCGGATCTTCGGTAGATCGTGTTCCTGGACTCCCCGTGAACCGCGCGTGGCGACCCGGTGCCGGTGGCGCGGTGGTCGCGTTGGGTTCACTGCCGAACTCCGTGGTCGCTCTGGCGGCCGTCCCCGGCGCGGGGGCACGGCGATTCTCGACGAGACCGTCGCTGCTGGGTGCCTACGCCACTGATGCGATGAAGGAGCGGGGCCTCCGCTCCTCGTCGTGGCTCCCGGAACACCAAGAAGAAAGATCAGGAGCGGGAAACCGGGGTTGATCCGGCCCCGCTCCTCCAGGGATGTCTTCCCGGCCGGGTTCCGCTGAACCCGCCGGCACCGCATGATCACCGGCCGCGCGCGTTTCCCGACACCTCGCGTCGGGAAGCGCGCCAATCTCGCCCTGCAGCCGACGGGACGTGCTCGTCCACGAGCCCGGGAGGCCGCGACGAGCATCTCGCGGTGTGCCCACCGGATCGGTCGTCTTCAGACCCGGCCCGTACGGCACCGCAGCGCGCGGAGCGCGGCCCGTCCACCCGAGGATCGGTGGTCATCACCCGAGGCAAGGGCGAGACCGAGAGGAGGCGCATCTCCGACAGACCGCCGCGAGTCGCGGTCGAGGATCGCGCCAGCCCACCCCAGCCGCGTTCCGCGGAACCCACTCTCGTGTGCTGATCTTGCGGTTGGCGAGCCGGGTCGGCGCGTCGCGGAGGCCACGCCGGGCCTCGTCCTGGCCCGCCGTGCAGTCAGCCCGGCCCCGGGGTGGCGTGGACGGCCGTCCCCGGCTGGGGGGCACGCCGGTTCGCGATGAGCCCGTCGCTGCCGGGTGCCTGCGCGACTGTCTTGTGGTCCCGAACCATCCCCAGCGATGTCCTTCATCGGGGCTGTCTTCTCGGCTGGGTTCCGCGGAACCCGGCTCGCGCAGCGATCTTGCGTGGGCGAGCCGGGCCGCCTCTCCATGGGCGACCTGCTTTCCCGCCCCGTTCCGAGGAAGCCACCAAAAAATCTTCACCGGAGCCGTCCTTGACGGCCCGGAATTGTCAGACCCTCCTGTCATCCTCACACCATGGTCGCAACCATCCTCCCCCTCCCCACCGGCCTCACAGTCGACGCCCTGGAAAACGAACTACTCACCCTCGCCGGGCAACTCGCCGCCGCCGAATGCCGCTTCCTGGTGCTTCTCGCCGAATTCGACGATCGCCGCGACTGGGCCATCGACGGCGTCCACTCGTGTGCCCACTGGCTGTCCTGGCGCGCCGGCATGAACATCCGCACCGCCAACGAACGGCTCCGCGTGGCCCACGCCCTGCAGCGGTTACCGAAGATCACCGAGGCGTTCGCGGCCGGCCGGTTGTCGTACTCGAAGGTCCGAGCGATCACCCGGGTCGTCGGCTCCGACTCGGCCACCCTGACCCGGATGGCGGCCGAGATCGCTGCGGGCACGTCGGACCTGAAGCACACCACGGTCGCCGATCCGGAGACCGCCGAGAAGATCCTGCTCACCCTCGCCCTGGGCGGCACCGCCGGACACCTCGAAACCGTCGTCCGCGCAGTGCGACGCAGGCACACCCCGGCCGGCGACACCGCGGCCCGCAGGTCGCTGACCTGGACCTGGGACGACGACGGCTCGCTGATCGTGCGGGCCCGGCTCACGCCGGACGCCGGGGCGGCGTTCATCAGCGCGATCGAGGCCCGGGTGCCGAAGCGGCGACCGGTCACCGCCCGCACCGAGCCGGTTCCGCCGGACCTGGACGAGCAGGCCCGGGAGCAGGAACCGGGCGCCTCGCTCGACCGGACCGAGGCCCGCCGCGCCGACGCGCTGCTGGAGTACGTCACCCGGCAGCCCGGGGACGGGCCGGTCGTGGAGCGGGGCACCGCCCGGGTGGTCGTGCACCTGGATGCCGACTCCGGCACCGCGCGGCTGGAGAACGGGCCCGAGATCCCGAGGACGACCGCGGAGCGGTTGGCGTGTGATGCCCGGGTGCAGGTTCTGCTGAACGACCGCACCGGCAACCGCATGTACCTGAGTCGAACACGGCGGCTGGCGACTCCGGCGCAGATCGCGGCGTTGACGGTCCGGGACGGCGACAGGTGTCAATTCCCGGGGTGTGTGCATACTCGGTTCTTGCTTGCGCATCACGTGTGGTGGTGGGTGCGGGGCGGTCCGACCGATATCGACAATCTCGTGCTGCTCTGCAGCCACCACCACAAAGTGATCCACGACCACGGCTATCACGTGAAACGACGAGCAGGGAGGTGGGAATTCGCCCGGCCCGACGGGTCACCGATCCCGGATGTCGCGCCGCAGCTGAGCGGGAATCTCGAGGATCTCGCCGAGCGGCACGCCCGGATCGATCACTGGACGCTGACACCGGACTGGTACGGCGACCGCCTCGACCCCGACCCGATCCTCGACGCCCTGCTCCCGAAGCGGGTTCGGGCGGTGGCGGCGTGAGGGGGGCGCTAGACGCAGACCGGGGGCACGTGGTCGCCCAGCCACCGGGCGATCGCGGTCACCCGGGCGTCGGCGCCCGGCTGGCCCAGCACCTGCACGCCCACGGGTAGGCCGTCCACGGTCATCAGGGGGACGGTCACCACCGGCGCGCCGAGCACGGAGCTCGGCGCGTTGAAGACGGGGTTGCCGGTCGGCCACGGGGCGCGGGGCCGGCCCGGGGTGTCCACGGACGACGCGGGTGCCGGGCCCGGGGACGCCGGCGAGATCAGGACCTCGGCGACGCCGGCGAGGCTCGCGTGGCGGGCGCGCAGGGTCCGCCGCCGGTCCAGCAGCTCGACGTAGCCGTCGACGCCCAGTTCCTCCGCGACGCGCAGGGTCTCCTGGCCGCGGGCGCTCACGCCGTCGGGGTGCTCGGCGATGAGGCCGCGCAGCCGCCAGTGGTTCTCCCACGCGGTGATGCGGATCGCCATGTCCACGGCGCCGGTCAGCGACCGCTCGAACCGCTCCAGCGGCGGCGTGCCACCCCGGCGCAGCACCGGGCAGCCGAGCTCCTCGAGGCGGCCGAGCACCTGGTCGAACGCTTCTCGGGTCTTGGGGTCGAGCTCGTCCCAGCCCTCCGTCTCCATCACGGCCACCGAGTGGGGGCGGCTCGGGGCGGGTGTCGTGTCCACCGGGCCGGCGAGGGGCGCGTGCCCGGGGTCGCCGCCCGCGGCGGCCATCGCCATGGCGGTGAGCCACATGTCCTCGGGGCCGGTGGCGTGCACGCCGTGCGTGCTCATGCTGGTGGCCTGCCGCTCGCCGCGGTTGATCGCGCCCTGGGAGGGTTTCAGCGCCCAGTTCCCGCAGTAGCTCGCCGGGCGGATGATCGAGCCCACCACCTGGGTGCCGACGGTGGCCGGCACCATCCCGGCGCCGACCGCCGCAGCGGAACCCGACGACGAACCGCCGGGGGTGCGGGAGGCGTCGAACGGGTTCGTGGTCGGTCCGGGCTCGGTGCCGCCCAGCTCGGCGGTCACCGTCTTGCCGAGGATCACCGCGCCCGCCCTGCGCAGGGCCCAGACAGCGGCGTTGTCGTGGCGCGGGAAGTTCCCGGCGTACGCGGCGCAGCCCATCTGCGTGGGCATGTCGGCGGTCTCGAGGAGGTCCTTGATACCGATCGGCATGCCGTCGACCGGGGAGAGCGGGGAGCCCGCCCGCCACCGTTCGGTGCTCGCGTCGGCCGCTGCCCGCGCGGCCTCCTCGTTGCGGACGACCCACGCCCGGACCTGCGGTTCCCGCTGCGCGATGACGTCGAGGCAGCGTTCCAGGTAGGCGCGCGGGGTGTCGGTGCCGTCGCGGAAGTTCGTGCTCATCTGTCGAGGTCCCATCAGCGCAGCTCGTTGCGGTAGGTCTCGGGCATCCCGATGATCGTGATCAGCGAGACGAGCGCCGCCGCGGCGGGTAGCACGGCCACCAGCAGCGGGGACGAGCTCGCGCCGATGATGCCGGTGGCGATGAAGCCGGCGGTGCCACCGAACGCCATGATCGCGAAGTTGAAGCCGATGCCGAGTGCGGAGTAGCGGACGTTGGTCGGGAACAGCTCCGCGAGCGCGGTCGGGATCGGCCCGCACAGCAGGCCGAGCATCACCCCGATGCAGGCCTGGGCGAGGTGGACGGCCAGCGGGTCGCCGGTGGACAGCAGCGCCAGCACCGGCCAGCTCAGCACCGTGGTGGCCGCGGCGCCCGCCAGCAGCGTCGGCTTGCGGCCGATCCGGTCGGACAGCGCGCCTGCGGCGTAGACCGTCACCAGCATGACGGCGAGGCCGACGAGGGTCGAGGCGAAGACGAGCGGCTGCGGCAGCGTGAACTGCTGCTGCAGGAACGTGGGCAGGTAGCTGAGGAAGAAGTAGTAGCCGACGCCGCTGCCGACGTTGAGGCAGAAGCCCAGCAGCATCGGCTTCTTCTGGGTGCGGAACGTGAGCCGCAGCGGGTGCCTGCTCGTGGCGCCGCTCTGGGCCTCCTCCTCGTACTTGGGGGTGTCGCGCAGGCCCAGGCGGAGCACGAGGGCGATCAGCATCGTGACGATGCCGAGCAGGAACGGGATGCGCCAGCCGATGGTCAGCATCGACTCGGCGGGCCACAGCAGCGCGTTCACCGACACCACGAGCGCGGCGAGCAGGAACCCGGACACGGTGCTGACCTGGTTGAAGCTGCCGTAGCGGCCGCGGGCGTGGGCTGGTGCGTACTCCACGAGCATCGTGGTGGAGCCTGCCCACTCCCCGGCCACCGCGAACCCCTGCAGCAGCCGCAGGACGGTGAGCAGCAGCGGGGCCGCGGCGCCCAGCGTCGCGTAGCCGGGCAGGAGTCCGATGAGGACGGTGGCGGCGCCCATGAGGACGACGCTCGCGATCAGGGCGGGTCGGCGGCCGTACCGGTCGCCGATGTGGCCGAAGAAGATCGTGCCGACCGGGCGGGCGAGGAAGCCGACGGCGAACACGCCGAAGGTGGCCAGCGTGGTGGTCAGCGTGCCGCCGCCCGCGAAGAAGACGCTGCCGATGTAGACGGCGGAGTAGGCGTAGATGAGGTTGTCGTACTGCTCCATCAGGTTGCCGACGCTGCCGGCGAAGACTGCGCGGAACCGTTGCCGGGCCGACTCGTACGACGCCGAGTCGAGTGACTGCGTGGTCATGAGGGGGTTCCTCCGTCGTGGCGCGATTGGACCGGCAGGCTCTTCAGGCCGGCGAGCGACCCGCCGTCGACCCGGAGCACGGTGCCGGTGCAGAACTCGGCGTCGGGGCCGGCGAGCCAGAACACCGCGCGGGCGATGTCCTCGGGCGTGCCGTGCCGGCCCATCGGCGTGAGCGGGAAGCTGTCGGCGTACTCGCGGCTGACCGGGTTCACCGGGCTGTCGACGTCGACGAATCCCGGGCTGACCGCGTTGACGCGGATGCTGGGGCCCAGTTCGAGGGCGGCGGAGCGGGTCAGGCTCTCCACCGCCGCCTTCGACGCGCAGTAGTGCGCGGCGCCCGCGCGGGCCCGCAGCGCGTTGCCGGAGCTGATGTTGACGATCGAGGCGGTGCGCCCGGCCGCCAGCACGCGCTTCGCCAGTGCGGACGTCAGGATCACGGGTGCCCGCAGGTTGACCGCCATGACCCGGTCCCAGATGCAGGGGTCCATCCCGGCCACCGGGTTCACGGGCGCGATCGCGGCGCAGTTCACGAGGACGTCCACCGGCCCGGGGTCGACCCAGGCCTCCTCGAACGTGGTCTCGACCCGGGCGGCGTCGGAGAGGTCGGCGATCCGGCCGCGAACCCGGTCCGGCGGGCCGAGTGCGGCCACGGTGGCGGCCAGTTCGTCGGCGCGGAAGTCGATCCCGGTGATGCGGTACCCGGCGCGGAGGAACGCCTGGGCGATCGCCGTGCCGATCCGCCCGATGACGCCGGTGATCAGGACATGGCCCTGCGTGGTCATCTCACCAGCTCCAGTCGCGTCGTGCCGGCGGTTCCCAGCAGCCGGTCCGCTCGAGGTGGGCGAACACGTTCCCGATGCGGGCGATCTCGTCCACCGACCAGGTCAGCGGCAGGATCTGGAAGCCGCGCAGCCCGGTCTGCCGGTGGACGTCGAGGATCTGCTCCGCGACGTCCTGCGGCGTGCCGCACAGGACGCGGGAGCCGCCCGCGAGCCCGAAGGTCTTGCGGATCTCCTCGTCGCCGTGGGTGGAGCGGTAGGTGTGGCTGCGGGCGAGGAAGGACTGCGCCCACCCGGTGGCTGCGGCGGGGTCGAGGTCCCGCTCGAGCTCGGCCAGGCGGTCGGCCGCCCGCGCGGGGTCGTCGTCGACGAGCACGCCGACGGAGCCGACGAGCGTGACGGCGTGCGGGTCACGGCCCCGGTCGGCGGCCAGGCCCGCGATCCGCTCGACCGGTGTGCGGACCTTGGCGAGGTCGTCGACCACGGTGAAGAAGCCGTAGTCGCACTCTGCCGCGATCAGTTCCAGACCGGCGTCGGAGACACCGGCGTTGAACAGCGGCGGGGCGGGCTGCTGCACGATGTGCGGGCCCATCATCCGGCCGCGCAGGGAGTGGAACTCGCCGGAGAGGTCGACCCGGTCGCCGCGGGCGGCCCAGAGCGCCTTCACCAGGCCGACCACCTCGGTGGTGTAGCGGTAGCGGTCCTCGTGGGGCAGCGGCGGGACGCCCATGAGCTCGTCGTCCACGGTGCCGGGCACGACGTTCCAGGCCCAGCGGCCGCCGCTGATGGTGTCCAGGTTCGCCCCGATGCGTGCGATGACCGCGGGGGAGAGGTAGCGCGTGTGCATGGTGGTGGCGACGCCGATCCGGGACGTCGCCGCCATGAGGATCGGCGCCCACGAGTTCGCCGCGAGGAACGGGTCGCCGTGCCCGATCCGCGAGCTCGCGTCGCTGATCACCTGGTAGCGGTCGGCGAGGAAGAGGAAGTCGAACCCGGCGTCCTCGGCGGCGCGGGCCAGCCGGGCCTGGACCTGCGGGTCCAGCACGTCGGGGTTGCGCTCGGCCTGGCCGTCGACGAGTGCGTAGGGGGTGGGGGAGTTGAACCACATCAGCCCGAACCGCATCGTCGGGTCCGGGCGGCGTCTCTTCACCCAGGGTGGAGGCACTTCGGGGAACTCCTTCGGCTCGGGCCCCGCGGCAGCACGTGGACGCACCTCGGCCGAGGTGCGTGGCAGGGGGCAGCGAGGCACGCGGCTGCGCGCGCCGGGATGGGGGAGGGGTGGGACGGTCGCCGGCGTGGCGGTTCGGCGTAGTGGAGCGAATGATGGCGACGCAGAATCTCACTGTCAAGGCTGAGAATGACGGATAGCAGCAAACTGCTCCGCTCTGGGTTCAGCTCCCGTCCTGCTGCAGCGCGAGCACCGCCAGGTGCAACGACAGCCGCACGCGGGGCTGGTCGAGCGCGCAGCCGAGCAGCTCCTGCAGGCGTGCGACCCGGGCGTAGGCGGCGGGCCTGCTCAGGTTCACCGCTGCGGCGAACGTGCTGATCCGGCCGCCTGCGTCGAGGAAGGCGGCCAGCGTGGCGAGCATCGTGCCGCGCGCCGGTTCGTCGAGGCGCAGCAGCGGCCCGAGTTGGGTGTCCACGTAGGACGCCAGCCGCTCGTCTGCGCGCAGCTGCCAGAGCAGGCCCGCCGCCCCGAGGTCGCTGCTGCGCCGGATCCGCGCCGGTGGCGGCTCCGCGGCCGACGCGGCGACGTCGACGACGAACGCGGCCTCGGTGAGCGCCGCGGCCAGGTCGGTGAACGCCGTGACCGGTCCCGCCGCGCCGACCGCATCTGCGAAACCCGCGGGCAGCAGCTCGACGACCCGCTCCAGCAGGCCGTCGGCCTGATCGCGTGACCGGCAGGACACGACGAGGGCGATCCGGCCCGCACCGGACCGGCCGACGATCGCGGGTGCTTGCGCGGTGCGGGCCGCGGCGGCCACGACCTCCACCGGGCCTCGGTCGTGCGGATCGGCGCCCGCCACTCCACCCGCCGCCACCACGGCCACGGCCAGTGCGCCGCCCGCCGGCAGCCCGAGGGCGCGGGCCCGCGCCCGCAGGGCCGGCTCGTCGAGGGTGGTGCTGTGCAGCAGGTCCTGCAGCAGCTCGCCCTGTGCCTCCAGTTCGAGGCCGAGCGAGTCGTCGCCAAGCAGGCGGCCGATGGTCAGTGCGTCGGCGGCGTTGCGCAGCACGATGGCCGTCCGCTCCGCGGCGTCGTCGGCCACCGCCCGCTGCGGCACCACGAGCCGCCCCCACCGGCGGCTGCGCGGCCCCACCGGGCACGTCGCCCACCCCTCCGGCCCCGCGGCCGCGGGCTCGGGGGTGGCCGGGGCCTGCCGGGACCGCGCGGTCCAGTCCTTCAGCAGCACCGCCGCGGGGACGTCACCGGCGAAGGCGAGCGCCCGGTGCCCGAGGTCCTCCAGGACGACCGGCTGCCCGGTGAGCGTCGCCGCCTCGGCCAGCACCCGGCCGACCTCGCCGCTCTCGACGGCCAGCGCGCGGAACGTGTCGTGGACCCGCTGCGTGAACTGCATGCGGGCGTACTGGCTGTTCAGGATCTGCGCGTGGACGACCTCGGTGATCTCGACGAAGCGCACGGTGCGGCCGAGCTCGACCAGCGGGAAGCCGGCGGCCCGGGCGGCCTGCACGAGCGGGCCCGGCAGGGCGTCGAGGTGCTGGCCCAGCTCGATGACGAGGCCGACGGCTCCGGCGGCCCGCAGCGCCGCGACGTAAGCGGCCGGGTCGGTGGTCGGGTCGGCCACCGCGACGCCGATGGACAGCACCAGCTCGCCGCCGGACAGCGTGCCGGCCGGGTCGCGCTGCTCGCTCACGTGGACCCACCGCACGGGGACGTCCAGGCCGCCCGACCCGGCGCGCACCCGGGGCGCCGCGGCCCGCAGCACCGGCAGGTCGAGCACATCGGCCAGCGTCGGGTACACCGGGCCGCCCTTTCCGGAGTGTCAACGATTCCGGGCGCGAGCATATGTTCTGTCAACTCCGCCGCGGGGCCGTCGCCGGCACACTCGGGCCATGTCGACAGCGACCGGCGTGATCGCGGCACAGGTTCCCGTCCTGCACCACTGGGTCGGCGGTGCCGCCCACGAGGGCTCGAGCAGCCGGTTCTCCGAGGTGACCGACCCCGCGACGGGCGAGGTGACGGCCCGGCTGGCGCTCGCGTCCCCGGCGGACGTCGACGCGGCGGTCGCCGCCGCGCGGGCCGCGTTCCCGGCGTGGCGCGACACGTCACTTGCCCGGCGCACCCAGGTGCTGTTCCGGTTCCGCGAGCTGCTCAACGCCCGCGCCGACGAGCTCGCCGCGCTGATCACCGCCGAGCACGGCAAGGTCCTCGACGACGCACGCGGGGAGGTGGCCCGCGGCCAGGAGGTCGTGGAGTTCGCCTGCGGCATCCCGCACCTGCTCAAGGGGGACTTCACCGAGAACGCCTCCACCCGCGTGGACGTCTCCTCGATCCGCCAGCCGCTCGGCCCGGTCGCGATCATCGGCCCGTTCAACTTCCCGGCCATGGTGCCGATGTGGTTCTTCCCGATCGCCGTCGCCGCCGGCAACACCGTGGTGCTGAAGCCGAGCGAGAAGGTGCCTTCGGCCGCGCTGTGGCTGGCCCGGCTGTGGGTCGAGGCGGGCCTGCCCGAGGGCGTGTTCAACGTGGTCAACGGGGACGCGGCGGCCGTCGACCGGCTGCTGACCCATCCCCACGTCAAGGCGGTGTCGTTCGTCGGCTCCACCCCGATCGCGCGCCACGTCTACGAGACCGGCACCGCGCACGGCAAGCGGGTGCAGGCGCTGGGCGGGGCGAAGAACCACATGGTGGTGCTGCCCGACGCCGACCTGGACCTGGCCGCCGACCAGGCCGTGAACGCCGGGTTCGGGTCGGCGGGGGAGCGCTGCATGGCGATCTCCGCGGTGGTCGCCGTGGGGGACGTCGCCGACGACCTCGTCGACCGGATCGCCACCCGGGCGCGCGCCCTGCGCACCGGCGACGGCAGGCGCGGCTGCGACATGGGGCCGCTGGTCACGGCGGCGGCGCGCGACCGGGTCGCCGGCTACGTCGACGCGGGGGAGGCCGCAGGCGCCACGCTCGTGGTGGACGGGCGCGGGGTGAGCCCCGACGCCGACGGCACGGGCTTCTTCGTCGGCCCCACCCTGTTCGACCACGTCACCACCGACATGTCGATCTACACCGACGAGATCTTCGGCCCGGTGCTGTCGGTCGTCCGCGTCGCGACGTACGACGAGGCCATCGACCTGATCAACGCCAATCCGTACGGCAACGGCACCGCGATCTTCACCAACGACGGCGGCGCGGCCCGCCGGTTCCAGAACGAGGTCGAGGTGGGCATGGTCGGCATCAACGTGCCGGTGCCCGTGCCGATGGCCTACTTCTCCTTCGGCGGCTGGAAGAACTCGCTGTTCGGCGACACCCACGCCCACGGCACCGAGGGCGTCCACTTCTTCACCCGCGCCAAGGTCGTGACGTCCCGCTGGCTGGATCCGAGCCTGCGCGGGATCGACCTCGGCTTCCCCCGCAACGTCTGAAGGAGCACCCGATGACCGCGGCCACCGCTGCCGACCACCTCTGGATGCACTTCGCCCGCCAGGGCCGCCACCCCGCGACGCCCGTGCCGGTCGTCGTGCGCGGGGAGGGCGCCCACATCTGGGACGACCGCGGCCGCAAGATCCTCGACGGCCTGTCGGGGCTGTTCGTCGTGCAGGTCGGCCACGGCCGCCGCGAGCTCGCCGAGGTCGCGGCGAAGCAGGCCGAGCAGCTCGCCTACTTCCCCGTCTGGGGCTACACGACCCCCGCCCAGGCCGAGCTCGCGGCCCGCCTGGCCGACCTCGCCCCGGGCGAGCTGAACCGGGTCTTCTTCACCACTGGCGGCGGTGAGGCCGTCGAGACGGCCTGGAAGGTCGCCAAGCAGTACTTCAAGCTCACCGGCAAGCCGCAGAAGCACAAGGTGATCAGCCGCGCCGTCGCCTACCACGGCACCCCGCACGGTGCGCTCGCGATCACCGGGCTGCCCGCCATGAAGAAGGACTTCGAGCCGGTGGCCCCCGGCGGGTTCCGGGTGCCGAACACCAACCTCTACCGCCACCCGGAGTTCGCCGACGACCCGAAGGCCTTCGGGCAGTGGGCCGCCGACCGGATCGAGGAGGCGATCCTGTTCGAGGGGCCCGACACCGTCGCGGCGGTGTTCCTGGAGCCGGTGCAGAACTCCGGCGGCTGCCTCACCCCGCCGCCCGGCTACTTCGACCGGGTCCGTGAGATCTGCGACCGCCACGACGTGCTGCTCGTCTCCGACGAGGTCATCTGCGCGTTCGGGCGCCACGGCACCACGTTCGCCTGCGAGAAGTTCGGCTACGTCCCCGACCTCATCACGTGCGCGAAGGGCATGAGCTCCGGCTACGGCCCGATCGGCGCGATGATCGCCTCGGAGCGCGTGATCGAGCCGTTCCTGCGCCCCGGCGTGACGTTCCCGCACGGGTACACGTTCGGCGGCCACCCGGTGGCGGCCGCCGTCTCGCTGGCCAACCTCGACCTGATGGAGCGCGAGAAGCTCAACCAGCGGGTGCTCGACCACGAGGCGGACTTCGGCGCGACGCTGTCGAAGCTGCTGGACCTGCCGATCGTCGGCGACGTGCGCGGCGACGGCTACTTCTGGGCCGTGGAGCTGGTGAAGGACAAGGCCACCCGGGAGACCTTCGACGCCGCCGAGCGCGAACGGCTCGTGCGCGGCTTCCTGCCCGGCGCGCTGTTCGACAACGGCCTCTACTGCCGGCCCGACGATCGCGGCGACGTCGTCGTCCAGGTCGCCCCGCCGCTCACCTGCGGCCAGGCCGAGTTCGACGAGATCGAGCAGATCCTGCGCCACACGCTGGTGGAGGCCCAGGAGCTCGTCTGAGCAGCGGTCACGTGCGGACGCGCAGCGGCGCCAGGCACGCGTCGGCGGCGCTGCGGAGCCGCTCGGGTGGGACCCCGTCGCGCACCTGCGTGGAGATGCCGAGCAGGAACGTGTGGACGAGGGTGGCGATCGCGTCGGCGTCGAGGTCGCCGGTCAACTCGCCCGAGCTCTGACCGCGCCGGACGCAGTCGGTGATCCGGTCCCGGTCGGCCTGCCTGCGCCGGGCTGCCGCGGTGCGGGCGGCGGCGCCCTCGTCGGTGTCGGCGCCGACCGTGGCCGACAGCGCCACGAGGCAGCCGAGCGGGTGTGCGGGATCGCTCTGCATCGCGATCGAGGCGTACAGCATGCGCCGGAGGGCCTCGGCGGCGCTGAGGTCCGGGTCGGTGACCAGGTCGGTGACCCGGCCGGGGCCCTTCACGTAGTGCTCGACCGCGCGCTCGAACAGCTCGCTCTTCGAGCCGAACGCCCCGTACAGGCTGGCCGAGGACAGCCCGGTGGCCTCTCGTAGCTGAGCGAGGGTGGCCGCGTCGTAGCCGTGCTGCCAGAAGACGGTCATCGCGGCATCCAGGACGGCGTCCTCGTCGAACTTCCGCGGCCGGCCCGCTGTGGCCATGAACACCCCTTTCGGATCGTCTGATCCATATTGACATGCCGCGCAGCCGGCGGCTAGATATGGATCGTTCGTTCCGAAATAGGTGTCGAGGAGTCCCGTGCCCAGCCGAGTCGTCGATCCAGCCCGCCAGTCACCGCCGACCCACGGGCGACTGCCCACGGCAGCGCTCACGCTGATGGCCCTCACGGGCTTCATCGTGATCATGACCGAGACCCTGCCCGCGGGCCTGCTGCCGCAGCTGAGCGCCGACTTCGCGGTCAGCGAGGGCACCGCGGGCCAACTGGTCAGCGCCTACGCGCTGGGCACCGTCCTCGCGGCGATCCCCGCGATCGCGCTGACCCAGGGGGTGTCCCGCAAGCGGCTGCTCGTCGTCGGCCTGCTCGGCTTCCTGATCGCGAACGCCCTCACCGCGCTCGCCCCGTCGCTCGTGGTGGCGCTGGCGGCGCGGTTCGTCGGCGGCGCGTTCTCCGGGCTGCTGTGGGGGATGCTCGCCGGGTACGCGCGCCGCATCGTGGCTCCCGAGCACGCGGGACGCGCCCTGGCGATCGCGATGACGGGCACGCCGGTGGCGCTGTCGATCGGCACCCCGCTGGGTGCGTGGCTCGGCTCGGTCGTCGGGTGGAGGTGGGCGTTCCTCTGTGTGTCCGCCCTCACTGCCGTCGTGATCGTCGCGGTGCTGCCGATCGTGCCCGACGCGCGGGGCGGGCGGTCGGGCGATCGGCCCCGGCTGCACCGGGTGGCGATGATCCCCGGGGTGGCGGCCGTGCTGGCCGTGGTGTTCACCTGGATGCTCGCCCACAACCTGCTCTACGTCTACATCGCGCCGCTCCTCTCCTCGGCGGGGCTCGGGCTGCGGCCGGACGTGGCCCTGTTCGCCTTCGGGGTCGCCGCGCTGGTGGGGATCTGGATCACCGGCGTGCTGATCGACCGTGCCCTGCGCGCGTTGACGTTGTGCAGCGTCGCGGCGTTCGTCGTGGCCGCGACGGTGCTCACGGTCGCGGCGGGGTCGCTGCCCGCGACGGTGGGCGCGATCCTCGCGTGGGGCGTCGCCTTCGGCGGTGCGGCCACCCACCTGCAGACGGCCAGCGCGAACGCCGCGGGACGCAGCGCGGACGTCGCCAACGCGATGCTGACCACCGTGTTCAACGCCGCGATCTTCGCCGCCGGCGCGGTCGGGGCGGTCATCGTCGACGGCATCGGTGCCCAGGCAGTCCCCGTGGCGACCGGTGTCCTCTCCGTGATCGCCTTCCTCGTCGTCGCATCGGCCCGCAGGAACGGCTTCCCCGCCACCGCGCGCCCGTGACCCCGTTGGTTGCACCTCCTGCACCTTGCGTTGTGCGCGGCCGCGTTCTCCCCGCACGCTCGGGCGCATGACCAACCTCGCCGCGAACCTCGTCGCGACCGCCCGAGAGCACGGGGACCGCACCGCGGTGAAGCTCGACGACCACGTGCTGACCTACGCGCAGCTGCACGCCAACGCGGCGGCCGTGGCGGGGGACCTGCGCGAGCGCGGCGTCGGGCCGGGTGACCGGGTCGGGCTGGTGCTGCCCAACGTGCCCGCGTTCCCGGTGTTGTTCTACGGCGCGATGCTGGCGGGCGCCGTGGTGGTGCCGATGAACCCGCTGCTCAAGACCCGGGAGGTCGGGTACTACATCCGCGACTCGGGCATGTCGCTGGTCTACGGCTGGGACCGCTCGGGCGACGTGGTGCCCGAGGCGGCGCGGGCCGCCGGGATCCCAGGTGTCGTGGTGCCCGCGACCGGGCCGACGGAGCTGGACGGCAGGCCCGCGCCCGATCCGGTCGACCGGGCCGACGGCGACACCGCCGTGATCCTCTACACCTCCGGCACCACCGGTGAGCCCAAGGGCGCCGAGCTCACCCACCACAACCTGGACTCGAACGCCCGTGCCACCGCCGAGACGCTGATCGAGGTCACCGCTGCCGACGTGGTCATGGGGTGCCTGCCGCTGTTCCACGTGTTCGGGCTGACCTGCGGCCTCAACGCCGCCGTCGTCGCCGGGTCCGCGCTGACCCTGGTGCCGCGGTTCGACCCGGCCACGGCGCTGCGGGTCGTCGCGCGTGACCGGGTGACCGTGTTCGAGGGCGTGCCGACGATGTACGCCGCGATGCTGCACAGCCCGGACGCCGGGGGAGCGGACACGTCGTCCCTGCGCACGTGCATCACCGGCGGCGCGGCGATGCCGGTGGAGGTCCTGAAGGGCTTCGAGGCGCGGTTCGGCTGCACGGTGCTCGAGGGGTACGGGCTGTCGGAGACCGCGCCGGTCGTGTCGTTCAACCATCCCGGGCACCCGCGCAAGCCGGGCACCATCGGCTTCGCGGTGCGCGGGTGCCAGATGCGCGTGGTCGACGACGAGGGCCACGACGTACCCGACGGCGAGCCGGGCGAGATCGCGGTGCGCGGCGAGAACGTGATGAAGGGCTACTGGAACCGCCCCGAGGCCACCGCCGCCGCCATCCCGGACGGCTGGTTCCGCACCGGCGACATCGCCACCCGCGACGCCGAGGGCTACCACACCATCGTCGACCGCAAGAAGGACCTGATCATCCGCGGCGGCTACAACGTCTACCCGCGCGAGGTCGAGGAGGTGCTCTACGAGCACCCCGCCGTGGCCGAGGCCGCCGTGATCGGGTTCGCGCACGCCGAGCTCGGCGAGGAGATCGGCGCGGCCGTCGCGCTCAAGCCCGGCGCCCGCGCCGACGCCGCCGAGCTGACGGACTTCGTGCGGCAGCGGCTGGCCGCCTACAAGTACCCGCGCGCGGTCTGGCTGGTCGACGCCCTGCCCAAGGGGCCCACGGGCAAGATCCTCCGGCGCGACGTGCGCCCGCCCGTCACGTCCGGGCCGACCTGACCCGCGCGGGTGATCTCTTCCATCCGATAGTGAAAACGGTTATCGTCTCGCTCGCACTGCGTGATCGTCGGGCGAGGGGTGTGGAAGCTGATCGTGGGCACGTTGCGGATCTTCGGTGCGCTGCCGGTGGCGGTCCGGTTGCTGCTGGTCAACCAGCTCGCCGGCAACACCGCCTTCTACATGCTGATCCCTTTCCTCGCCGACTACCTCCTCGACGACATCGGGCTGTCCGCGGTCACCGTCGGCGTGGTGCTGGGGGTGCGCAACTTCAGCCAGCAGGGCCTGTACCTGGTCGGCGGGTCCACCGCCGACCGGCTCGGGACGCGCGGTGTGATCGTGGTCGGGCTGGCCGTGCGGGCGGTGGGTTTCGCGTTGTTCGCCGCGGGCGGGTCGCTCGCGGTCGTCCTGCTCGCCGCCGTGTGCACCGGGTTCGCCGGCGCGCTGTTCAACCCGGCGGTGCGCGCGCACATCGCGCACGACTCCGGGACACACAGGGCCGAGGCGTTCGCCCTGTTCAACGTGTTCGGCAACGTCGGGTCGACGCTCGGCCCGCTGCTGGGGATCGCGATGGTGGCGCTCGGTTTCCGGATCACCGCCGTCGCCGCGGCGGGGATCTTCGCCGTGCTGGCCATCGGCCAGCTGCTGGTGCTCCCGTCGCGGCCGGTCGAGCGCGCGACCACCAGCGTGCTGGGCGACCTCGGAGAGCTCGTCGCGAACCGGGCGTTCTGGGCCTTCGCGGTGGCGCTCGTGGGCATGTTCGCGCTGCAGAGCCAGATCTACTTCGTGCTGACGCTGCAGGCGCAGCAGGCCGCCGGACCCGCAGGCGCCGCCCCGGCGGTGGCGGCGCTCTTCATCGCCGAGACCGTCGTCAGCATCCTGTTCCAGGTCCGCGTGACCAGGTTGTGCGGGGCGGTGGCCCGGGGTCGGGCGATGGCGCTGGGCCTCTCGGTGATGGGGTCGGCCTTCCTGGTGCCCCCGCTCGGGGTCCTGCTGGTGCCGCCGGTCCCGGCGGCGCAGCTCGCGACGGTGGTCGTCGCGGCCACCGTGCTGGCGTTCGGGGTGATGATCGCCCAGCCGTTCGTGAACGAGCTGATCCCCGCCTTCGGGCCCGCGCGCCTGACCGGCACCTACTTCGGGGCGTTCTACCTGCTCGCCGGCCTCACCACGGTGACCCTCACACCGCTCCTCGGCGCGGTGGTCGACGCGGGCGGCGACGCGCTGGCGTGGGGCCCGGGGCTGCTGTGCGCGGCGGTGGCCCTGGGCTCCGCCGCGGCGATCCTGCGCCTGCACCGGCGCGGTGCCGTGCCCACGCCCGTCGTGGCGGGGTGAGGGCGCACATGATCTCGGCGCACGACATCTCGTTCAGCTACGGGGAGACCCTGGTGCTCTCCGACGCCGCGCTGGTGGCCCGCTCCGGGGAGACGGTCGGGTTGATCGGCCCGAACGGCTCGGGCAAGACGACGCTGCTGCGCGTGCTCCACGGGGCCATCCGCCCGGAGACCGCCACGATCAGCCTCGACGGCACGCCGCTGCGGGAGTTCTCGGGCCGGCAACTGGCCCGCCGGATCGCCGTGGTCGCGCAGGAGAACCCGTCGGAGATCCCGATGACCGTGGCCGACATGGTGCTGCTGGGCCGCTCCCCGCTGCAGACGTCGTTCCAGCGCTACACCGCGGCCGACCACCGCGCCGCCGCCGCGGCGCTGCGCAGGGTCGGTGCCCGCGGCCTCGCCGACCGCGAGTTCCGGTCGCTGTCCGGAGGGGAACGGCAGCGGGTCCTCATCGCCCGTGCCCTCGCCCAGGAGGCCGACCACCTCCTGCTCGACGAACCGACCAACCACCTCGACGTCCGGTACCAACACGAGGTCCTGGGCCTGGTCCGCGCGCTGGACCTCACCACGGTCGTGGTGCTGCACGACCTGAACCTCGCCGCCCGCTACTGCGACCGGCTGGTGCTGCTCCACCGCGGCAAGGTCGTGGCGGCGGGCGATCCCGGCGAGGTCCTCACCCCGGAGGTGCTGGAACCGGTCTACGACGTCGCGGTCCGCCGGTTCGTCGAGCTCGGCGCCGTCCAGCTCGTGTTCGGCCCGCACCCGGATCCCCGCTCGGCGGGCGTGGTGGCGCGGTGACCGCCGTCGAACCGCGGACCGCGGGCGCGGACCCCGAGCCGCTCGACGACCTCGACCACGCCCGCCGCCGCAGGCACGTCTCGATGTGGGTGGGTGGGCTGACCGCGGCGCTGCTCGTCCTCCTCCCCGTCGCCGTCGGCCTGGGGCCGGTCGCCGTCGCGCCCGGGACCGTCGCGGGCATCGTCGGGCACCATCTCGTCGGGTGGCCGCACGACCCGACGTGGTCCGCGGCGGAGGACACCATCGTCTGGCTGGTCCGGGTGCCCCGGGTGCTCTTGGGCGCGCTGGTCGGGGCCGCCCTCGCGGTGGGCGGGGTGGCGCTGCAGGCGATGGTGCGCAACGTCCTGGCCGACCCCCACCTCCTGGGCGTGACGTCGGGGGCCTCCACCGGCGCCGCGGCGTCGATCCTGTTCGGGGTGGGCGTGGGAGCGGGCACCGCCGCCCTCACCGCCAGCGCGTTCATCGGCGCGCTCGCCGCCACCGCCGTCCTGTTCGTCGTGGCGCGGCAGGGCGGCCGGATCACCGCGATCCGGTTGCTGCTCGCCGGGGTGACCATCGGCTACGTCCTCTCGGCCGCGACGAGCTTCCTGATCTTCGCGTCGGACTCGCCGGAAGGGGCCCGCGCGGTGGTGTTCTGGCTGCTCGGGTCGCTCAGCTCGGCCCAGTGGCCCGCCCTCGTGAGCACCGCGCCCACGGTGGTCGCCGGCCTGGGCGTGCTGCTGCTGATGGCGAACCGGCTCGACGCGCTGGCCATCGGCGACGACACGGCCCGCACCCTCGGCGTGGCCCCCGCCCGGCTGCGGGCGCAGGCGCTCGTGGTGGTCGCCCTCTGCGTCGGGGCCGTGGTCGCCGTGTCCGGGGCGATCGGGTTCGTCGGGCTGGTCGTGCCGCACGTCGCCCGGCTGTGCGTCGGCGGAGCGCACCGGCGCGTCATCCCCGTCGCCGCGCTCCTCGGCGCCCTGTTCCTCCTCGCCGCCGACGTCGTCGCCCGCACCGCCTTCGCACCCCGGGAGCTCCCCCTCGGCATCGTCACCGCGGTCGTCGGAGCGCCGCTGCTGCTCCTGCTCGTCCGCCGCCTCCAGGCCACGCCCTGACCCCGACAGAACACGGAAGCAGACCCACGCATGCGCCTCAACCCCACGACCGCCCCGACGGTCCTCGCCGCCGCCGTCCTGCTCGCCGCCTGCGGCACGGTGGCCGCGACCCCCGCCACGGACGACGGCCCACGGGACGGGTTCCCGATGACGATCTCCAGCTGCGGCCGGGAGGTGACGTTCGACGAGCCCCCAGGCCGCGTGGTCACCGTCGGTTCCGTGGCCGCACCGCTCGTGGCGGCAGCGGGGGCTGCCGACCGGATCGTCGTGCGGACCTTCGAGACCGCCTCGTTCCCCGGTGAGTACGCGCCGGAGCTGGACGGCGTCGAGGTCGTCGCCCCGACCGTCGAGCTGGCCCGGGAGGAGATCATCAGCCGCATCCCGGACCTCGTGATCAGCTACGAGGGCGCGGCCACCGGCGCGGACGAGCTCGCCGGGGTCGGGATCGACCTGCTGGTCAGCCGCGGTTACTGCCAGGACGCGGCCGGTGACCTCGAGGACGTCTTCGCCGACGTCGAGCTCTACGGGCGGCTCTTCGGCACCGCCGAGGCCGCCGCGGCCGAGGTGGCATCGCTGCGGCAGCGGGTGGCCGCGGTGGGGGAGCGGTTCCCGCCCGCCGCCACCGCCCGGCGGGCGGCCGCCCTCATCCTCTCCCGCGACGGCGGCGGCCTCTCCGCCTACGGCGCGACCAGCACCGTCGACGAGCAGATGCGCATCCTCGGGCTGGCGAACGTGTTCAGCGACGTGCCCCGGCGCAACTTCGAGGTGAACCTCGAGACGCTCGTGGCCCAGGACCCGCAGGTGCTGATCCTGCTCACCCAGGGCGACCAGACGCCCGAGAGCGCCCGCCAGGCGCTGCGGCAGCGGCCCGAGCTCGGCGCCGTCACCGCCATCCGCACCGGCGCGGTCATCGCCGTGCCGTTCGGCTACACCGGGCCCGGCCCCGTCGCGGTCGAGGGCCTGGAGGTGCTCGCGGACGAGCTCGCGGCCCTCGGCTGATCCGCGCGGCCGACGGTCGTCACCGGGAGACCGGCCGGCGCGCGATCAGGTCGGTGGGGTCGCGCCGGCCCGTGGGCGGGACCGGCCAGCCGCGGCCCACACGCAGCACCGCCTGCGGCGCCCGGGTGCCGCCGATGAGGTGGCGCAGCTCGTCGCGGGTCCGCGGCACCTCGACGACGTGCGACAGGAACGAGGTGGCCAGACCCTCCGCGGTGGCGGTGAGCAGCACCCGCTGCAGCGCCTGTCCCGCCTGGACGTCGGCCGCGGGCCCGGTGCCGTGAGCGCCGAGCACCACGATGAACGGGTCGGGCTCGAAGTCCTTGCCCGGCACGCGCCTGGGGCGGTTGCCGCCGGTGAAGTCGCGCAGCACCCACCGGTCGTGCGGCTCGGCGGGTGTGCCCGCGGCCGCGGGCACGCCGTCGGTCGCGTCGTCGGCTCGGCCCGTCCACCGGGCGAACTCGGCCCGGAAGGCGGGATCGTCCACCTGGGCGCGGTGGGCGCGGGCGGCGATCTCCCGCAGCGCCGTGCGCTGCCCGGGTTCGTCCAGCACGTGCAGCCAGCCGTCCTCCTCGAGCGCCGCCCGGTGCAGGGCCGCCTGTGCGGGCTCGGGCACCGGTTCGTCGGTGAACGGGTGCCGGTTGGTCCGGCGCCGGGGCACCGCGCGGAGCAGGCGTTCCTGCTCGGGGGTGGGCGGCGTGCGCCCGCCGTGGCGGACCGTGGCGATCAGCTCCGGCCGGTCGTGGTCGGGCAGCACGGTGACCAGCGGGCGGACGCCGTAGCCGTGCAGGGCGAGGCGCAGGTTGAACAGGGCGGCGCCGCACCCGATGCGCAGCTCGCGGTCGTCGGGGTCCGCCGCCGGGAGCCTGCGCTCCGGGTCGGCGTGCAGCTCGATGACGTCCCGGTCGAGGCGCAGCCGCCACGGCTGCGCGTTGTGCAGCGACGGTGCCCTCCCCACCGTGACGAGGAGCGACTCGACCTGCTCGGGTCGGAGGCCGAAGGCCTCGGGGATGTCGGGCATCGCGGTCACGTCCGCCACGTTCGCCCCGGCGCCCCGCGGCGCGCCACGGGCGAACGGCCCCTCGGGCCACGGCCCTCGGACGGGGGTTGCTCATCGGCCAGCGAGCGGACGAGATCGGTGACGGTGGCGATCCCGACCGGCCGCCCCTCGTCGACGACGAGCACCGCGTCGAGTCCCTCGTCGCGCATGCACCGCGCGACGTCGGAGCGCCGGGCCGTGGCCGGCACCGTCGGAGCCGGGCGGACGAGGGGGCCCACCGTTCCCCGGGACCGGTCGGCCGGGACGCCGGCGGCCAGCAGGTCGTCGACGACGTCGGTCTCGAGGAGCAGCCCCAGGCAGCGCTTGCCGTCGAACACCGGGAGGTGCCGGACCCGGCCCGCGGCCATCAGGCGCAGCGCGGTGGAGAGGTCCACGTCGGCGGTGATCCCGACGACCCTGCGGCTCATCAGGGTGGTGACCAGCGGGTCGTCGTCGCGCACCTCCGGCGGCGCGGCCGGGCACGGGCGCTCGGTCCTCGGATCCGGTGTCGTCATCGCGCCTCCCCTCGGCGGGACGGCGCCAGCGTTCCGGGCGTGCGCGGCGGCGGGCAGGGGCGGACGGCCCCCCGTGCCCCGCCGGAGGTCACGGCGCGTGGCGGCCGCCGGACCCGCGGGGTCGGGACCGGCGCCACTGCCGCCGCGCGGTGCCGGCGGGCGAACCTCGGGAGCACGAACCCGAGGAGGAACGAGGATGAGCACACCACAGCGGGGACGCCCGGTCGTCGTCGGCGTGGACGGGTCGGAGCCGGCCCGGCGCGCCGTGCGCTGGGCGGCGCAGGAGGCCGTGCGGCGGCGGGTGCCGCTGCGGGTCGTGACGGCGTTCGAGTGGCTGCGCGGGCAGCCGATCGGCTACGTCGGGATGGGCGACAGCTACCGGGAGATCATGCTCGGCGTGAGCCGCAGGCACCTGGCCGAGGCGGCGCAGCTCGCCGAGCAGGAGCAGCCCGAACTCGAGGTGCAGTCGCAGCTGGTCGTGGGGTTCCCGATCGCGGTGCTCACCGACGAGGCGCGGCGCGCCCAGCTGGTGGTGATCGGTGACCGCGGGCTCGGCGGGGTGACCGGTCTGCTGCTCGGCTCGGTCGCCGTGGCGCTCGGCGCGCACGCCGAGTGCCCGGTGGTGGTCGTGCGCGGTGACGCCGAGACGCCCGACCCGGAGGCGCCGGTCGTGGTCGGCGTGGACGGGTCGCCCACGAGCGAGGCGGCGCTCGCCTTCGCCTATGAGGCGGCGGCGGTGCGCAACGTCCCGCTGGTGGCGGTGCACACGTGGTGGGACCTGCTGGTCGATCCGGCGGTGGCGCCGCTCCTGGACTGGGACGCGATCGAGGACGGCGAACGGCAGCTCCTGGCCGAGCGGCTGGCGGGGTGGGCGGAGAAGTTCCCGGACGTGCCGGTGCGGCGCGTCGTCACGCGGGACCACGCCGCCCACGCGCTCGTGGAGCAGTCGCTGCGCGCGCAACTGGTCGTGGTCGGCTCCCGCGGCCGGGGCAGCATCGCGGGCCTCGTGCTCGGTTCGGTGAGCCACGCCGTGCTGCACCGCGCGCACTGCCCGGTGGCCGTCGTGCGCGCGGAGACCACGAGCGCGGGATGACCCGATGAGGTGACGGATGTAGGGAATTCCCGGAAGCCGGTGGCCTGCGGCCCGCGTCAACCTCGGTACCCCGAACTGTGGAAGGGGATTGCCGATGAGCGGTCAGGGAGAGCCGGCGCGGGTGATCGCGGAGCTGGCGCACGGTGGGCACGCCGTGCGCGACCTCCACGACGACGAGAGGGAGATGATCGCCGAGCAGGGCACGGCGACCCCGCTGAGCGCGGTGGTGCAGGCGGAGCCGGCCGTGGCGGCGGAGGTCGCCACCACGCGGTTCGACTACCTGTTCCGCCGGTTCGCGGACGAGTTCCCGCAGCACCACCTGCCGAACGACGACCCGGACGCCGTGGTCGACGCGCTCACGACGCTGGGCCGGGCGATGGTGGAGCAGGACCCGGCCGGGGACGACGGCAACTCCCCGATCCCGCCCATCTTCACCTACTGGGGCCAGTTCCTCGATCACGACCTCACCGCGAACACCGACCGGGACAGCGAGGTCTCCGACATCACCCGGCGGCCACTCGTGCCGCTCGACCCGAAGGTGGTCACCGAGAAGCTCGCGAACCTGCGGCACCCGTCGCTCAACCTCGACTCCGTCTACGGTGACGGCCCGTTCGCGGTGACCGACCCGGCCGCCGAGGAGTTCGTCCCCTACGACGGCATCAAGTTCCGGCTCGGCCGGGCCGCGGTCGGACCGGACATCCCCGGCGTGCGCATCCCGCCCATCCACGACCTGGCGCGCGACCTGCCCCGCAACGCCGCGCGCACGGCGCTGATCGGCGACCACCGCAACGACGAGAACCTGGTGGTGGCCCAGCTCCACGTCGCGTTCCTGCGGTTCCACAACGAGGCCGTGGACTGGGTGCGGGCCAACGAGCCGGACCGGGTGAGCGACGGTGAGGTCTTCCTGCGCGCCCGCGATCTGTTGCGCTGGACCTTCCAGTGGGTCGTGGTCCACGACTTCCTGCGCACGGTCACCGCGGACCTGGTGGTGGACCAGGTCCTCACGGCCGACCAGGACCGCCTGCAGCTCCCGACGCGGGGGCTGTACATGCCCCTGGAGTTCTCGGTGGCGGCCTACCGGTTCGGCCACAGCATGGTGCGGGGCGCCTACGACTGGAACCGGAACTTCGGGCGGCCGGGCAACGTGATCGCCAACGCGCCGTTCGCCCTGCTCTTCCGGTTCACCGGCAAGGCCCGCCCGCCGTTCGGCGACGAGAACCTGGAATCGCTGCCGTTCAACTGGATCGCCGAGTGGGACCGCATGGTCGATCCGAACAGCCCGTTGGCCGACCGGTTCGCCCGCCGCATCGACACGGTGCTGGCCCCGCCGCTGCACGACATGGCCAACGAGATCGGCGGCCTGCCGCCGGAGACACCGGACGAGATCGAGGAGGTGCTGAAGCGGCTCGCCGTGCGCAACCTGCTGCGCGGCTACCTGCTCGCCATGCCGACGGGCCAGGCGGTGGCCGGTACCCTGGGGGTCGCGCCGCTCACCGAGGAGGAGCTCACCAGCGGCGACCCCGGCGTGGCCCAGGCCCTGCGGGACGGCGGGTTCGTCGAGCGGACGCCGCTGTGGTTCTACGTGCTCAAGGAGTCCGAGGTCCGCGCCCGCGGCAACACGCTGGGCGAGGTCGGCAGCCGGATCGTCGCCGAGACGATCATCGCCCAGCTCCGCCACGACCCCGGCTCGTTCCTGCACCAGGCGAGCTGGAGCCCGGCCCAGGGCGTGCGGTTGCGTGACGGCAGCCCGGTCCGGTCGATCGCCGACTTCCTGCGGTTCGCCGGCGTGCTCGCCTGACCGGGCGACCTGGAGGTATCACGCGCGGGTCCCTCCCGCTCCTCGCCCCGTGGGGATCGGGGGGCACCGCGCTCTCCCGCCCTCGGTGGCGGTGCGCGTTAACGCTGCGTGTGTCCGCGGCGACCACGCGTGCAACGCCCCCGAGGAACGGGAGCCGCGCATGCGCGTCACCGCACCAGCTCCACCGTCCTTGGTCGGTCGCGTCCGCGAGCGCGAGGTGCTGTCCTCCGTCGTGGCCGGGAACGGCCGGGGTGCACGCGCGGTGGTGGTCGCGGGCGAGGCGGGGATCGGTCGCACCAGCCTGCTCGCGTCGGTGGCGACGAGCGCTGAGCGCCGCACCGTCTGGATCCGGGGCGGCGAGGCCGAGTCCGGGTTGCCCTACGCGGCCGCGGTCGACCTGCTGGTGCCGTTGTGGCGCTACACCGAGCACCTCCCGGTCGCGCGCCAGGTGGCGGTCGAGACGGTGCTCGCGCTCCGCCCGGGCGTCGTGGACCCGCTGGCGGCGTGCGTGGCCGTGCTCGACGTGCTCACCGCCGCGGCGGCCGATGCCCCGCTCCTCATCGTCGTCGACGACCTGCAGTGGGTCGACCCGGAGTCCCGGCGGATCCTGCTGTACGCCGCGCGGCGGCTGTCCCTCCCGTCGGCGGCGGTGCTGTTCTCCTACCGCGACCAGCCGGGCGGGCGTCTCACGGCCGATCTGCCGGAGCTGCGGCTGGAGGGGCTGGACCAGACCGAGTGCCACGAGCTCGTCGCGGCGCTGCCGGTGGAGGTGTCGCCGCAGGTCGAGGAGCAGATCGCGGCGCAGACCGGCGGCAACCCGTCGGCCGTGATCGAGACGGTCACCGCCACGCCCGCGCACCTGCTGGCCGGCCCGGCCGAGGCCTTCCCGGGCTCCCGGCCGGGGCCCGCGCTCCAGCACGCCTGGTCGGCGGCGGTGGAATCGCTGCCGGAGGCCACCCGGATGGCCCTCGCCGTGCTCGCGACCATCGGTCCGGCGCAGCTGGAGGAGCTCGAGCCGGTCCTCGCGGCGCTGGGGGCCGAGCTGTCCGACCTCGACGCGGCCGAGCAGGCGGGCCTGCTGCGCACGCGGCACGGCACGGTGTCGCTGCGCCACCCGTTGCTGCCGGCTGCCGTCATCGCGTGCACGCCGCCCGCCGCGCGCCGCCGCGTCGTGCTCGCGCTCGCCGTGCACGTCGACGGGGACCTGCGGTCGTGGTCGCGGGCCGTGGCCCTGACCGGGGCGGACGACGCGATCGCCGACGGGCTCGACGACGCGACCGCGACCGCGCGCAGCCGCGGGGGCCACCTGGCCGCCGGGCGCGTCGGGGAGCAGGCAGCGGCGCTGACCTCGGACCCGGGGCGGCGGGCGGCACGGCTGCACGCTGCGGCCGTGGACGCCCTGCTGGGCGGCGCGGCCGAGCAGGCCCGCCGGTGGTGCGACGACGGGCTCGCCCTGCAACCCGACCCCGGTCCGGCGGCCGACCTCGCGCTGGTCCGCGGGCGCGCCCACGCCTGGCTCGGTCATCCCGCGCACGCGGCCGACGACCTCGTGCGCGCCGCCGACGCGGTCCGGGGCGCCGATGCGGGCCGGGCGGCACGCCTCTACGCGGAGGCGGCGCCGGCGTTCGGGATCGTCGGCCGGATCGCGGAGGGGGTACGGGCCGCGGAGTGCGCAGCGGCGCAGCCGGGCGCTCCCGAGCGGTTCTCCGTGGCGGTGGCCGCGGCGTCCGCGCTGCTGCAGGCCGGCCGGACGGCGCAGGCGCGCGACCGCGCGGTGGTGGCGGAGCGGCTCGCACCCGCCGCCGACCCCCGGGGTCACGGCCACCACCTGGTGCTGCTCGCGCAGGTGCTCGCCCGGCTGGAACGCCCGGTCGCAGCCCAGGGGCTGCTCGGCGCCGTGCTCGACGCCACCCGGCGGGCCGGGGTGTCCGCGGTGCAGGCCTTCGCGCTGGTGGCGCGGGCGGATCTGGACCTGTCCCGGGGCGAGTGGGCGGCCGCGCGCGCGGACCTCGTCGAGGGCCTGCGCCGTGCGGAGGAGCTCGGGCAGGTCCCGGTCATCGGGCTCGCCCTGGTCGCACTCGCCCGGCTGGACGCCGTGTGCGGCGGCCCCGAGGAGGCCCGGCGCTGGGCCGAGCGCGCCCGGGAGGAGGTCGGGCCCTACGGCATCGCGAGCCTGCGGGTGGCCGTCCCCGCCGCACTCGGCCTCGCCGCGCTGACCGCCGGGGACCCCGAGGCCGCCGTCACCCAGCTCGACCAGGCGTCGCGCGCCGCGAGCGCGCAGGGGCTGGGGGCCGTGCCTGTGGCCACGCTCGCCGCCGACCTGGCGGAGGCGCAGATCAGGCGTGGCGAACCGAGCCGCGCGGAGGAGGCGCTCGCCCGCCTCGACGAGGCCGCCGAGGACGGTCTCGCCCAGCCCGCCGCGGCGGCGGCCCGGTGCCGGGGCATGCTCGCCGAGGACCTCGAGACCGCGCAGGGCCACTTCGCCGACGCCCGCTCCTGGCACGGCGCGCACCCCGTGCCGTTCGAGCGGGCGCGCACCCTCCTGTGCGAGGGCGAGGTGCTGCGGCGGCTGCGCCGCCCCGCGTTGGCCCGTCCGGTTCTGCGGGAGGCGGGCGCGCTGTTCACCGAGCTCGGAGCGGCGCCCTGGGCCGTCCGCTCGGCGGCCGAGGTCGCGGCCGCGGGCGGCAGCGGGCGGGGCCGGGGCGCAGCCGGGCCGGGGCGGGCGGGCGCCGCGTACGCCCGGCGGCTCAGCGCCCAGGAACTGCAGGTCGCCACCCGCGTGGCGGAGGGCCGCAACAACGCCGAGGTGGCGGCCGCCCTGTTCGTTTCCCGCAAAACGGTCGAGGCCCACCTCACCCGGATCTACCGCAAGCTCGGTGTGCGCTCGCGCACCGAGCTGGTGCGCCTGCTCGCACCCGTGCTCGAACCGGACCGGGCCGCCGACCCGGCGGAACTCAGCTCCCCGCCGGTCTGACGGCCGGGTAGAGCATCGAGGTGGCCACCGCCGTCGGGGAGCGTGTGGTGACGGTGCTTTCGATCGTGGCCGCGCAGTCCCGCAGGTGCGGCAGGATGACGTTCACCAGCGCGTCCTCGTCGACCTGACCGGTGTGGGTGCCCACGGTGAGCGCCGCGACGACCGCGCCGGTGGCGTCGTGCACCGGCACCGCGACGCTCCGCACTCCCACCTCCAGTTCCTGGTCGTAGCCGGATCGTCATGACGCGGCGGACCGCCGCCCGGGCGCGGGCCGCTCGGCAAGATCGCCGTTGACCTGGTCGGCTGAGCCGGTTCCCACCCCGTCGCCGGGCGCGCATAGGTTGGGAGCCGTGAAGGCGATGCTGTTGGAGAACATCCACCCCGTGGCGGCCGAGGCGTTCCGCCGCGCCGGCTTCGAGGTCGACCTGCGCTCGCGATCGTTGAGCGAGGAGGAGCTCGTCGCGGAGCTCCCCGGCGTGTCGGTGCTCGGGATCCGCTCCAACACCACGATCACGCCCGCGGTGCTCGACGCGGCCAAGGACCTCCTGGCGGTGGGGTGCTTCTGCATCGGCACCAACCAGGTGGACCTGAACGCCGCGGCCGAGCGCGGCGTCGCCGTCTTCAACGCGCCGTACTCCAACACCCGCAGCGTCGTCGAGCTCGTGATGGGCGAGATCGTGGCGCTCGCCCGCAGGCTCACCGAGAAGACCCAGCGGATGCACGAGGGGGTGTGGGACAAGTCGGCGAAGGGCAGCCACGAGGTCCGCCGGCGCACGCTCGGCATCGTCGGCTACGGCAACATCGGCACCCAGCTGTCCACCATCGCCGAGGCCTTCGGCATGCGGGTGATCTTCTACGACACCGCCGACCGCCTGGCGCACGGCAACGCCACCCGGGTCGGGTCGCTGGAGCAGCTGCTGGCCGAGTCGGACGTGGTGAGCATCCACGTCGACGGCAGGCCGGGCAACGCGGGGCTCTTCGGCGCCGAGCAGTTCGCGATGATGAAGCCCGGTGCCGCGTTCATCAACGCCTCGCGCGGGATGGTGGTCGACGAGATCGCCCTGCGCGACCACATCCGGTCCGGGCACCTGTCCGGCGCCGCCATCGACGTGTTCCCGCTCGAGCCGAAGGCCCAGGGCGACCCGTTCGACTCGCCGCTGCGTGGCCTCGACAACGTGATCCTCACCCCGCACGTCGGCGGCTCCACGCAGGAGGCGCAGGAGGGGATCGGCCATTTCGTGTCGGACAAGCTGCTCCGGTTCGTCGGCGCGGGCAGCACGGCGCTCTCGGTCAACATGCCGCAGGTGGCCGCGCCGCAGCCGCAGGGCAAGTTCCGGATGGCGTACCTGCACCAGAACTCGCCCGGGGTGCTGGCCGAGATCAACCGGCTGCTCGCCGACGCCCGGGTGAACGTGGTCGGCCAGTCGCTCTCGACCCGCGGCGAGCACGGGTACGTCCTTACCGACACCGACGCCGTGCTGTCGGACGACACGCTGTCGGCGCTGCGCCGGTCGCCGCAGACGATCTGGCTGCGCACCTGGCAGCTCTGAGGGCCATCGGGGCCGGGGGTCAGACGACCACGACCCGCCGTCCGCGGGTGTGCCCGGCGCGGCTGTCGGCGTGCGCCGCCGCCGCGCCGGCGAGCGCGTAGGACGCCGAGACCGGGATGTGCAGCGCGCCGCGGGCGATGAGGTCGGCGGCTGCGGCGAGCGCGTCCGGCATGCTCCCGGCCTCGTTCGAGAACCGGACGCCGAACTCCGGGGCACGCGGGTCGGCGATGGAGATCACCTTCTGCGGGTCGCCGGTCAGCTCGACGAGCTCGCGGAGCACCCCCGATCCGGCGAGGTCGAGCGCGGCGTCGACCCGGCCCAGCTGCCGCACCCGGTCGACCCAGCCCTCGCCGTAGGTCGTGGCGAGGGCACCCAGGCCGCGCAGGTAGTCCTGGTTGGCGGCGCCTGCGGTGCCGATCACCGCGATGCCGCGGTGGCGGGCGATCTGCAGCACGGCCGAACCGACGCCCCCGGAGGCGCCGCTGACGAGCAGCGTCTGCCCGGCCTGCACGCCGACCTGCCCGAGGATCCGCAGCGCGGTCTCCACCACGGACGGGTAGCCGGCCGCCTCGTCGAACGGGAGCCCCGCGGGCATGCGGGCCCATGCCCGCAGCACGGCGAACTCGGCGTAGGTGTTCGTGCCCTCGCCGAACACGGGGTCACCGACCTCCACGCCGGTCACGCCCTCGCCGACCTCGTCCACCACACCGGCGGCGTCGATCCCGACCCCGGCGGGCAGCTCGACCGGGTGGATCTGCTGGAACTGGCCTTCCCGGATCCGCCAGTCCACCGGGTTCACGCCCGCCGCCCGCACGGCGATGCGCACCTGGCCCGGACCTGCGTGCGGCTCCTCGGCGTCGACCAGCTCCAGGACCTCGGGCCCGCCGAACTCGGTGAAGCTCACCATCTTCATGCTGCCGACCGTAATGCTAACGGTTAGTGTTTTGCAACGGTTATGACTTTGTGCTTGGTAGCATCAGCCGGTGACCGAGCCGATCGGGCGCCGCGAGCGCAAGAAGGCCGCCACGCGGCAGAAGATCGCCGACGCGGCGCTGCGGCTCTTCCGGGAGCGCGGGTTCGACGCGGTGGGCATCCGCGACGTGGCCGCCGAGGCCGACGTGGCCGTCACCACGGTCTTCTCGCACTTCGCCTCGAAGGAGGCCCTGGTCTTCGACCAGGACCGCGACTTCGAGCAGGGGCTCGTGCGGGCGGTCTCCGAACGGGCGCCGCAGGAGGGCCTCGTGTCTGCGTTGCACCGCGAGTTGCGGGCGCAGGTGCGCCACTGCACCTCGGACGACGCGCGTCCGGCGGGGAGCATCATCGAGGCCTCGCCCGCCCTGCAGGAGTACGAGAAGGCGATGCGGCTGCGGCACGCCGACTCGCTGGCCGCGGCCGTGGCGGGGGAGCTGGGTCTCGCGGAGCCCTCGACGGCCTGCCGAGCGCTCGCGCGGTTCGTGGTGGACGCCTTCCAGCTGGCCCGGGAGGCGCCCGATCCGGACGCTGCGCTCGACGAGGTCTTCCGGATGATCGAGTCGGCCTGGGCGGCTCAGGCCGCCGCGCGGGAGCCGATCGGCCGGCGGCGCAGCGCGGCGTCGTCGAGTGCGGGCGGCCGGTAGGCCTGGTCGAGGGTGCCGATGTCGGTGCCCGGCGCGACGATCTCGTCGATCCGGTCGAGCACGTCGTCGGTGAGGGTGACGTCCAGGCCGGCGAGCAGGTCGTCGAGCTGCTGCTCGGTGCGCGGGCCGAGCAGGGCGCACGTGACGCCGGGGTGGGCGATGGTGAACGCCATCGCGAGGTGGGCCATGGGGAGGCCGGCCTCGGCGGCGAGGGGCACGAGCTTCTCCACCGTCGCGAGCCGGTGGTCGTCGGTGAGGTGGCGGAACAGGCCGGCGCGGGTGAGGTCGTTGTGGTCGCGGCGGACGCGGCCGGTGAGCAGCCCCTGCCCGAGCGGGCCCCACACCAGCGTGCCCATGCCGAACCGCTGGGCGGTGGGCAGGACCTCGCGTTCGATCCCGCGGTTGAGGATCGAGTACGCCACCTGCTCGGTGCGGAACCGGGCGAGGCCGCGCCGTTCCGCCACCCACTGGGCCTCGACGATGTCGGACGCCGGCATCCCGGAGGTGCCGATCGCGCGGACCTTGCCGCTGCGGAGCAGGTCGGTGAGCGCCGCGAGGGTCTCTTCGACCTCGGCGTCGGGGTCGGGGCGGTGCAGCTGGTAGAGGTCGATGTGGTCGGTGCGCAGCCGGCGCAGCGAGTTCTCCACGGCGGTCACGATCCAGCGCCGCGAGGCGCCGCGGTGGTTCGGGTCCTGTCCGGTCGGGCGGCCGAACTTGGTGGCGAGTACGACGTCGTCGCGGCGGCCGGCGAGCGCCCTGCCGAGCACCTCCTCGGAGTCGCCGTATGCGTCGGCGGTGTCGACGAGGTTGATGCCGGCGTCGAGCGCCTTGTGGACGATCCGCGCCGAGTCCGCGGGATCGTTGCCCATGGCGGTGGCGAGGTTGAGCGTGCCGAGTGCGTACGGGCTGACGGTGATGCCGGTCCGGCCCAGGGTGCGGTACTGCACGGGATGCCTGCCTTCGTGCTGGTCGGGTATCTTAAGCGGAAAGACTTTCCAGAACTATACGGAAGAGCTTTCCGGTTGAGCAAGCGAGGTGATGCCCGGTGACCGACGGCCCCGTACCGCGACGCCGCCGCGCCGATGCGCGCCGCAACGTCGACGCCCTGATCGAGGCCGCGCGCAAGGTCTTCGACACCTCCGGCGTGGACGCCCCGGCGAAGGAGATCACCGACCTGGCCGGGGTCGGGGTCGGCACCCTGTACCGGCACTTCCCGCAGCGCTCCGACCTGGTGAAAGCCGTGGTCGAGACCGGGATCGACGAGGTGGCCGACGCCGGCCCGGCGCTGGCAGGCGCCTACGGCCCGGGGGAGGCGCTCACCCGCTGGATCGACCGCTACACCGAGCTGCTCGGCACGAAGCGCGGGCTCGCCTCGGCGCTGCACTCGGGCGACCCCGCGTTCGCCGGGCTGCCCGGCTACTTCATGCAACGGCTCGGCCCCACCCTCGCGGCCCTGCTCGAGGCCGCCGTGACCGAGGGGGCGCTCCGCGACGACGTGGGGGCCGAGGATCTCCTGCACGCCGTGGCCCAGCTGTGCCAGCCGGTGCCCGGGCGCGGACCCGAGCACGGGCGGAGGATGGCCCGGCTGCTGGTCGACGGCCTGCGCCGGGTGGACGGGCCGGGTCCACCGGGACGGAGGCCGGAACCGCCGATCGCCCGAGGCGCGGGTTCCTCTTAGGGTGGGGCCATGTCGCGGGTCAACGACGTCGGCGGGCAGTCGGGGTTCGGGCCGGTCCCGGTGGAGGGCGACGAGCCACCGTTCCACGCCGACTGGGAGGCGCGGGTGTACGCGCTCAACGTCGCGATGCTGCGCCGGGGTGTGTACAACCTCGACCAGTTCCGCGACGCGATCGAGCGGATGCCGCCCGCGGAGTACCTGGCGGCGTCCTACTACGAGCGCTGGCTGCACGCCGTCGAGACGCTCACCGCGGGCGCGCGCCATGGGTGAGCCGCGGTTCGCGGTGGGTGACCGCGTGCGCACCAGCACGGTGGACCCGCCCCACCACACCCGGCTGCCCCGCTACGCGCGCGGGCAGGTCGGCGAGGTGGTGGAGGTGCAGGGCACCTGGCCGCTGGCCGACGAGAGCGCGCAGGGCGTGGCCGAGCCGCGGGTGGAGCCGGTGTACACGGTCCGGTTCCCGGCCGCGGACCTGTGGGGTCCGCCGGGCGGGCACTGGGTGCAGGTCGAGCTGTGGGAGTCCTACCTGGAGGTGGCGCGGTGAGCGGGCGGCATGCGAGCTCCGAGGTGGCGGTGCGGGTGCGCAGGCTGGAGGAGCAGCTGATCGGTGCGGACCTCACCAGCGACGACCAGCTCGACGCGATCATCGCCAAGGTCGTGTCGGGCACGCCCGCCAACGGCGCGCGGGTCGTGGCGCGCGCGTGGGTCGACCCGGCGTACCGCGAGCGGCTCCTGACCGACGGCAACCGGGGGCTCGAGGAGCTGGGCCTGTCGATGAGCAGCGGGCCGCAACCACAGCGGTTCAGCGTGCTCGCGAACACCCCCACCCGGCACCACGTGCTCGTCTGCACCCTGTGCTCGTGCTACCCGATCGCGCTGCTCGGGCCCTCGCCGTCCTGGTACAAGAGCGAGGCCTACCGCTCGCGCGTGGTGCGCGAGCCCCGGGCCGTGCTCGCCGAGTTCGGGCTCGAACTGCCGGCCGACACCGAGATCGTCGTGCACGACACCAGCGCCGAGAGCAGGCACATGGTGCTGCCGCTGCGGCCGGAGGGCACCGACGGGCTGGGCGAGGCCGAACTCGCGGCTCTGGTCACGCGGGAAGGGCTGATCGGCACCGCCGCGGTGTGATCGGTTTTCGGACGGCTCCCCGAACAAGACCACGAGTGGTAACGCCGGCGTAACCGGTCGAGGGCGGGCGCGGTTCTACAGTCTGCGCATTCTCGACGACGTTGACCCCTTCATCGGGACCGCCGCGACCGGACTTCCGCCCGCGAGCGGTCTCGCCGCCACGTGGTGGTGGCCGAAACCGCAGGTCGGCAACACCCACCCGGGTGCCACGTCGCCCCTGGGCATGGTCTCCGCGTGCGCCTACTCCGGGGCCTACCCCACGGGTTACGGGCGCTACAGCAAGAACACCGAGGGCGTTCCCGAGGTGATGTTCGAGACGCTGCAGGCGTCCGGTTTCACGCATTTCCAGCAATCCGGGACCGGCGCGATCCGCAAGTACTACAACTACGTGCGGGTCACCCCTATGGTGCAGCCCCTCGACGACCTCGGCGAGTCGTGGGCCCTGCACGACGAGACGGCGTCGCCCGGCTACTACGCCACCACCCTGGACACCGGGATCCACTGCGAGATCACGGTCGGCGAGAAGGTCGCCGTGCACCGCTACACCTTCCCGGAGAGCCGCAGCGCCCGCGTGGTGGTGGACCTGTCGTGCGGCGGGCTGGCCATCGAGCTGGGCCGCACGGTGCCGCTGCGGGCCCACGTGGAGAGCACGGGGTACGGACGCGCGCAGGGCACCGTGGTGCTGGAGGGCGTGCCGCTCTCGGTGCACATCGAAGTGCACGGGCCCGGGTGGCGCCAGATGCTCTGGCACGACCGCCGGCTGATCGAGGGCGGCACCCGGCTCGACTTCGACAGCATCCGCCAGACCACCCTGCGACCGTTCGGCCTGCTGTTCATGGGTCCGGTGCGGGCGGGCGACGTGGTCGAGGTGCGCCTGGGGTTCTCGCTGCGCGGCTGCGAGCAGGCGCGCGAGAACCTGGAACGCGAGTGCGCGGGCGCCGATCCGGTCTTCGACGCGGTCCGGGCCCGCACGCGCGAGCGCTGGGCCGAGCACATCGGCCGCGTCCGGGTGGAGGGCGGCACCACGGCCCGGCG
This sequence comes from Pseudonocardia zijingensis, assembly GCF_042657305.1. NCBI lineage: Bacteria > Bacillati > Actinomycetota > Actinomycetes > Pseudonocardiales > Pseudonocardiaceae > Pseudonocardia > Pseudonocardia zijingensis. Next base: position 55,337 of record NZ_JBHSKO010000015.1, on the reverse strand, counting down.
GCAGGTGATGGCCACGGCGCTCTACCACTCGCTGATCAAGCCCTGCTTCGCCGACGACGAGAGCCCGTTCTGGCCGGCGTCGGGGCCGTTCGCGTTCGACATCTGCACGATGTGGGACCTCTACAAGACCCAGATCCCCCTGTTGATGACGATCGCGCCGACCCGTGCCACCGACCTGCTCGAGTCGCTGATCCGGGTCTGCGAGGAGGAGGGCAACTTCCCGATCGGCTACCGGATGGCCCGGGGTGCGGACCGCTTCTTCCGCCAGGCCAGCGCGCTCGCCCACACGGCGCTGGCCGACGCGCACGCGCTCGCGCTGCCCGGTATCGACTGGAGCTGGGCGCTGGTGCACATGGCCGACGACCTGCGCCGGCTCTACGGGGAGGACTTCTTCGAGCACGGGTTCGTGCACCCCGTCACGCACACCCTCGACCTCGCCTACGGCCACCACTGCACGGCCACGGTCGCGCAGGCCCTGGGCGACAAGCGCCTCGCCGACGAGCTCCAGGCGCGCAGCCGCTGGTGGGTCAACGCGTTCGACCCGGCCACGGGGCTGCTGCGCGACTCGGAGTTCTACGAGGGCGGCAAGTGGAACTACTCGTTCCGGCTCGTGCACGACATGCGGGCGCGCATCGCGCTCGCCGGCGGTGACGCGGCGTTCCTCGACGTCCTCGACGCCTTCTTCGGCTTCGGCGCGGATCCCGTGACGCAACCCGGGCCGCGGCCCACGCCCGAGGAGATGGCCGCCGGGTACGCGCTCAACCGCTTCGAGGGCCTCAACAACGAGCCCGACATGGAAGCGCCGTGGGCCTACCACTACGCCGGGCGCCCCGACCGCACGGCCGAGATCGTGCACGCCGCTCTGACCTGGCAGTTCGGTACCGGGCCCGGCGGCCTGCCGGGCAACGACGACTCGGGCGGCCTCAGCTCCTGGTACGTCTGGGCGTCGCTGGGCCTGTTCCCGATCGCCGGTCAGAGCCTGTTCCTGGTCAACGCACCCGCCTTCGCCCGCGCCGCCCTGCAGGTGGCGGGGGGCGAGTTCGTGATCGAGACGAGCGGGCACCGCGACCACCCCGTCGGCGCGGACGGGGTGGAGCGGACGCCACCCACGCAGTACGTCCAGGCCGCATGGCTGAACGGCGAGCCCCTCGAGGCCACCCACCTCGACGCGGCCGACGTGCACGCGGGCGGCGTGCTGCACCTGGAGCTGGGGCCGGAGCCGTCTCCGTGGGGGAGCGCGATCCGGCCACCGTCGCTGTCCGACCCGCACGGGAGGTGACCGGTCATGGGCGAACGCCGACTCGTGATCGTCGTCCGGGCCGATCCGGTGATCTGCGGTCATTCCGGGGAGGCCCGCAACCTGGCCGAGGTGGCGCTGCGCCGCGGCTTCACCGACGTCCGGCTCCTCACGTGGCCGGTGGCCGCGCTGCAGGCCGCCGGGCTGCCGCTGAAGCCGCTGGACCGCCTGCAGCCCTATACCGCGGGCATCGCCGTGGAGCGCCCCGAGCCCGTCGGTGACTACCGGGTGCCGGACGGGCGCTACCTGGCCGGGCTCACCGGGCGGCTGGTCGAGCTGCTCGCCGAGCCGATCCCCACCACGTGCCTGTCGATGTACCTGTCACCGCACGCGAACGTCGTGGTCGACGCCGTGGCCGCCGCCCGCGCGGCGGGCTTCCCCGCCGACGTGCACACGATGGCCAAGGCCGTGGGCTCCGACGTCACCAACGTGATCCGGTCCTGCCTGCGGGAGGGGCGGTTCGGCGCGGCCGCGGCCGTCTTCACGACCTACCTCGCCCACGACGAGGTGCTCGCGGTGTCGGAGTACACGCGCGAGCAGATCATCCTCGCCGCGGAGGCGGTCGACGCCCACTGCGGCACGCGGTTCGCGGTGGCGTGCCGCGACCGCGTCACGATCAGCTACCCGCCGATCGACACCGCCGCCTACCTGGATCTCGACCCGGCGGCGGTGGACGCCGCGCTGGCCCGGCGCGGGCTCGAGCGCGACGGCTACGTGCTGTTCCTCTCGCGCGTGACCCGGGCAAAGGGCATCCACGACCTGGTGGCCGCCTACGCGGCGTCCCGGGCGCGCGAGCGGGTGCGGCTCGTCGTCGCGGGCACCGGGCCCGCGTTGCCCGAGATCCGCGCGCTCGCGGGCGACGACGAGCGCGTCGTCTTCCTCACCGACGTCGACGACGACGAGAAGCCGCTGCTGATGCGCGGATGCGCCGCCTACGCCCTGCCCACCAAGCCCGAGCCCGACTTCGTGGAGACGTTCGGCATCGCCCTCGCCGAGAAGCAGCTCGCCGGGGGCGGCCCGGTGATCACCACGCTGACCGGCGGCACCGGCGAGGCCGTCGGCGACACCGCCGTGATCGTCGAGGCGGGCGACGTCGCGGGCCTGCGGGCGGCGCTGGACGGGGTGGTGCTGGAGATGTCCGAGCAAGAGCGGCGCGGCATGGAGTTGCGCGGGCGCGACCACGCCATGGCCTTCGACCGCTTCCGGGTCTTCGACCACCTCTTTCGCGCCCCGAGGCACGTCACCCTCGTGGGCGGGGCTCCCGCCGCCCACGCCGGCTGAGTTGTGATCAGCGCTGCGACTGCGGCTCCCACACCTCGCGCACGTCGAGGTTGTAGAACTTCGGCGGCTCGTCGCAGAGCTTGCCGAGGCGCGCCGCGAACTCCCCGGTCTCGGGCCGGCTGGAGTTCTCCATAGCGGCCTCGTACGACGCGAACTCCACAAGGTTGAAATAGACGCCGGGGCGGTCGCGATCGGCGGCGATCGTGCCCCGCAGGGGGCTGGACGGGCGGCCGTCGTCGAGCCGGGCGCGGATCTCCTTCCCGAGCGCTTCGACCTCGTCCATGCGCGACGTGTGCATCTCGATGATCTGGATGAACCCGGCCATGGCGTACTCCTCCCGGATCTGCGCTGGTCGTCGGAGGGCCGCCGAAAGCTACGCCCGTGCCCGACCGCCGACCAGCTACCGAACGGGTGGTGACCGCAGGTCGATGGACGGTCACCCGTTGCGCCCTACCGCGCCGTGCGGTCGACGGCCTGCACGGAGATCCACGTGGCGTGCTTCGCGGTGCGGTCGTCGCCGGAGGAACGGCGCCGCAGGCGGCGCCCGACCCACGGCAGCACGTGCTCGCGGTAGTACCGGGCCTCGGCGAGCAACCCGCGTGCCGCGGGCGAGTCCGCGCCCGCCTCCTGGGCCGCCGGCCCCTCGCCGAGGCCCGCCAGCACGAGCTCGGCCGCGCGCTGGTGGCCGGCGCTGCCCAGGTGCAGCCGGTCGGGCGACCAGTATCCGGGGCGGCGGATCTCGGTGTCGTTGAAGACGTCGACGAACTCCACCCCGTGGGCGGCGGCCAGCGCCGCGACGCCCGCGGTGAGCTGCGCGGCGCGGCGGTGGATCGTCCGCCCGAAGGGGAGCCGGTCCGAAGGGTCGGCCCCGCTGATCAGCACCAGCCGCACACCGGCGTCCGCGCAGCGGCGGACCGCCCGCTCGGTGAGGGCCACGAGCTTCGCCACGTCCACGCCGGGGCGCAGCATGTCGTTGCCGCCACCGTTGAGCGTGATCAGGGTCGGGGGCGGATCGAGGGACAGCGCCGCGTCGAGCTGCTCGGTGACGATCGGCGCCAGCAGGCGCCCGCGCACCGCGAGGTTGGCGTACCGCACGTCGCCGTGGGTGGCCGCGAGACCGGCGGCCACCCGGTCGGCCCACCCGCGGACCACCCCGTCCCCGAGCTCGTCGCCGACCCCCTCCGTGAAGCTGTCACCGATCGCCGCGTACCGGACCGCACCTCCAGACATGACCTCTCGTCTACCACCCGGCCCTCAGGTGAGTTCCTCCCGGTGCGTCTCCCGGGCCGCGAGCACCGCGACCAGGGAGATCGCCGAGATCGCCGCGTAGTAGCCGACCACCGCCCACACCGACCCGGCGGCCGCGTACAGCGACGCCGCGATCAGCGGGAACAGCCCGCCGACCACACCGCCCACCTGGCGGCTCACCGCGAGCCCGGAGAACCGGCGCGCGGCCCCGCGGAACAGCTCCGCGAAGAAGCTGGCCTCGGTGGCGAAGATCATGGTCTGGATGAGGGCGGGCGGGATCGCCACCGCCACGACGACGAGGACGGTGTCGCCGGTGGCCAGCAGCGGGAAGTACACGAATGCCGTGTAGAGCGCGCCGAGCACCAGCGAGACCGCGATCAGCAGGCGGCGGCCGACGAAGTCGGACAGCCGGCCGAACAGCGGGTTCATCGCGATGCCCACGATGTTGCCGATCAGCAGGCCGTTCAGCATCACCGACGTCGGTATCCCGAGCTGCGATCCCCCGTAGACCAGCGCGTACACCGAGAACAGCTGCAGCATGCTGGTCTCGGTGATCACGCAGAGGAACACGGTGAGGCACGCCTTCGGCTCCTCGCGCAGCGCCACGAGCAGCGGCGCCTTCGGCGGGGCCGTCCGCGCCGCATCAGTGAACACCGGCGATTCGTCGATCCGCGTGCGCACGTACACGCCGACCACCACGAGCACGGCGCTGAGCAGGAACGGCACCCGCCAGCCCCAGGCGATCGCCTCCTCGGTGGGCATGCTCGCGACGAGCGCGGCCGCGAGCGAGGCCAGCACCGAGCCGAGCGCCCCGCCGATCTGGATCGTGCCCGCGTAGCCACCGCGCTTGCCCCGCGGCGCGCTCTCCGTGGCCATGATCGTGGCGCCGACGGTCTCGCCGCCGAGGGCGAAGCCCTGCACGCACCGCAGGAGCGTGAGCAGAACCGGCGCCGCCACGCCGATGGCGGCGTAGGTGGGCAGCAGGCCGATCCCGGTGGTGGCGGCACCCATCAGCACCAGCGTCACGAACATGATCGGCTTGCGCCCGATGCGGTCGCCGAAGTGCCCGAACACCAGCCCGCCCAGCGGGCGCGCCACGTACCCGACGGCGAACGTCGCGAGCACCGCGATCGTGCCCACGAGCGGGTCGGCGTCGGGGAAGAAGAGCTGGTTGAACACCACGGGCGCGATCAGCCCGAACAGCAGGAAGTCGAAGTACTCGATCGTGGTGCCGATCGTGCCGGACACCAGCACCCGGCGCCGTTGCGTCCGCAGCCGCTCGTCGTCGTGGAGCGGCGGCTGTGCCGTGCTGTCGACGGTCACCGGCTCAGTCCTCGTGGAGGACGACGCCGCGCAGGATCCGGCCCTCGTCGAGGTCCTGGTAGCCCTGGTTGATCTCGTCGAGGGAGTAGCGGCGGGTGATCAGCTCGTCGAGCTTGAGCCGCCCCGCGCGGTACAGGTCGAGCAGCCGCGGGATGTCCAGCAGCGGGTTGCACATGCCGAAGACGTGGCCCTGGATGCGGCGCTGGTAGCCCACCAGCATCCCGTTGGCGGCGAGCTGCACCTGCACCTCGGAGCTGCGGCCCACCGAGGTGACGGTGACCTGCGCGCCCTTCCCGACGATCGCGGCCGCCTGCGACACCACCTCGGCGCTGAGCACCCCGACGGTGCAGATGGCGTGGTCGGCCAGCTGGCCGCGGGTCATGTCGACGACGGCCTCGTGGGCCTGCGCGGCGTCGGCGAAGGCGTGGGTGGCGCCGAACTCCAGCGCCTTCTCGCGCTTGAACGCCACCGGGTCGACCGCCACGATGTTGCGCGCGCCCGCGTGGAGCGCGCCCTGCACGGCGTTGGCGCCGACCCCGCCGACCCCGAAGATCACCACGGTGTCGTTGGCCCGCACGCCCGCGGCGTACACGGACGTGCCCCAGCCGGTGGGCACCCCGCACCCGGTGAGCGCCGCGACCTCGAACGGGATGTCGTCGTCGATCTTCACGCAGGATGCCTGCGACACGACCGCGCGCTGCGAGAACGTGCCGAGCATGCAGAAGCCGCCGAGGTCCTCTCCCCACTCGTCGTGAAAGCGGAACGTGCCGTCGCCGAGCATCCCGGTGACCATCTGGGCGCCCTGGTCGCAGAGGTTCTGCCGGCCCGTGGAGCAGTAGCGGCAGGTGCCGCACGCCGGGATGAACGAGCACACGACGTGGTCGCCCGGCCGCACCCGCGTGACGTCCGGGCCCACGGCCTCCACCACGCCCGCGCCCTCGTGCCCGCCGACGATCGGCAGCCGGCACCGGGAGTCACCGGTGCGCAGGTGCTCGTCGGAGTGGCACATCCCGGAGGCGGCGAACTTGATCCGGACCTCGCCCGCGCGGGGCTCGTCGAGCTCGAGGTCGACCAGCTCCCACGGCTTGCCGGTCTCCCGGATGATGGCTGCCTTCGTGCGCATGGCCCTCCTGTCGTCGCTGACCAGGCGATTCCCGGAAGCGACGCTAGAGAGGCCGCGGGCGCGGAGCGATCGACGCATGCCTGGGCGCCCTTACGTCATGCGTCGTACTCGCTCAGTAGGCACGCCCGATGAGCACGGTGTACCGCGCCGGCTCACCGGTCACCACGCACGCCGGGGCGGGCGGGTCGTCGTCGACGATGCAGCGGATCGTGGCGCCCGTGGCCGCGCCGAGCGCCTCCTCCGACCCCTCCGCGCCCGACCACGCCGCGCGGAACAGCCCGCCGCGCCTCACCCCGTCGGTGAGCGCGGCGAGGTCGGTGACGGGGTGCGTGTGCTCCTCCCGGAACGCGCGGGACTGCGCGAGCAGCGCCGCCTGGATCTCGTCGAGCAGGCCGGCCGCGGCGCGGGCGGCCCCGTCCAGCGGAGCGCCGGTACGGCTGCGGTCGTCGCGGCGCACGATCGTGGCCCGGCCCGCGGCCAGCTCCCGTGCCCCCAGCTCGATCCGCACCGGCACCCCCTTGAGCTCCCAGTCGACCGACCGGCGCCCGAACGAGGTGTGGGTGCGGGCGTCGACGTGCACGCGCACGCCGGCCCCGCGCAGCTCCGCCGCGATGCGCCCGGCGGCCGCCGCGACCTCGTCCTCGTCGCCGAGCTGGAGCACCACCACCTGGTGCGGCGCGATCGCCGGGGGCAGCCGCAACCCGTGGTCGTCGCCGTGCACCATGATCATCCCGCCGATCATGCGCGTGGACGTGCCCCAGGACGTGGTGGCGGCGTGGCGGCGCTCGCCGTCGGCGTCGAGGTAGCGGATGTCGAACGCCCGCGCGAAATTGTGGCCGAGGTTGTGGCTCGTGCCCATCTGCAGCGCCTTGCCGTCGCGCATGAGCGCCTCGCAGGTGAACGTGTGATCGGCGCCCGCGAACCGTTCGCCGGGCGACTTCTCGCCGACCACGACCGAGATCGCGAGCGTCTCCGCCATGAACCGCCGGTACACCTCCAGCATGCGTGCGGTCTCCTCCACCGCCTCCGCATACGTGGGGTGCACCGTGTGGCCCTCCTGCCAGAGGAACTCGGTGGTGCGCAGGAACAGCCGCGGCCGCAGTTCCCAGCGCACCACGTTGTTCCAGAGGTTGAGCATCATCGGCAGGTCGCGGTGCGACTGCACCCACCGCGCGAAGTAGTGGTTGATCACGGTCTCGGAGGTGGGGCGCACCACCAGCGGCTCGGTGAGCTCCTGCCCGCCGCCGTGGGTGACCACCGCGAGCTCGGGGGAGAAGCCCTCGACGTGCTCCTTCTCCTTCTCCAGGAAGCTCATGGGGATGAACATCGGGAAGGCGACGTTCTGGGCCCCCGTCGCCTTGATCCGCCGGTCCATGTCGGCCTGCATGAGTTCCCAGATCGCGTACCCCCACGGTCGGATGACCATGGTCCCCCGCGCCGGACCGTTCTCGGCCAGTTCGGCTCGAGCGACGACGTCCTGGTACCAGGCGGGGAAGTTCTCCGCCTGCGGGGTGAGTACGGCCTTGGCCACGGTGCTGCCTTCGGGTTCGCCGGGAACTGGACAGCACGACGGTAGCCGCGCCCGGCAACCGCATTACCGGCCATAATCCGACGCGATGGCTCTGGACATCGAGTACCGCAGCTCGCCCTCGCCCTGGGTCGAGGGCGTGTGGCGCAGCCGCAGCACGGACGTCGCGACGATGACGGCGGTCGCCTCCCCGCGCTGGAGCCTCGTCCTCTGGGAGCAGGCGAGCCGGGCGTTCGGTGCCGTGCAGGGCCCGGGGTCACGGGCGGCCGGTGCGCCCGTGCCCGAGGACGCCACGTTCTTCGGCATCGACTTCGCCCTCGGCGCCACGATGCCGCGCCTGCCGGTGGGCGGGCTCGTCGACGGGAGCGCCGAGCTCCCCGTCGTCACGCGCCGGTCCTTCTGGCTGGACGGCTCCGCGTGGCACCGCCCCGGCTGGGACGACGCCGAGGAGTTCGTCGGGCGGCTCGTGCGCGAAGGCGTGCTGGCCCGCGACCCGCTGGTGGCGGACGTGGTGCGCGGTGCGCAGCCCGACCTGTCGCCCCGCAGCGTCCAGCGGCGATTCGTGGCATCCACCGGGCTCACCCCCGGCACGGTGCGCCAGATCGAGCGGGCCCGGCACGCCGCGGTGCTGCTGCGCCACGGCGTCGCGATCGCCGACGTGGTGCACGGGCTCGGGTACTACGACCAGCCACACCTGGCCCGCTCGCTGAGCCGGTTCATCGGACGCACCGCCACGTCGCTGCGCACCGGCGCCGGGGACGAGCCCCTGTCGCTCCTGTACAAGACCTGACCGCGCCTGCGCCTCTAGCGTTCCGCTGCCGGAGATCGAGTGGAGGGGGCGCGAGGTGCGCAAGCTGGTGGTCGGGACGTTCGTGACGCTGGACGGGGTGGTGCAGGCGCCGGGCGCGCCGGACGAGGACACCGACGGCGGGTTCACCAACGGCGGGTGGACGGTGCCGCTGTTCGACGACGAGCTCGGGCAGCGGATGGTCGAGCTCACCGAACGGTCCGACGCGCTCCTGCTGGGGCGCCGCACCTACGAGGGGTTCGCGGCGGCCTGGCCGCTGGTCGGCGACGAGGACCCGATCGCGGCCAAGCTCAACCGGATGCCGAAGTACGTCGTCTCGCGCACGCTGGAGCGGCCCGATTGGGCGAACACCACCGTGCTGTCCGGCGACGTCGCCGAGGAGGTCGCGAAGCTCAAGGAGCAGCCCGGCGGCGAGATCCACGTCTCCGGCAGCGGCACGCTCATCCAGACGCTCCTGCGCCACGACCTCGTCGACGAGTTCGTGCTCGTGGTGTTCCCGGTGCTCGTCGGGCCGGGGAAGCGGCTGTTCGGCGAGGGCACGGGCCCGGGCGCGCTGGAGCTCGTGGGGACGGTGACCACGCCCCCCGGCGTGGCGATGAGCACCTACCGGCGCAGCGGCCCGCTCCAGGTCGGCGCCCTCGGCCCGGAACAGGTGTAGCTGCTAGCGGGATGACGGGCGCAGGTCCGGGCGGGGGCGTGGCCGGGGGATGGCGGACAGCTGCGCGGAGGCGGGGTCGCGGCGCTCGCGGCGCGGCCGCCGGGCGAGCAGGAAGGTGCGGATGCCCTCGGTGAGCCGGGCGACGTCGGGCGCAGGTCGCACCACGAGGCGCAGGAACTGGCTGCTCAGGCCCAGCTGGTCGGCGCAGTCGTGCACGAGGACGCCGTGGCGCGACCAGAGGTGTTCGCGCAGCTCGGCGCCGTCGACGTCGTCGGCGAGGCGCACCAGCAGGACGTCGGCCTGCGAGGAGTAGACGCCGAGCTCGGGGATCCGCGCGAGCTCCACGCCCATCGCGAACCGGTCGCGCGCCACCAGCCGCAGGCTCTCCCGGTACGCGGGCCGGTGCTGCGCGAGCAGGCCGAGGAGCGCCTCGGCGAGCCCGTTGACGTTCCACCGCGGGAGCGCCCTTCGCACGGTGGCGGCGAGGGCCGGGTTGGCGACCAGGTAGCCGAACCGGGCACCGGGCAGGCCGAGGCTCGTGCCCGGGCTCGCGACCACGGCGACGTTCGGTCGCAGCGCCGCCTCCGCCGCCACGGAGGGATTGTGCTCGGTGTCGACCACCTCGATCGACGTCTCGTCGACGACCACGAGGTCGAGGTCGGCGAGCTCGTCGAGGAACCGGAGCACCTCCCGGCGCGGGACGTACCCGCCGTCCGGGTCGTTCGGGTTGCGCAGCACCGCGGCGCGTGACCCGCGGGCGCGGATGAACGCGAGGTAGCGGTCGACGTCGAGCTCGAACGCGTCCTGTTCCCGCAGCGGGAACAGGTCCACCCGCTTGCCGCTGTCCATCGGCCGGTCGATCCACCGGCTCGCCGTGGGCACCGGCACCGCGACGCTCTCCGTCACCCACAGCTGGTCCAGCCACGTCACCAGCTCCGTCGAGCCGTTCGCCACGACGACGGTGGCGGGGTTGAGCCGCAGGGCCCGCGCCAGCTGCGCGGTGACCGCGGCGGCGTCGCCTGGCTGCCTTTTCAGCGCACCCTCCAGGCCCGCGGCGAGCTGCGCGAACATCTCCGGCGTCGGGAAGTGGGGGTTGCACGGCACGCCGAAGTCGACCGTCGTCCCACCGTCCTCGCCGGCACGGTGGTCCCCAGTACCGTGTCTCACCATCACGTCCCTCTGATCTCGTGCCGCGTCGGGTCACAGGCACGCACGTGCAGCGGCGGTTCGCGGTTCACGCCGATCGCACCCGGGTGGGGGAACGGTCGGCCGGTGCGCCGAAGCGGCGCTTGCCCCGGGCAAGATTGTCTGACAGCCTGACTGTCAGTTCACATATCGAGGGCAGGAGGCCGGATGACGGAGTACGAGGTGCTCGCCGTGCGCTACGGCACGCGCACCGCCACCAAGGCGGAGAGCTACCTCAACTTCCACCTGTACGGCGAGCCCGACGAGTCCTTCGAGATGGACTACTACTTCTGGCTGGTGCGGGGCGCCGGTCGCACGCTGCTGGTCGACTGCGGGTTCGGCGCCGAGCCGGGCGCGCGCCGCGGGCGGCAGACGGTGGTCGACCCGGTCGAGGCTCTCGCCGGGCTGGGGGTCGACGCCGCCGCCGTCGACCAGGTCGTGGTCAGCCACGCCCACTACGACCACATCGGCAACCTGCACCGCTTCCCGCAGGCGGAGATCGTCGTCGCCCGCCGCGAGTACGAGTTCTGGACCGGCCCCTACGCGGGCCGCTACCAGCTCGCCCACTCCACCGAACCCACCGAGCTGGCGCGGCTCGCGGAGGCCGGCGCGCAGGGGCGGCTGCGGCTGGTGGACGACACCCTCGACCTCGCACCCGGCGTCGAGCTGGTGGTGGTGGGCGGGCACACGCCCGGCCAGATGGTGGCCCGGGTGGCGGGCGAGGGCGGCGGCACCGTGGTGCTGGCGGCCGACGCCGTGCACTTCTACGAAGAGATCGAACGCGACCGCCCGTTCTTCGTGGTGGCCGACCTTCCCGGCATGTACCGCGGCTTCGACGTGGTGCGCGAGATGGGGGAGGAGCCGGGCAGCGCCGTCGTCGCGGGCCACGACGCCGAGGTGCGGCGCCGGTTCCCCGACCGGGTCGACGGGTTGCCTGCCGGCCTCGGCGAGCACGTGGTGCGGTTGAGCGGGAAGGAGCAGGGATGACCGGCACGCAGGAGCGGACCGTCGGGTTCGTCGGCCTGGGCAACATGGGCGGGCGGATGGCCAGGCGGCTGGTCGACGCCGGCATCGAGGTGGTCGGGTTCGACCCGCGGCCCGGCGCCGTGCAGGAGTGCGGCGCCCGCCCGGCGCAGAACCCGGCCGACGTGGCCCGGCAGGCGCGGGTGCTGCTGATGTCGCTGCCCGACAGCCACGTGGTGGAACCGGTCGTGCGTGGCCCGGACGGCCTGCTGGCCGCCGCCGAGGCGGGGTCCACGATCGTCGACCTGTCCACGGCCGCCCCGGCCTCCACCACCGCGTTGCACGCCGAGGCCGCGGCCGTCGGCGTCCGCTACCTCGACGCCGGCATCTCCGGGGGTGCCGCGGCGGCGGAGAAGGGCACGCTCACGATCATGACCGGCGGCGACGCCGGGGCGCTCGAGGAGCTCGCCTGGGTGTTCGAGCCGATCGCCGCCCACGTGCACCACATGGGGGCCTCCGGCGCGGGCCACACCGCCAAGCTGCTCAACAACTTCCTCAACGGCGTCACCCTCGCCGCCACCGCCGAGGTGATGGTGGCGGGCAAGAAGGCGGGGCTCGACCTCGTCCAGCTGCTCGAGGTCATCAACTCCAGCAGCGGCGTGAGCTTCGCCAGCCTCAACCGGTTCCCGCACATCGTCCGCGGCGACTACCTGGAGGGCGGGCTCACCGGCAGGCTGATGACGAAGGACATCGCCCTCTACGTCGAGCTCGCGGGCCGCCTCGGCGTGCCTGCCCTCAACGCGTCGGGGCCTCTTGCAAGCTTCGGTCTGGCCGAGAATCTCGGCTACGGAGACCAGATCAGCAATCGTGTCGTGGACGCCATCGGCGACGTGGCCGGCGGGGTCCGCGTGCACGACACGACGGAGGGATAGCGCTCAGTGCAGATCGTCCGGGGCCGGGCCCCCGAGACCACCCCGACCCAGAACCGCACCGAGACCTTCACCGGAACGGTGTGGGGCGACCCGGTGCTGCCCACCACCCCCGAGGGCAACACGATCAACTCGGTGACGTTCACGCCGGGGGCCCGCACGTACTGGCACCACCACACCGCAGGCCAGATCCTCGTGGTCACGGCCGGGCGCGGCTGGGTGTGCCCGTACGGCGAGCAGCCGCAGGAGATCCGGGCGGGTGACGTGGTGTGGGTGCCGCCGGGGGAGCGACACTGGCACGGTGGCACACCTGACACGATCATGACGCACCTCGCCGTGTCGCTCGGGCCGACCGTGTGGCTGGACGAGGTCACCGAAGAGGAGTACCGGGGGGTGTTGTCATGACCGACGATCGGTATGAGACCGGCCTGTCCATCCGCAAGGCGGTGCTGGGCGAGGCCCACGTCGAGCGTTCGCTGGCCGCGGTGAGCGAGTTCTCGCGCCCGGTGCAGGAGTTCGTCACCCGCGCCTGCTGGGGCGACGTGTGGGGCCGGCCCGGCCTGGACCGGCGCACCCGCAGCCTGCTCAACCTCGTGATGCTCACGGCGCTGGGCCGCAACCACGAGCTGGGCGTGCACGTGCGCGGGGCGATCACCAACGGCGCCACCGAGGAGGAGATCCAGGAGGCCCTCCTGCAGGCCGCGATCTACTGCGGGGTCCCCGCGGCGCTGGAGTCGTTCCGGGTGGCCGAGAAGGTGCTCGGCGAGCTCGCGGCGGTGGACGGGGATGGCTGACCCGACCTGGTCGGCCGACCAGGTCGGCCGGGTTGCCGCGCCGCTGCGCGAGCAGGTGGTCACGCTTGTCCGCGACGCCATCCTCGGTTTCCGGCTCCAGCCCGGCCAGCGGCTCGTCGAGCGCGAGCTGGTGGAGCAGCTGGGCATCTCCCGCCCCACGGTGCGGGAGGTGCTGCGCCAGCTCGCGGTCGAGGGCCTGGTCACGGTCGTTCCGCAGCGGGGCGCGGTCGTCACGGCCCTCACGCCGGACGACGCCGCCGACCTCTACGAGATGCGCGCCTCGCTGGAGGCGCTCGCGGTGCGGCGGTTCGTGCAGCGCGCCGCACCGGAGCACGTGGAGGCGCTGGTCGCGGCCGTCGACGAGATCGAGCGCACCGCGCGGTCGGCCCCGCAGGAGCAGCTGCAGGCCAAGGACCGCTTCTACGAGGTGCTGTTCACCGGCTCCGGCAGCGCGCCGCTGCAGCAGACGGTGGCCGGGCTGCAGGCCCGCGTGCGGCTGTTGCGGGCCACGTCGCTGTCCGTGCCGGGCCGCCCCGAGGAGGCCGCGGCCGAGCTGAGGGCCGTGGTCGACGCCGTCCAGGCGGGCGACGCCGACGCGGCGGCCGCCGCGTGCGCCCGCCACATCGAGAACGCCGCGCGCACCGCCCTGTCCCGCCTCAACACGGGCGAACCCGCGTGACCCCGCCGCCGGGCGGCGCCGATCAGGAGTCGGTCTCCACGATCTGGGCGCCGTCGGCCGCCTTCTGCACCGACTCGCAGCCCTTCAGCGCCGACGACTTCGTCTCGTAGGCTTCGCCCGTGGCCACGACCTGACCGTTGGAGGCCTTGAGCCGGAAGCGGTACTTGCCGGCGCGGTCCTTGTACACCTCGAACTTGCCCGCCATCGTCGTTCCCTTCACTCTGTGTAACTACTTCGAGGCGCAAGGTAGCCAAGCTCTGCGAACTCGCCAGGCGACGCGCCGGACCCGGTCGGGGGACCGGGCCGAACGACCACCCGGAGTTCGCACACCACCTCGCGTGCTCACACACCGACTGCAACCGGTGTGTCGGCGCAATGACCGATGTGTGGGCGCCCCAAAGCAGGCGGCGGCGGGGCTCGCACACCACCTCGCGTGCTCACACATCGGTTGCAGTCGGTGTGTCGGCGTTATGACCGGTGTGTGAGCGGCCGCAGGTCGCGGCGCGCGGATGGCTGCCATGACGTTCCTGGACGAGGAGGCGCCGGACACGACCGGGCGCCGGTCGCTGTGTGGCCTCGGACCGGGCCGGAGGCCTCCGGCGGCGCCGCGCATCGTGCGGGGCCGCTCCTCATGCCTCAAGGCGCCTGCGCGATCCGCTGCGCGGACCCTTGACCCGTGAGCCTCTGCGGCCCCTCCCGGGCATTCACGTGGGCAGGCCGGGGCCTGCCCGGTCGGCGCGCGACGCCACCTCCGACCGGTTCCGCGGCCATGATCACGGGTTTGGCGCAATCCCGGGCGAAATCGACCCGGGAATGCGCCAACTCTCCGATCTTGGGCCCAGGTTGCGCTGTGGGGGCGTCGATCAAGGGAAAATGGCCGCTAGATGATCTTCAAGAGCGACCATTTCCCCTTGATCGCCGTCAGATCCGCCGTTTGGCCCCTGATCGGCGCGGAGGCCCGGCCGCGAGCAGTCGTCTCCAGGGGAGGCGGCCTCCTGGTGGCGCCGCGCGCCAACGGGGCAGGCCCCTGGCCTGCCCGCGAAGCCTGCCCGTAGGGTCGCAGAGGCTCGCAGGTCGAGGGGCGCGAAGCGATCGCGGAGCGACGCCGGAGGCGCCCTTGACCTGGGAGGGGCGGCCCCGCACGATGCGCGCCGCCGCCAGGAGGTCCCGCGACGAGGGCGTGATCACGGCTTCGGCGCATTCCCGGGCGTTTTCGACCCGGGTGCGCCAACTCTGTGATCATGGCTGAACGCGGAGCCGGCGATGCCGCCTCCCGGACCGTGGACCGGAGCCGTCATCGCGCGGCGTGGTCGAGCGCGGACCGCACCAGCCGGTCCGACAGCTCCCGCAGCTGCCTGCGGGCGTCCGGGTCGCCCGCCTGCGGGTTCGGTTCGACCGGGTCGGGCGTGGTGCTGTCGAAGTACCGGCCGGTGGTGGTGGCCAGGCCCTCGTCGAGGATCAGGCGCAGCGTCGCGGCGCCGCCCTGCTCGAGCGTGCTCATCGACACGCCGGGCCACGCCTCGGCCACCATCGACGTGGGCATGAGCGTGGCCGGGTGCAGCGCGTTGACCGTGACGCCGGTGCCGCGCAGCTCCTCGGCCAGGTCGACGGTGGTCATGATCTGGGCGAGCTTGCTCTGCCGGTAGGCGTCCATCCCGTTGTAGGAGCGTTCGAGCAGCGGGTCGGTGAAGTCGATCGGCATCTGCCCCACCGAGGCGACGTTCACCACCCGCGCCGGCGCGGAGGCCACCAGCAGCGGCAGGAGCCTGCGTGTGAGGTGGTAGCCCGCGAGGTGGTTCACCGCGAAGCGCAGCTCGATCCCGTCGGCGCTCTCCTCGCGGCGCGACTGGTCGGCGCCCGGCCCGATGCCCACGTTGTTGACCAGCACGTCGAGGCGGTCGAGCCGTTCCAGCACCTCGTCGGCGAGCCGGTCGACCTGGCGCAGCTCGCGGACGTCGGCCCGCACCGTGTCCACGCCCAGCTCGTCGTGGAGGGCGCGCAGCTTCTCCGGGGTGCGCCCGTGCGCGAGCACGTGGTGCCCGGCCTTCGCCAGTTCGGTGGTCACGTACCGGCCGAGCCCGTCGGTCGCCCCCGTCACGAGGATCGTCATGCCCCAACGCTAGGCCTGCAGCCAGCGCCCGATCTCGCGCAGGTGGTCGAGCACCTCGGGGGAGGCCTCCAGCCGCGTGCCCGGCCCGAGTGCGACGACGTCGCGCACGAGCTGGTCGAGGGAGTCGGCGCCCAGCTGCACCGTGCAGGTGCCCGGGTCGGCCGGCTGGATGCGCGCGGAGAGCGACATCGGCAGGCGGGCGCGCACGTCCTGCGCGGGTAGCGGCACGGTGGCGCGCAGGGAGTAGCGGTAGGGCGTGGCCGTGATCGTGCGGCGCACGTGCTCGGCGGGGTCGCCTGCGGGCAACGTCCGCGGGGTGAACCGCAGCCGCACGGACTCGGGGCGGTCGATGCGGTCCACCCGGAAGGTGCGCCAGTCGGCGGCGACGGTGTCGTAGGCCACCAGGTACCACAGGCCGTACGTGGCCACCACGTGGTGCGGTTCGACCCGGCGGTCGCCGGTCGTGCCGTCGCGGCGGCGGTAGGCGAACCGCACGATCTCGCGGTCGCGCACCGCGCCGGCCAGCACCGCGAGCACGCCAGGGTCGATGCGGGTGGCGCGGTGGTCGGGCACGGACACCACCGACGCGCCCACGTCCGCGACCCGGCGGCGCAGCCGGGCGGGCATCACCTGGGTGAGCTTCGCGAGCGCCCGCCCGGCCGTCTCCGCGTCGGGGGACGTGCCGAGCAGGCCCGCGGCGATCGCGACGGCCTCGTCGTCGTCGAGCAGGAGCGGGGGCAGGTCGTCGCCGGAGGTGAGCCGGTAGCCGCCCCCGGTGCCCGTGGTGCCCTCCACCGGGTAGCCGAGCTCGCGCAGCCTGCCGATGTCGCGGCGCACCGTGCGGTCGGTGACGCCGAGGCGCTCGGCCAGCTCCGTGCCCGCCCATTCGCGCCTGCTCTCCAGCAGGCTGAGCAGGCGCAGGAGCCGGGCCGGCGTCGAGAGGACCACGGGGGATCTCTACGGCACCGCGTTCCGGGGATCAACCTCGCCCACCCCGGTGACCGACGGCGACGGAGATCGTTCTTCCGGGTGTGGACAACGAGCGCGTGCTGCGCCACGGCCACCCGGGCGCGGGACGTCGTGGTGAGTGGTGACGTGGTTGCCGGGCGCCACCGGCTCGAGGCCGAGATCGGCGCAGGCGGGATGGGCGAGGTGTGGCGGGGCCGCCGATCTGGAGGCCCAGCTCGACGCGGACGGCGGGTGGAGCGGGAAGACCGTGGAGCACCGGGTGGCGAAGGTGCGCAAACGGCCGCACCGGCAGGGCGTGCGCGGCCTCGTCGCCTCGGAGGTCGACGGTCCCTCGGCAACCAGCTCGACGACCAGCTGATCCGCGAGCTCGTCCGCTCCGCCACCCTGATGCCCACCGACCTGCACCGGCTCGACGACTGGGCGGACGGGTAGCGGGCGCCCCCCGGGATCTCAGCGGGTGGTGTCGTCCGGGCCGGACACCCGCTCGGCTGTGCGGGAGAGGTGGACGCGCATGAGCTCGGTGGCGCGTTCGGCGTCACGTGCGGCGAGGGCGTCGACCAGCGCGCGGTGCTCCTGGACGCCGCGGCGGCCGTGGTCGGGCACGCTGGAGCGGGCCTCCTGGAGCGAGCGGATCATCGGGTCGTGGAGTGACTCGGCGAGCAGCGAGATGGCGCGGTTGTGGGTGGAGCGGGCGAACCGGCTGTGCCACTCGGCCGAGAGCGTGAGCGGGTAGTCGTCGCCGACGAGGGCCGCGTCGGCGCGGTCGCAGATCTCGTAGAGCGCCGCGATGTCCTCCTCCGTGGCGCGCTCGCACGCCACCGGCACCAGGCCGAGCTCGAAGACCATGCGCGCCTCGGTGACCTCGAGCGCGGACAGGCTCGACAGCGAGATCAGGTCGGCGATGCCCTCGCCCACCATGCGGCTGCTGGGCGCGGTGACGAACGCGCCGCCCCGCGCACCGACCCGGATGTCGACGAGACCGTTGGCCTCCAGCACCCGGAGGGCCTCACGCACAGTGACACGGCTGACGCCGAACCGTTCGCAGAGCTCGCGCTCGCTGGGAAGGCGGTCACCCGCAGTGAGCTGTCCGGAGCGGATGAGGAGGCGGATCTGGTCGACGATGACCTCGGAGATCCGGCCGACGCTGACCCTGCTGAGCAGGTCACCCTTGTTGGACACCACGTCGGTGTCCGGGGCGGGGGAAGAGGTGCCCGGCGTCGTCACTCACGCATTGTATGCCTCGGGCCACTTTCCACGATCGAGGCACGGCGGGCTGGGACGTCACGATTCGTGGTGTCCGCCCTCGCCACCTGTCCAGCTGGGACGCCATGCGGTAGGTATAACGGTTAGTCCACTTTGGGGAGGGGGAGTTGCTCGTGCTTCGTCAGGACATCAACGAACTGCTGACCCGCACCGGCCCGGGCACGCCGATGGGGGAGCTCTACCGGCAGTACTGGATACCGGCCTGCCTGGCCGAGGAACTGCCCGAGGACGACTGCGCCCCGGTGCGGATCAAGCTGCTGTCCGAGCGGCTCATCGCCTTCCGTGACAGCGCCGGCCGCTACGGCCTGATCGACGAGTTCTGCGCGCACCGCGGAGCCTCCCTCTGGTTCGGGCGCAACGAGGAGGGCGGGCTGCGCTGCCCGTACCACGGGTGGAAGTACGACGTCACCGGCCAGTGCGTCGAGGTGCCGTCGGAGGCCGACAACTCCCGCTTCTGCCGCAACGTCAAGCTCACGGCTTACCCGCTGGTGAAGATCGGCGACATCCTCTGGACCCACATGGGCGACCCGGCCACGCGGCCGCCGCTGCCCGAGTTCGAGTTCGCGCTCGTGCCCCCGGAGCAGACCTACACGTCCAAGCGCCTCCAGCAGTGCAACTGGCTGCAGGCGTTCGAGGGCGGCATCGACTCCAGCCACGTCACGTTCCTGCACTCCGGCGGGCTCAAGAACGACCCGCTCTTCAAGGGCGCGAAGGGCAACGAGTACAACCAGAAGGACACCAAGCCCTTCTTCGAGGTGGCCGACTCCGACGGCGGGCTCTTCGTCGGCGCCCGGCGCAACGCCGAGGAGGGCACCTACTACTGGCGGATCACGCCGTGGGTGATGCCGTCGTTCACGATGGTGCCCCCGCGCGGCGACCACCCGATCCACGGGCACTTCTGGATCCCGATCGACGACGAGAACTGCTGGGTCTACAGCTTCGACTACCACCCGGTGCGCCCGCTGTCCGCCGCGGAGCGCCAGGCCATGATCGACGGGCACGGGGTGCACAGCGAGAACATCCCCGGCACCTACCGGCCGGTCGCCAACCGCGACAACGACTACCTGATGGACCGCGAGAAGCAGCGGACGGGGGAGTACTACTCCGGGGTGAAGGGCATCGCGATCCAGGACGCGTCCCTGCAGGAGAGCATGGGGCCCATCGCCGACCGCACCAGGGAGCGGCTCGTGCCCGCCGACGCCGGGATCATCAAGGCACGCCAGAAGCTGCGCAAAGCCGCCGTTGCGCTGCGCGACCACGGCACGACCCCGCCCGGCGTGGACCCGGCGCACCACCGCGTCCGGTCCGCCGCCGTGGTGCTCCCGGACGCCGAGTCGTTCCTCGACGCCTGCAGCGACGACGTCCGGGTGCGCCCCGGCGTGCCGATCGCGTCGGTCTGATGGCTCCCGTCGAGTCCCGGGCCGACCCGGCCCTGCCGAGCAGCTGCGCCCGTGCGGCGACGGCGGCCGAGGCCCGCCACCGCATCCAACGCCCGATCGCGCCCGCGCGGGCCCCGCGGGTGGTCGCGCTCGACGACGGCGCGGTGGCGGTCGTCCGCCGCATGGCCCGGCTGCCGTGGGCGAACGCCCAGTTCTACGCCTGCGAGGCCGGCGGGGAAGCGGTGGTGCTGCGGCGGATCGAGGGCCGCCCGGCCGGCCTGGCCGACGAGCTGGTCGCCGCCGACGTCGTCGTCATGATCGCGACGGACGACCGCGGGGCAGGCGGGGCGCACGCCATCGGCACGGCGTGCGGGCAGCGCGGGATCATGACGGCGGGCCTGGTGGTGGCGGGTCCCGATGCCGGCGCCGACACCCATGCCGCAGACCGGGCCGTCGCCGCCCTGCGGCCGCACGCCCGCGTCCTGCTGCCGGGGGCGGACGAGAACGACGTGGTCGAGCTGCTGAGGGCCCTCCGTGCGTGAGGGGGCGGGCCCGCGGATCACGGTGCGGGGCCTGCACCGGATGAAGGCCGAGGGTCGCAAGATCGTCGGCGTGGTGGCGTGAGACCACCAGATCGCGCTGATCGCCGACCGCGCGGGCGTGGAGATCGTCTCGGTGGGCGACACCGTGGGCGTGAACCTCTGGGGCCACGCGAGCCCGCTCGAGATCACGGTGGACGAGATGCTCGTCGTGGCGCGCGCGGTGCGCCGCGGCGTGTCCCGCGCGCTGGTGTCGGCCGACCTCCCGTTCGGCCCGGTGCAGGAGGGCCCCGCGGAGGCCGTGCGGGCGGCGATCCGCTTCGTGAAGGAGGCGGGTGCCGACCTCGTGAAGGTCGACGGCGCCGCCGACCACCTCGACGCCGTGGAGGCCATCACCCGCGCCGGGATTCCCGTGTTCGCGCAGTTCGGCATCACGCCCCAGACCGCCCTGCGCCACGGCGTCGAATACTCCTCCACGCCGTCGGCCGCCGACCGGGTGCCGCCGGAGCTGACCGGCGAGATGGTCGCCACGGCGCGGCGGCTGGAGGAGGCGGGTGCGGTGCTGCTGAACTTCACGAACTCGGGCCCGGTGGCCGGGGCGGCGGTCGCGGAGGCGGCCACCGTGCCGGTGCTGGGCGGTTTCGGCGGCGGGCCGTGGCTCGACGGGCGGATGCGCATGGCGCACGCCGCGATCGGCTACGCCGCCTCGGGCCTGGACGAGGACCCGCCCGCGGCCTACGTGAACGTCGCGCGGACCACCCTCGACGTGCTCACGCGCTACGTCGACGACGTGCGCGGCGCCCGCCCGCTGCCCGGGGGGCGGTGAGCGTGCCCACCGCGGTGGCCGACGGGATCCCCACCCGTTTCGAGGTGACGGGGTCGGGGCCCCCGCTGCTGATGTTCTCGCCCGGCGGCTTCGACTCCACACTCGAGAGCTGGCGCACGGTCGGGATCCATCGCCGCCTCGACCTGCTGGGACAGCTGGCCACCCGCTACACGTGCATCACCTTCGACCGCCGCGAATCCGGCCGGTCCGGCGGCCGGGTGGAGCGGCTGACCTGGGACCGCTACGTGGCGCAGGCGGTCGGCCTGCTCGACCACCTCGGCATCGAGCGGGCCCACCTCGTGGGCGCCTGCGTCGGCTGCTCGAGCGCCGCGGCCATGGCGGTGGCCCAACCCGGCCGCGTCCGCTCCACGGTGCTGTTCTCGCCCGCGGGCGGGGTGCGCTACCGGCTGCGCCAGCAGGACCGGTTCGCCCGCCACCTCGCCCACGTGCAGGCCCACGGGCTCGACGGCGTGGCCGAGCTCGTGCGGGCGAGCGACGCGGGCTTCTCTGCCGATCCGCGGGTGGGCCCGTGGAACAGCGTGATCCGCACCGACCCGGCCTTCGCGGCCGCGTACGTGGCGCAGGACGTCGCGAGCTACGGGCTCGTGGTGACGGGTACGGCGCGCCTGCTGTTCGACCGCGACACGGTGCCGGGGCCGGAGCCGGAGGACCTGCTGCGCCTGGACGTGCCGGCGCTGGTCGTGCCGGGGCACGACGAGTCGCACGCCCCGTCGGCGGCGCACTACCTGCGGGAGTGCCTGCCGCGCGCGCAGTTCTGGGACGCGGGGCCCGCGGGGCCGACGCGGGAGACGGCGGCCGCGCGGGTGATGGAGTTCCTCGGCGCGGTCTGAGTCGGTCAGGCCTCGAGCCGGTGGGTGCCCGCGGCGAACAGGTTCTCCAGCTTCACCGGCTTGGTGAGGATCTTCTGGTCGACGGCCGTGCGCACGAGCTGCTCGAGCACGTCGCGGTTGGCGTCGAGGCCGTAGGGGAGGGGGTCGGCGCCGGTGGTCTCGAGCACCTGGCGGTACATCCGGTCGTGCGCGGTGGGGGCGGCGATCCCCCCGTTGTCCAGGCGCTCGACGTAGAGTTGCTTCGCGCGCGCGAACGCGTCGAAGATGCCGCCCGCGAGGTCGGGGTGGCGGCGCAGCACGTCGTCGCGGACGACGACGAGGTGGTTGATCGGGTACAGACCGCGCTCGCGCACCGCGGCGAGGGCGGTCTGAGTGGCGTCGGGGATCAGCGGCACGACGTCCGGGGCGTCGATGGGGGCGCCGAGCACCGCGGCGAGCTTCCCGCTGCGCAGCAGGTCCTCCAGGCTGCGCGGGGGCTTGACCGGCACGACGTTGGCGGGCGGCCGGTACTGGGCCACGTGCTCGTCGCCGGAGAGCACCCAGGTGACCTTGTCGAGGTCGACGCCGTACTCGTCGTGCAGGATCGCGCGCGCCCACACACCGGTGGTGACGGTGTAGCCGCGGTCGACCCCGACGCGGCGGCCCTCCAGGTCCTTCGGGCTGCGGATCCCGCTCCCGGCGGCCACCTGGATCACGCCGTGGTGCAGGCCGCGGGTGAGGAAGATCGGCAGCGCGGTGAACTCGACGTCGTGCTCCTTGGCCACCAGGTAGCTCATGAGCGCCATCTCGCTGACGTCGTAGGCCAGCTCGCGCACCATCCGGCGGAATCCGGAGACGAGGACCGGCACCTCCTCGAACTCGAAGCGGAACCCGTGGGGAGTGACCTCCCCTGTCTTCAACGCCTCGTTGGCTCCCTGCGTGCGGGTGACGGTCCGCAGCACGGGCCCGGGTTCCTGCATCTCGATCCCTTCTCGTGGCTCGGCCTCACCCTATGGTATTACCAATAGACCTCAATGACGGAGGCGGTCGATGGTCGATCGGGTGCTGGCAGCGGTCCGTACGGGCCCCGGCAGGACCGAGCTGTGCGAGTTCCCGATGCCCGACCCGGACGAGGACAGCGCCCTGCTCGAGGTCGAGGTGGCCGGGATCTGCGGCACCGACGTGAAAATGTACGCGACGCCGCCGACGGCCGCCCCCGTGATCATGGGGCATGAGAACGCCGGTGTCATCTCCAGGGCCGGGCGGCGGTTCACCGAGCGCAAAGGCGTGGGCGAGGGAGATCGGGTCTTCGTCGAGCACTACGTGGGCTGTTTCCACTGCGAATGGTGCCATGCGGGGGAGTACCGCCACTGCGCGCTCACCGACTGGCGCACCAATCCGGACGCCCGGCGATACGGCTACACCTCCGCGGACAATCCCGGCCGATTGTGGGGTGGGTTCGCGCAGTACATGTACCTGCCGTGGAACGCCGTGGTGCACAAGGTCCCCGACGGCGTGTCCGCCGAGCTGGCGGGGCTGGTGACGCCGCTGTCCAACGGCATCGAGTGGGCGCTGCGCGCCGGGCGGGTCGGCCACGGGTCCACGGTGCTCGTCCAGGGGCCGGGCCAGCAGGGGCTCTCCCAGGTCGTGGCGGCGAAGCAGGCAGGCGCGTCGCTGATCATCGTGACGGGCACGGCACGCGACGCGGCCCGGCTCGCGCTGGCCGAGGAGCTGGGTGCCGACGCCGTGATCGACGTCGAGCGGGAGGACCCCCTCGCGCGGGTGCTGCAGCTCACCGGCGGCCGCGGCGTCGACACCGTGCTGGACTGCACCTCCGGGGCCGGTACGGCGCCGCTCCTGCTCGGAATCGACGCGTTGCGCCGCCGCGAGGGGATCATGGTGACGCAGGGCGAGCTCGCGGCGTTCCCCGACTTCCCGCTGAAGAAGCTCACCGAGAAGGCGATCACCCTCGCGAGCGCGCGCGGCCACGGGTACCGGGCCGTCGAGCTGGCGCTCGGCGTGCTCGCGTCCGGGCGCTTCCCGCTCGAACGGCTGGCCACCCACACCTTCGGTCTCGGCCAGGTCGATCACGCGATCCGCACGCTGGCGGGCGAAACCGGGGAGGATGCGATCCACATCTCGCTGTCGCCGTGGAAGGAGCAAGCGTGAGCCTGGTGGTCCGCAACCCACCTCGTACCGACCGTGCGCTGGTCGAGGGCCTCGCCGAGTTCGGGGTGTCCACCATCCACGAGGCCCAGGGCCGGAGCGGGCTGCTCGACCCGGCCCTGCGTCCCGTCTGGCCCGGCGCACGGGTGGCAGGCACCGCCGTGACGGTGAGCGTGCCGCCCGGCGACAACTGGATGATCCACGTGGCCGTCGAGCAGTGCGCCGAGGGCGACGTGCTGGTGGTGGCGCCCACCACGGCGTCGTCGGCGGGCTACTTCGGGGAGCTGCTCGCCACCGCGCTCGCCCACCGCGGCGTGCGCGGTCTCGTGATCGACGCGGGCTGCCGCGACGTCGCCGAGCTGCGCGAGATGGGCTTCCCGGTCTGGTCGCGGCACGTGTCGGCCTTCGGCACGGTCAAGGAGACGCTCGGCGACGTCAACGTCGGCCTGGTGTGCGCCGGGCAGTGGGTGGAGCCGGGTGACGTCGTGGTCGCCGACGACGACGGGGTCGTCGTCGTGCCGCGTGCGCGGGCGGCCGATGCGCTGGCCGCCTCCCGGGCCCGCGAGGATCGGGAGGCGCGGGCGCGGGAGCGTTACGCCAAGGGCGAGCTGAGCCTCGACGTGAACGCGATGCGCGAGGCGCTCGCCGCGAAAGGCCTGACGTACGTGGACGCGGAGGACCACCACTGATGATCATCGACTGCCACGGCCACTACACGACCGTCCCGGCGGCCCAGGTGGAGTTCCGCGAGGCCCAGCTGGCCGCGCTGGCCGACCCGGCGCTGCCCGCACCCGCACCCGCCGAGGTGAGCGACGACGCCATCCGCGAGAGCGTGGAGGGCAATCAGCTGCGGATCCTGCGCGAGCGCGGCGGCGACCTCATGCTGTTCTCCCCGCGGGCGTCGTCGATGGCCCACCACGTGCCGGACCCCGCCACCGCGCGGGCGTGGGCCGCCACGAGCAACGACCTCGTCGCCCGGGTCGTGGGCCTGTACCCGCGGCATTTCGCCGCCGTCTGCCAGCTGCCCCAGACCCCCGCCGGGGCGCTCGACGACGCGGTGGCCGAGCTGCGTCGCTGCGTGGACGCCGGCTTCGTCGGCTGCAACCTCAACCCGGACCCGTCCGGCGGGTTCTGGAACTCCCCACCGCTCACCGACGAGTACTGGTTCCCGCTCTACGAGGCCATGGTGGAGCTGGACGTGCCGGCGATGGTGCACGTCTCGGCGTCGTGCAACCCCAACTTCCACGCGCTCGGTGCGCACTACCTCAACGCCGACACCTCCGCGTTCATGCAGTTCCTCGAGAGCGACCTGTTCACGCGCTTCCCGACCCTGCGGTTCGTCATCCCGCACGGCGGCGGCGCGATCCCCTACCACTGGGGCCGCTACCGCGGCCTCGCGATCCGGATGGGCAGGCCCGACCCCGCGACGCTGCTGTCCAACGTCTTCTTCGACACCTGCGTCTACCACCAGCCCGGGATCGACCTGCTCGCCCGCGTGCTGCCGGTCGAGAACATCCTCTTCGCCTCGGAGATGCTCGGCGCGGTCCGCGGCGCCGACCCCGACACCGGCGTCCCGTGGGACGACACGAAGTCCTACATCGACCGGCTCGAGCTCAGCGAGGAGCAGCGCCACCAGGTGTTCGAGGGCAACGTGCGGCGCGTCTACCCCCGCCTGGACGCGCAGCTGCGCGCCGCCGGGCGGTAGGGGTGGCGCGGCTGCGGCTGGCCTTCGCGTGCGGCGACTACGACCGCACGCGGGCGCTGTACGAGGGCACCGTCCAGCCGGACGGGATCGACCTGACCTACCTGCGCCTCCCGGTGGAGGAGACGTTCTTCCGGATGATGCGCCACCGCGAGTTCGAGGTGGCGGAGCTGTCGCTGTCGTCCTACGTGATGTCCCTCGACCTCGACCCGCCGCCGTTCGTCGCGCTGCCCGCCTACCCGTCGCGGCAGTTCCGCCACGGGGGTGTGTTCGTCCACGCCGGGTCCGGGATCGAGCGGCCCGAGGACCTGCGCGGCAAGGTCGTCGGCACGCCCGAGTGGCAGCTCACGGCGTGCGTCTGGATCCGTGGGATCCTCGCCGACCGCCACGGCGTGCCGGTCGACTCGGTCGAGTACCGGACCGGGGGCCAGGAGACGCCGGGGCGCGTCGAGAAGTCGCCGGTCGACCTCGGCGGGTGCGTGCGGATCGCGCCGATCCCGGACGGTGCGACGCTGTCGGGGATGCTCGCCGACGGCTCCATCGACGCGCTCCACAGCCCGCGCGTGCCCTCGTCGTTCCGCCCCGGTGGGCCGGTGCGGCGGCTGTTCGCGGACCCGGTGGCCGCGGAGAAGGAGTACTTCGCCGCCACCGGGATCTTCCCGATCATGCACGTGGTGGTGGTGCGCCGCGACGTCCACGAGCGCCACCCTTGGGTCGCGCAGTCCCTCACGAAGGCGCTGCACCTGGCCAAGCGGGCGGCGTTGTCCGACCTCTACGACTCCTCCGCGCTGCGGTTCAGCCTGCCCTGGCTCGTGCCCGCGGTGGAGGAGGCCAGGGCACTGATGGGGGAGGACTACTGGTCCTACGGGCTCGCCGCGAACGCGGAGACCCTCTCGACGTTCCTGCGCTACCACCACGAGCAGGGCCTGTCGCGGCGGCGGTACGCGCCGGAGGAGCTGTTCGCCCCGGAGGCCGTCGAGGAGTTCGTGATCTGAAGGCGCACCCCCGTGCTCCGGCCGGACGCGAGCAGGGGTGCTCCGATCGGCCGCAGCAAAGGTATGACTGTCGTGCCAAACTACGAGCCGTGCCGTTGATCACCGCAGCGTCGCGCAACCGGCCGGGGCGTGCCCTGTGCTGAGCGACGCCCTGAGCGGACTCGCGCAGGTGTTCCAGCCCGCGCCGCTCGCGCTGATGCTCCTCGGGGTGGCCATCGGCTTCGTGGTGGGGATCCTCCCCGGCCTGGGCGGGGCCGTGACGCTCGCGCTGATGCTCCCCTTCACCTACGACATGCAGCCGGTGGAGGCCTTCGCGTTCCTGCTCGGGATGTGGGTCGTCACCTCGACCACCGGCGACATCACGTCCGTCCTGTTCGGGGTGCCGGGAGAGGCCACGTCGGCGGCCACGGTGCTCGACGGGCACCCGATGACGAAGCGGGGCGAGGCCGGGCGGGCGCTCGGCGCGGTGCTCCTGTCCTCCGCGCTCGGTGCGGTCTTCGGCGCGCTCGTGCTCGCGCTGTCCATCCCGATCATCCGCCCGGTGGTGCTCCTGTTCGGCCCGCCGGAGTTCTTCGCCCTCACCGTCCTCGGCCTGACGTTCGTGGTGGCGCTCTCCGGTGGGCGGCTGCTCAAGGGCTTCGTCATGGCGAGCTTCGGCCTGCTCGTGGCGCTGGTCGGCATCGACCCGCAGGAGGGCGTGCCGCGCTACACCTTCGACCTGCTCTACCTGTGGGACGGCATCGGGATCGTCCCGCTGGTCGTGGGCCTCTTCGGCGGCGCCGAGGTGCTGCAGATCATGCTCACCCGGCGCAGCATCGCGCGCACCGACACCGGCACCGGCACCCCGATCACCGGCGTCGGTGAGGGCCTGCGCGACGTGTTGCGGCACTGGGCGCTCGTGATCCGCTCCAGCGCGATCGGCACGGGCGTCGGGGTGGTGCCGGGCCTCGGGGGCACCGTGGCCCAGTTCATGGCCTACGGCGCCGCACAGCAGAGCTCCAAGAACCCGGAGATGTTCGGCAAGGGCTCGATCGAGGGCGTGATCGCGGCCGGCGCGGTGAACAACGCCAAGGACAGCGGCTCCCTGATCCCGACGATCGGCTTCGGCATCCCCGGCGGCGCCGGCAGCGCCGTGCTGCTGTCGGCCTTCCTCGTGGTGGGGCTCAACCCCGGCCAGGAGATGCTCACCACCTCGCTCGACGTCACGTTCTCGATGATCTGGGTCACCGTCCTGGCCAACGCCGTGGCGGTGGCGGCGGCATTCCTGATCCTGCGGCCGCTCACCCGGCTCACCTTCGTCTCCGGCCCGCTCCTCGTGCCGTTCCTGCTGCTCGTGCTCGCCCTGGGCGCCTACACGTCGAGCAACGCGTTCGCCGACGTCCTCGTCATGATCGGGGCCGCCGCGGTGGGCGTCGTCTGCATCCGGTACGACTGGCCGCGTGTGCCGTTCCTGCTCGCGGTCGTGCTCGGCTCGCTGGCCGAGCGCTACCTGTTCCTGTCCCACTCGCTGTACGGGTGGACGTGGCTGAGCCGGCCGGTGGTCCTCGTGATCGCCGCGGCGATGCTCCTGGCGATCCTGGCCCCGGCGATCCGGAGGTTCCGCCACCGGCGGAAGAGCCCGCCGACGCCGACACCCGCGAGCGAGGAGGAGGCGGTGTGACCTCCGCCGAGCCGGCCACCGGGGATGCGGATGTGCGCAGGCGCCCCTCGCCCGAGGCGGTGGCCGACGTCGCCGTCACGGTGTTGCTCCTCGCCCTGTTCGCGTGGGCGTTCGTCGAGGCCGGCGGGTGGTCGCTGCGGGCCGCGCTGTTCCCGCGCCTCGTCACGGTGGCCGGCGTCGCGCTCGCGGCGCTGCACCTCGGGCTGGTGGTGCCGCGGCTGTGGCGGCCCGCGCCGGCTCCCGAGGGCGACCCCGACGGCGACACCGATGGCGACCCCGACGACGTCGCGCACGTCTTCCGGACGGCGGGGGCGCGGGCCTGGGCGTCAGCGCTCGCCTGGGTGACGACGTTCTTCGTGCTGCTCTACGTGGTCGGCCTCTACCTCACAGCGCCGATCTTCTCGCTGCTCTACCTCAGGTTCGCCGGCGGGAGGACGTGGATCTTCAGCGCTATCTACGCCATTGTGAGTGCTGTCCTGCTGTACGTCGCATTCGAGCTGGCGCTCGGCGTTCCGACGCCGTCCGGCCTGCTCCTGGACTGAACTCGAGGGGATCTTCGATGGGTGACCGCTCGTCCCGACGGCGGGGCCTCACGGCGGTAACGGCGCTGGGGGTCGGGGCAGCCGTGCTGGCGGGGTGTTCCAGCGGCCAGGCGAGCTCGGCGGAGGCCCTGACCGCCTGCTCCACGCTCGACGGGGAGACCGTGTCCCTGGTGGTGCCCTACGAGCCGGGCGGCGGCTACGACTCCTACGTGCGCCTGCTCGCGCCCTACCTGGAGGAGCAGACCGGCACCACGATCGCCGTGGAGAACCAGCCCGGCGCCGGTGGCCTGCTGGCGCTCAACAACCTCCTCACGGCCCGGCCCGACGGCACCACGATCGCGATCATGAACGGCGTCGGTGCGGGCGGCTCGTCCCTCGCCGGGGCCGAGGGGGCGCAGTTCGGCCTCGACGACTTCACCTACATCGGCCGCGTCGTGAGCGAGCCCCCGCTGATCGTCACCAGCGCGAGTGGGCCCTACCAGACCTTCGACGCCGTGCGCGCGGCGCAGGGCTTCCGGTGGGGGTCCACCGGACCGGGCGCGGAGGACTACGTCACCGCCTCGCTCCTGAACGCGGTGTTCGGCATCAACGCCGAGGTCGTCACCGGGTTCCCCGGCTCGGGCGAGACCGAGCTGGCGATCCTGCAGGGCGCCATCGACGGCATGTCCGGCAACCCCGGCAGCCGCCGCCAGGCCGTGGAGGAGGGCACGCAGACCCCCGTCCTGCGCATGGGCGAGGTGCCGTCGCCGTGGCTGCGGGTCGAGGTGCCGTGGGTCCGTGACGTGCCGATGACCGACGAGCAGCGGGCGCTGGTCGACGCGCACCTCGCGCTGATCGAGATCGGCCGCCCGCTCGTGGGCCCGCCCGGGATGGAGGACGCGCCGAAGAGCTGCTGGCGGGAGGCGATGGCCGCGGTGATGGCCAACCCGGACCTGCTCGCCGCGGCCCAGCAGCAGGAGCGCGAGCTCGCCTACCTCAGCGGAGAGGACCTCGACCGGCTCGTGGAGCGGATCATCACCGCGCCGCCGCAGTACCGCGAGCTGCTGGCAGGCATGTATTAAGTTCGAATGTCAGACCATGCGAAGGGGGCCGGCATGCCACCGCCCGACGACCCGCAGCCCGGCGAGGCGCACGAGCAGCTGTACCACAGCAACAAGAACCGCACCTTCGTCCGCGCGATCCAGGGCGAGTACGGGCTCACCGCCGAGCTCGAGCGGCTGCGGTCGATGCCGCGGGTGCAGAAGGCCAGCGAGATCAAGTTCGTCGACGGGCCGCAGGCGTACAGCCGCCACTACGTGGAACCGAAGGACGGCATCACGCAGACCTTCCACCTGCACCTGGAGGAGTACGGCCCCGGCGGGAAGTCGCAGAAGCACGGTCACGTCAACGAGGCGGCCTTCTACATCCTCGACGGGCGCGGCTACGAGATCCACGACGGCGAGCGCTACGACTGGGAGGCGGGCGACGTCGCGATCGTGCACAACAACTGCGTGCACCAGCACTTCAACGCCGACCCCGAGCGCCCGGCCCGCGCGCTGGTCATCAAGACCAAGCCGATGTACATGTTCATGAACATGCTCTTCCAGAAGCAGGTCGAGCCGCGGCAGACCACGCCCACGCCCGAGGGCGTCGGGTTCGAGGTCCGCGAGGAGGAAGAGGACTTCAACCATCCTCCGGAGGGGTACTGATGGCGTGGTCGGAGTCGGGTGCGTGGCTGGCGGGCACCGAGAACGCCCCGCTCTACGCCGACCTGCTGCAGGACGCAGCCGACGCCCCCCGGCGCAACGCGGGGCGGCGCAAGATCCTCAAACCGTCGGACATGCCGTGGGAGATGTCCCGGCAGGGGCTGCTCAAGCACCTGATCAACGAGGACATGAACACGCGCATGGAGACGGTCGACGCCTACATGCAGATCATCCCGGCCGGGAGCCGATCCGGTAAGCACCGCCACCTCGCCGAGGAGTGCCTCTACGTGGTGGAGGGCCGCGGCTACGACCTGCACCAGGACTGCGACGTCGAGATCACCGACACCTACCACTGGAAGCCGCAGGACGAGGTCAAGCGGTTCGAGTGGGAGGCGGGTGACGTGATCTACGTGCCGCCGAACACGATCCACCAGCACTTCAACGCCGATCCCCACCGGCCCGCCCGGCTCATCTCGGCGATCAACCGGATCTACAAGCACTCCGGCCTGAACGACCTGGAGCAGATCGAGGACGCGCCGGAGTACGACCCGTCGGTCGTGCTCGACGCCGAGAAGATCCGCGGGTACCTGCGCGCCGGGTAGGCGTCGCGGGCGGAGGACCAACGGGCCTCCGGGTGGCCGAACCTCCCCTGCACCTGCGCGAGACCACCCGGCTCGGGCAGCCGGCGCCGCGAGGTCCGGGGATTCCGCCCCCCGTCCGGGCGTCGGCTCGGCCGTCAGGGCACCCCGGGCCGGCGCGCTCTGCGCCGCCCGGCGCAGGCGCCGCCCCGGACGGGGGTCACCCCGGTGGCCTCGGGTGGGCCCGTGGCGCCGCGCCCACCGGTGGCCGGCGGCGCGGCGGCCGTTGGTGCCGGGCGATCCGGCGAGCACACTGTCGCGTCGCCGCGGTGGGACCACACCCACCGCCGGGTGCCGGCCGGATCGGGGTGTGCGCATGGCATTCGTCTCGCGGGGGTTCGTCGGCAGGCCCGAGGGCCGGCCGGAGACGGACGCGCTGCCCCCGGGACAGTACGACATCGGCAGCGGCTTCCCGGTGCTGTCGGCCGGGCCGACGCCGCGCACCGCCCTGGAGGACTGGGATCTCTCGATCGTCGGCGAGGTGGACGAGCCCCTGCGGCTGACGTGGCGGGAGTTCCAGGACCTGCCCCACGAGGAGATCACCGTCGACATCCACTGCGTCACGAAGTGGTCGAAGTTCGCGACCGCCTGGAGCGGCGTCCCCCTCGACACCCTGCTCGACCGGGTCGACACCGCGGCCGACCACCTGCTGGCGTTCTGCGACGGCGGCTACACCACCAACCTGCCCCTCGAGGACGTCACCGACGGGCAGGCCTGGATCGTCGACCGGTACGAGGGCGAGCCCCTCGAGGCGCAGCACGGCGGCCCGGCCCGGCTGCTCGTGCCGCACCTGTACTTCTGGAAGTCCGCGAAGTGGGTGCGCGGCGCGGCCCTGTCGAGCGTCGAGGAACCCGGCTTCTGGGAGTCGCTGGGCTACCACATCTACGGCGACCCGTGGCGCGAGCAGCGGTACGCGGGCGACTGACCTGGCGGCTCGCCACCGTCGCCGCGAACGCGCCCGAGGCCCGCGGCGTCCGCCGGTTGGCGCTGCGGATCGACGGGTGGGACGGGCACCTGCCCGGCCAGCACGTCGACGTCCGGCTCACCGCGCCCGACGGGTACCAGGCCCAGCGCAGCTACTCCGTCGCGTCGGCGCCCGGCAACGCCACCGTGGACCTGGTGGTGCAGCGGCTCGACGACGGGGAGGTCTCGCCGTACCTCACCGACGTGCTGCGCGCCGGGGACCAGCTGGAGTTGCGGGGCCCGATCGGCGGCTACTTCGTGTGGGACGCCCGCGATGACGCGCCGGTGCAGCTCGTGGCCGGGGGATCGGGAGTGGTGCCGTTCCTGTCGATGCTGGACCACCACGCCGCGACCGGGTCCGGAGCCCCGGTCCGCCTCCTGTACTCGGCGCGGACCCCCGCCGACGTCATCGGCCACGCCCGCCTGCAGCAGCACGAGGCGCGCGGGATCGGTGTCACGATCGCCCTGACCCGGGAGTGGCCGCCGGGGTGGACCGGCCCGTGCGGGCGGCTCACCCCGCAGACCGTGCGCGACCACGTCTGGCCCGCCCGCCGGGAGCCGCGCGTCTTCGTCTGCGGCACCACCGGCTTCGCCGAGGCGGTGGCGGACGGCCTCGTCGCGTCGGGGCACGCGCCGGCAGCCGTGCGGA
Organism: Pseudonocardia zijingensis; assembly: GCF_042657305.1. Classification (NCBI taxonomy): domain Bacteria; kingdom Bacillati; phylum Actinomycetota; class Actinomycetes; order Pseudonocardiales; family Pseudonocardiaceae; genus Pseudonocardia; species Pseudonocardia zijingensis. The sequence goes on along the minus strand of NZ_JBHSKO010000015.1, from coordinate 22,605 downwards.
TCGAGCGGTTCGGGGATGCGAGAGGAGCCCGCCATGACCCCGGAGTCCCGACGGCTCGACGGTAACGCCGTCGCAGGCCGGCTGTCGGCAGTGTTCGCCTTCGAGACCACCGCCGCGCGCACCCGGTGCGCCGGGTGCGGCTCGACGGCCCCGCTGGGGGCCTACCACGTCTACGCCGATGCACCCGGCATGGTCGTGCGCTGCCCGGCCTGCGAGGCGATGGTGCTGCGGATCGCCGAGACGCCGGGGCGCACGTGGCTGGACATGAGCGGCGTCGCAGCACTCGACATCAGCACCTGAACCAGCACGTGAACCAGCACCTGGAGGAGGTCGTCATGACGAGCACCACCGTCCCGCACACCGGTCGCACCGCGATCGACCCGTTCGAGGTCCACGTGCCGGAGGAGCAGCTCGCGGAGCTGCGCCGCCGGCTCGTCGCGACGCGCCTGCCCACCCGGGAACTGGTCGCGGACCGCGCGCAGGGCGTGCAGCTCGCAACGGTGCGAGCACTGGCCCGGTATTGGGCCACCGAGTACGACTGGCGGGCCTGCGAGGCGCGGCTGAACGCGCTGCCGCAGTTCACCACGGAGATCGACGGGGTCGACGTCCACTTCGTCCACGTGCGGTCGCGGCACGAGGACGCGTTGCCGCTGATCATGACGCACGGCTGGCCCGGATCGGTGATCGAGCTGCTGGAGACGGTCGGGCCGCTGACCGATCCGACCGCCCACGGCGGCGCCGCCGAGGACGCGTTCCACCTGGTGCTGCCGTCGCTGCCGGGCTACGGCTTCTCGAGCGAGCCGGCCGAGCCCGGCTGGGAGTCCGGTCGCATCGCGCGCGCGTGGGCGGAGCTGATGGAGCGCCTCGGCTACTCGCGTTACGTTGCGCAGGGCGGTGATGTGGGCGCCACCGTGACCGACGCGATGGCGCGTCAGGCACCCGAGGGGCTGGCCGGCATCCACGTCAACCTGCTCGCCGGGGCGCTCGGCCTCGCGGACCGGCTGCCCGCGGGTTCCGAGCGCGAACGGGCGGCGCACGACGCGCTCCACACCTTCATGACCGACGGGTTCGGCTACTTCCTGGAGCAGTCCACCCGGCCGCAGACGATCGGCTACTCCCTGCTGGACTCGCCGGTCGGGCTGGCGGCCTGGCTGCTCGACCACGACACGGACAGCTACTACAAGATGTCCCGCGCCTTCGTCGAGCGCGACCCCGTCGGCAACCTCACGCGGGAGCACGTCGTCGACAACATCTCGCTGTACTGGCTCACGGGCACCGGCACCTCGGCCGCCCGCTGGTACTGGGAGTTCGGGCAGTTCGTCGCGGTGGCCGCGGCGACGGGCCGGGAACCACCGCCGGTCGCGGTGCCGGTGGCCTTCACGACGTTCCCTGGCGAGATCTGGGCGGCCCCGCGCAGCTGGGTGGAGACCGTCTACCCCGGCGTCGTGTACTTCCACGAGGCCGAGCGCGGCGGCCACTTCCCCGCCTGGGAGGAGCCGGAGGTCTTCGCCGCCGAGCTGCGGGCCGCGTTCCGGCCGCTGCGGGCGTGACCGGCTAGGAACGCCAGTTCTTCAGGCTGTCCAGGCCCACGGCCACGATGATGACCGCGCCTTTGATGATCAGCTGGGTGAAGAACGGGACGTTCATGAGCACCAGGCCGTTGCTGAGGACGCCGATGATGAGCGCGCCGACGAACGTGCCGTGGATGCGGCCGCGGCCGCCGAAGAGCGAGGTGCCGCCGAGCACCACCGCGGCGATCGCGTCGAGCTCGTAGCCCTCGCCCGCGCGGGGCTGGCCGGACTCGACGCGCGCGGCGAACATGACGCCCGCGAGGCCGGCCGTGAGCCCGGCGAGCAGGTACACCTGAAGCAGGACCCGCCGGACCTTGATGCCGGCCAGGCGGGCGGCCTCGACGTTGCCGCCCACTGCGTAGATGTGGCGGCCGAACGTGGTGCGTTCGAGGATGAACCACACCGCCACGTAGGTGATCACCATGACCACCACGGGGGAGGGGATCGCGGCGATGTTGCCGTTGCCCAGCAGGCGGAATCCCAGGTCGCCCTCGGCGATCAGCGGCTGGCCGTCGGTGAGGGCGTAGGCGGTGCCGCGCAGGTAGGTGAGCGCCCCGAGCGTCACGATGAACGCGGGCAGCGCCAGGTAGGCCACGAGGAAGCCGTTGAGCAGCCCGGCGGCCGCGCCGACCGCGATCCCGCCGAGCACGGCGACGACGGCGGGGGCGCCCGCGTTCCACAGCAGCACCGACGAGACGCCGGAGACGCCGATGACGGACCCCACCGACAGGTCGATGCCACCGGTCAGGATCACCAGCGTCATCCCCGCCGCCAGCACGGCGTTGATCGAGACGGCGCGGGCCACGTTGAAGCCGTTGGACAGGCTCAGGAAGTTCGGCGCGATCACAGCCATCAGCGCGACCATGGCCAGCAGCACGACGAGGATGCCGTAGCGGTCCCACACCTGGCCGAAGCTGGGCCGGGTGCGCTCCGCGGGCTCGGTCGCCGGCGTGCCCGCCGGGGCGGTCCGGGTCATGCCGTGGTGCCTCCGTTCTTCTCCGCGGCGGTGGCGACTCCCGTCGCGTGCAGCATGACCGCCTCCTCCGTGGCCTCCGACCGGTCGAGCTCGGCCACGATCCGCCCGCCGCGCACCACGAGGACGCGGTCGCTGATGCCGAGCGCCTCGGGCAGGTCGGAGGAGACCACGAGCACCGCGACGCCGCGGCTGACCTGCTCGTTGATGATCCGGTAGATCTCGTGCTTGGCGCCGATGTCCACGCCGCGCGTGGGCTCGTCGAGGATCAGCACCCGCGGGCCGACGGTGAGCCAGCGCCCCAGCACCACCTTCTGCTGGTTGCCGCCGGACAGGTGCCCCGCCTCCCGCGTGGGCGGGGTGCGGATGCCCAGGGCGTCCATCTGCCTGCGCGCCGCGTCACCGATGGCGCCGCGGCGCAGCACACCGAGGCGGGAGAGCCTGCCGAGCGCGGACGTGACGAGGTTGTCGCGGATCGACATCTGCAGGAACAAGGCCTGTTCCTTGCGGCTCTCGGGGAGCAGGCCGATGCCGTCGCGGATGCTGGTGTCGGGGGAGCGCTCGCCCAGGACCCTGCCCTCGAGCTCCACGGTGCCGCCCCGGGCGCGGTCGGCGCCGTAGATCATCCTCGCGATCTCGGTGCGGCCGGCACCGATCAGGCCGACCATGCCCACGACCTCGCCCGCCCGCAGGTCCAGGTCGACCGGGCCGATCCCGGCGCCGTCGGTGAGGCCGCGCACCCGCAGCACGACCTCGCCGGGGGTGCGGTCGTCGTGGACGTAGAGGTCCTCGACGTTGCGCCCGATCATCTGGGTGACCACCCGCTCCGGGGTGATCTCGGCCTTCTCGCTGGTGCCCACCGACCGCCCGTCGCGGAACACCGTGACCCGGTCGGCGAGCTCCCAGACCTCCTCCATCCGGTGGCTGATGTAGACCAGCCCCATCCCGGCGGCGCGCATCTCGTCGATGAGCGCGAAGAGCCGGCGGGCCTCCCGGTCCGACAGCGCCGCCGTGGGCTCGTCGAGCACGAGCACCCGGGCGTCCTCGGCGAGCGCGCGGGCGATCTCGACCATCTGCTGGCGGCCGACGGACAGGCGCCGCATCGGCAGCCGGGGGTCGATGTCGGCGCGGACGCGGGCGAGCTTCTCCTCGGCGTCGCGCAGCACGCGCCTGCGGTCGAGCGCACCCCAGCGCGTGCGCGGCTCGGCGCCCAGGGCCAGGTTCTCCGCCACCGTCATGTCGGGCACGGTGTTGAGCTCCTGGTGGATGATCGCGATTCCGAGCGCGGTGGCCTCGATCGGCGAGGAGATGGTGACCGGCTTCCCGTCGATGCGGATCGTGCCCGCGTCGGGGCTGTGGACGCCGGCCAGCACCTTCATCAGCGTCGACTTGCCCGCCCCGTTCTCCCCCATGAGGGCGTGGACCTCGCCGGTGCGCAGGTCGAAGTCGACGCCCCGCAGGGCGGGGGCGCCACCGAACGACTTGGTGACGCCCTCCATGGAGACCAGGGCGGTCATGCCCTACTGCCAGCCCTTGTACTGCGCCAGGTTCTCGCGGGTGATCATCTCGGTGGGCACGAGCACGGACTGCTCCTCCAGCTGCTCGCCCGCGAACAGCTTCTGGGCCATCTCCAGCGCGATCGCGCCCTGGGTGTTGGGGTCCTGCGCCGCCGTGGCCTCGAACATCGAGTCCGGCTTCTGCAGCTCCGCCACGGCCTCGGGCGACGCGTCGACCCCGACGATCACCAGGCCGCCGATACCGGCCTGCTGCGCGGCGAGCGTGGCGCCCAGGGCGGTGGGGTCGTTGATCCCGAAGATGCCCTTCACGTCGGGATGCGCGGTGAGCATGTCGGTGGCGATGGTGAGCGCCTCGGCGCGCCCGTTGTCGCCGTTCTGCTCGGCCACGATGCTGATCTGCGGGTAGTTCTGCAGCGCCTGCTTGCACCCGGTGACGCGGTCCTGCACCGACGAGATCGGCGTGCCGTTGATCAGCAGGATGTCGCCCGCGCCGCCGATCTGGTCGGCCAGGTAGGTGCAGGCCAGGTTGCCCGCCGCGGTGTTGTCGAGGGTGACCTGCGCCTCGGCGCCCCGCGCCGCGACGTCGACGGCCACCACCCGGATCCCGGCCTCCTTGGCGCGGTCGACCGCGGGCCCGATGCCGTCGGAGTCGACGGCGTTGATCAGCAGCACGTCGATCTGCTGCTGGATGAACGCGTCGATCTGCTCGTTCTGCGCGCCGAGGTCCTGCCGCCCGTCCTGCACGTTGACGGTGGCACCGATCTTCTCCGCCGCGGCCTGCACGCCGTTGGCCATCGACTGGAAGAACGGGTTGGACAGGTCCTGGACCATCAGGCCGATCGTCTCGACCTTCGCTCCCGGCCCTCCCCGCTCGGCGGTGACCGGATCACCCTCGCTACAGGCCGTGGCCACGGTGCACGCCAGCACCAGCCCGCTCGCCACCAGCAGTCGCTGCCGCAGCCCCATCCTCGTACCTCCTGCTCGCACCGTCGCGGGACGCGATGTTAACGCACACATCAGATAAGAGCGACGGCGCGCACCACCGCCTCGACCGAGCGGTCGACGTCGGCCTCCGTCGTGGCCGCGTTGGACACGGCGATGCGCATGTACCGGCGGCCGCGCCAGGTGGTGCCGCCCATCCAGCACGTGCCGTCGCGCTGCACCGCCGCGATCACCGCGTCGGTGCGGTCGTCGGAGCCGAAGCCCACGAGCACCTGGTTGAGCACGACCTCGTTCGCGATCTCCAGCCCACGGGCCGCCAGCCCCTCGGCGAAGCGGGCGGCGAGCCGGCAGCACCGTTCCACCAGCTCGGCCATCCCCTCCGCGCCGAGTTCGCGCAGCGCGGCCCACACGGCGAACCCGCGGGCGCGGCGCGACGACTCGGGGACGAGGTCGCCGGGCATCGGCACCGGGCCACCGGAGCCGGTGAGGTAGCTCGCCGCGTAGTTCATGGCCGCGACGTGCACGTCCGGGTGCGCGCAGATCGCGAAGCCGCAGTCGTAGGGCACGTTGAGCCACTTGTGCCCGTCGCAGGACCACGAGTCGGCCAGCTCGGCGCCCTCGACGAGGTGGGCGCGCCCGGGCGCGGCGGCCGCCCACAGCCCGAACGCGCCGTCCACGTGCACCCACGCGCCGTGCTCGCAGCCCAGCGCCACGGCCGTGCGCAGGTCGTCGCAGGCGCCCGTGTTGACGTTGCCCGCCTGCAGGCACAGGATCGTCGGCGCGCCGGGCTCGGCGGCGAGCACCCGGCCCAGGTCGGCGAGGTCGACGGCGCCGTTGCGGGCGGCGGCGACGGGCCGGATCGCGGCCGCGCCCAGGCCGAGCAGCCGCGCGGCGCGGTCGATCGTGGCGTGGCGCTCCTCGCCCGCCACGATCCGGACCCGCGGGGCGCCCTGCAACCCGTCGCGCTCGACGTCCCAGCCCGCGTCGCGCAGCACCCGGTGGCGGCCCGCGGCGAGCCCCACGGTGTTGCCCGCCTGCGCCCCGGTGACCATGCCGACGGTGGCGGTGGCGGGCAGGCCGAGCAGTTCGAGCAGCCACCGGCCCGCCGCCCGCTCGGCGGCCACGCCCGCGGGGGAGAGCGCGGCGTTGAACGGGGCCTGGTCCCACCCGGCGGCGAGCACGTCCGCCGCGGTGGCGGCCGGGAGCGCGCCTCCCACGACGAACCCGAAGTAGCGCGGCCCCGCGGTGCTCATCAACCCGCCCTCGGCGGCCGCCACGAGATCGGCCACCACTCGCTCGGGCGGGGTGCCCGTGCGGGGCAGCGGCCCGCCGAACCGCGCGAGCAGCGTCTCCTCGTCGACCGGCGCCTGCACGGGACGGTCGGGCAGCGACGCCCGGTAGTCCGCGGCGACGTCCGCGGCGTGGTGCAGGAGCGATCGCAGGTCCATCGCCGGATCGTACGAAGGCCATACGCTGGGCCCGTGGATCACGTGGACGCCGTGGTGGTCGGGGCCGGGATCAACGGGATGGCGGCCGCCGCGCACCTCGCAGGCGCCGGGTGGTCGGTCGCGCTCGTCGACGACCACCCCCGGATCGGCGGGTTCGTCGCGGGCGGCGAGCGCACGGTGCCGGGCTACCGGCACGACACCTACTCCTCGTGGCACCCGCTCTTCGTCACCGGTCCCGTCTACGCGGATCTGGGCGCCGACCTGCACCGGCACGGCCTGGAGTACGCCAACGCCGACGGGCCGGTCACGGCCACGGTGTCCGCCGACGGCGCCGTGACGCTCGCCCACCGCGACGTCGAGGCCACCGTGGCGGGCTTCGCCGAGCCTGCCGACCGCGACGCCTACCGCGCGGCGATCGCGCGGTTCGGGTCGCACGCCGCGCACCTCGGCGGGCTGCTGGGCAGCGAGCTGCGCTCGCCCGGCGTGCTCGCACCCCTGTTCGGGCTCGCCCGCGAGGGTGGGCGCCGCGAGGTGGCGGCCTACGCGCGGGAGGCGGTCACCAGCGGGCGGGCGTGGCTGCGCACCCATTTCCGTGGCCCCGAGGTGGACCGGCTCTGGGCGCCCTGGCTGCTGCACGCCGGTCTCGCGCCCGACAGCGCGTCGGGCGGGCTGATGGTGCCGGTGTTCGCCGCCACCCTGCACGCCGCGGGTCTGCCCGTCGTGGTCGGCGGCGCGGGGAACTTCCTCACCGCGTGGGAGCGGTTGCTCGCCGAGCGGGGCGTCGCGGTGCACACCGATCGCCGGGTCGACCGGGTGGTGCTGCGGGACGGGGTGGCCGCCGGGGTGGCGGGCGAGGGTTGGAGCATCCCGGCAGGGCGGGCCGTTCTCGCGTCGGTCGCGCCGCGCGCGCTGTACGGGTCGCTGCTGCCGCCCGGGGCCGTGCCGGCCGGGGTGGCCGAGGACGCGGCGCGGTTCCGGCCGGGGCGGGCGGCGGTGCAGGTGCACGTGGCGCTGTCGGGGCCGGTGCCGTGGCGCGATCCGGCGCTGGGCGCGGTGCCGCTGGTCCACCTCTCCGACGGCTCGTCGTCCACGGCGATCGCCTGCGCGGAGGCCGAGGCGGGCCTGCTGCCCCGGCACCCGACCGTGGTGGTCGGCCAGCAGCACGTCCTGGACCCCTCGCGGGTGCCCGCGGGCGCGGCCGCGCTGTGGCTGCAGCTGCAGGAGGTGCCGTTCGCCCCGGCCGGCGACGCGGCGGGCGAGCTGGACGTGAGCGCGGGCTGGGACGCCGGGCTGGCCCGCGGGTACGCCGACCGGGTGCTCGACCGGGTGGCCGCGCACGCGCCGGGGCTGCGCGACCTGGTGGTCGGGGTCGACGTGATCACTCCGGTCGACCTGGCGGCGTACAACCCGAACGCGGTGGCAGGCGACCCGTACGGCGGGTCGGCCGAGCTGGACCAGAACTTCCTGTGGCGCTCGAGCCACGCCACGCCCGTGCCGCGGCTGTGGCACATCGGCGCGTCCACCCACCCGGGCCCCGGGCTGGGCGGGGCGTCCGGGCACCTCGTGGCCCGGCGGCTCGCGGCGCCGACACCCCGGGAGCGGGTGCGCCGGGTGATCGGGTCCTAGCTCAGCCCCCGGTCACCAGCGGCACGAACGCCACGGCGCCGAGGTCCTCGACGCGGCCCGACCGGTAGCGCAGGAGCCGTCCCGACCCGCGGCGCCCGACCGGGCAGACCAGTGCGGCGCCCGGCGCGAGTTGCTCCAGCAGCGCGGGCGGGGGTTCGTCGCGGGCCATGGCCGTGACGACGATCCCGTCGAAGGGGGCGCGGTCGGGGGCGCCGAGCGCGCCGTCGCCGGTGCGGACCTCGACGTTCGTGCACCCGATCGCCGCGACCGCGGCGCGGGCGCGCTCGGCCAGCGCGGCGTGGCGTTCGATCGTCACCACCGAGCGGTGGCGGTGCGCGAGCACGGCCGCCCCGTACCCCGACCCCGTGCCGACCTCGAGGACGTGCGCGTCGGGCCCGGCCTGCAGGGCCGCCGTGCAGAGCGCGACGATCAGCGGCGCGGAGATGGTCTGGCCGAGGCCGATGGGCAGCGGGGTGTCCCGGTAGGCGTCGCGCGCCATCCCGGGCGGCACGAACCGCTCCCTCGGCACCTGCCGCATCGCGTCGAGGACGCGCTCGTCGGTGATCCCCTGGGCGCGCAGGCGCTCCACCATGGCGGCGCGCTCGGCCTCCCGGCTCGCCATGCCCGCGGGTTCCCGCGGCGCCCCCGACCCATGCGCGGGGTTGGGCCGGTCGGGGCCGGGTACCTCCAGAGCTCCCGAACCTCGCACCTTCGAAGGAGCTCCACCCGTGGCCCACCAGACCACCACCACCGACGTCGTCGACGAGCTGATCGCCGACCACCGCGAGGCCCTGTTCCTCCTCGACCGGATCGCCGCCACCACCGACCCGGCCGAGAAGCGCGACCTGGCCGACACCGTGATCGCCGAGGTCGTCCGGCACGCGATCGCCGAGGAGATGTACGTCTACCCGGCGATGCGCGAACACGTCCCGGGCGGGGACGAGGAGGTGGAGCACGACATCGAGGAGCACAAGGAGCTCGAGGAGACGATGAAGCAGCTGGAGGGCGTCGACGCGGCGGACCCCCGGTTCGACGAGGTCGTGCGGACGATGACCGAGCAGCTGCGCCACCACGCCCGGGACGAGGAGGCCGACCAGTTCCCGAAGCTGCGCGAGCACATCCCGCACGAGGAACTGGTGCGGCTGCGCGAGAAGGTCGAGACCGCCAAGCAGGTGGCGCCCACCCGCCCGCACCCGAGCGCCCCCAACTCGGAGCTGTTCCACAAGCTCGTGGGCCCGGGCGTGGGCCTGGTCGACCGGCTGCGCGACCGGCTCACCCACCGCGCCGGCTGAGGCCCGCCCGCCCGTAGAGTGCCCCTCCGTGGTCGAAGGGGTGCTGCGGGCGGTGGACGAGGGGGTCACGCGCCGGCTCAAGGCGCTGGCCTGCACCGCCCCGCTGCACGACCTGGACGCCCGCAAGGCGCGGCTGGACTGGGTGGACGCCTCGCGCTACCAGATGGCCGAGATCGCCCTGCAGGCCATCGACCAGGTCACGCTGTCGATGGACTTCGACCACGGCGCCGACCAGGCCCAGGTCGTGCGGCGGCTGCGGCCGTTCGTCGCGGCGCAGGCGCCCGGCGCTCCGCCCGGGGAGCACGAGCGCGTCGCGCAGTGGGTGATCGAGAACCTGATCAACGTCGGGAGCCTGGACCGCGGGTTCCAGGTCGACTACGGCACGTTCACGCCGGACGGACGCTACGTGCGGCGGCGCTTCGACTTCAAGCTGCTCGTCGAGGTGGCCGCGCCGGACGGTGAGGTGTACCTGCGCGCCTCCGACGAGGCGATCAACGTGCTGGTGGGCGCGCTCGACACGGACGTGGAGTCGGCGCAGGTCGCGGCCGAGGTGAAGCTGGAGAACCTGATCAGCCGCGGTCGCCTCGGCGACGCGCGCCTGGCCGCCGAGCAGGCCCGCTACCGCACCGTGCAGTACGCCGAGGCGCTGCGCCAGAAGCTCGACGCCACCCGCCGCGACGTCCGGTCGGTCGACTGGCTCACCACGGTGCCCGCGCTGCTGGACGAGGCGCTCACCCACATCGAGTCGCGCTACCGCGCCGAGACCGCGATCCTCGCGAACATCGCCGACGCCCGCGACGAGGCCACCGAGCCCGACCGGCGCCGGCAGGCCGCCGAGCTGGTGGACGTCGTGAGCGACTGCATCCAGCGGCACACCCAGCTGCAGGCGCGCCTGCAGGAGGCGGGGGCGACGTTCCGCGCGGAGCAGGACCGCCAGCAGTTCAGCGGGCGGCCCCGCCGGGCCGCGATCGACGTGTTCGGGCAGCTCCTGCGCCCCTGCCTCGCGCTGGACACGGCCACCGCCACCGGGCCCGCCGCGGCCTTCTTCGGCGCCGGGGCGGGCGTGCGCGTGCCGAGCGTGCCGAGCCTCACCGGGCTGGTGGAGACGCTGCTGACCCCGCCCGTCGAGCGCGACCCGCTGGGGGAGCCGGTGGTGGAGCCGGACCTGGCGCCGGTCACGCCCGAGCGGTTCGGCGAGCAGCTGTGGGAAGGCGCGTCCGCGCTGCTCGCACCGGCCCGGCGCGCGCGGCGGCTGTCCGAGCTGCTCGCCGAGGCGCGCGGGATCGACCCGGAGCTGCCCACCCTGGTGGCGCTGCGCGTCGTGCACGCCGTGGGCGCGAGCGTCGGCACCGCGCGCAGCCAGGGCGACTCCACGGTCCTGCTCGCCGTCGACGACGGCACGGTGCTGCGCGACCCGGAGTTCGGCGGCGCCGACCTGCTCGTCACCACCGCGGTGCTGGGTCAGGAGCAAGGGATCGAGGAGGTCGCATGACCCGCGACCTCCAGCCGCAGGACGTCGAGTCCGCGGCGCGGCTCGTCGCGCACGGGATGCGGCCCAAGGCGCTGCCGTCGCGGGACGGCGGCTACGCGGAGCTGGTGCGCCGCTACCGCGACGACGACGCGTTCGCCGACACGGTGCAGCGGGTGGCGGCCGGGCTCGGCCTGGTCGTGCTCGCGGTCGGCCCGCAGTCCGGGATCGTGCTGGCCGCGGTGGAGGAGTCGGTCTTCGAGATCCGGATGGACGAGTACGCGCGGCGCACCGTGCTGCAGAACCGCCAGACCGACAAGATGCTGCACGGGCTGGCCCACCTCGCCGCCGCCGCACTGGCGTTCCCCCGCCCCGACGACCTCGGTGACGACAGCTACGTCGGGCGCGTGTCGGTCGACCAGGTCGACGGCGCCGTGCGCGAGGCGTGCCGCACGCTCGAGGAGCGCACGGCGGGCGCGGAGGCCGACCCGCTCTCCGACGCCCCGCAGCTGGAGGTCGCCTGGCGCGCGTGGCTGCGCAGGCCGGAGGCCACCGCCACGAAGGACGGGCGGGCCGGCGAGGCCACCACCCGCGGGATCGTGGGCAAGGCGCTGCGGTTCCTCGCCGACCAGGGCTTCCTGGTGGCCGTCGGCACCGACGGCACCTACCGCACCACCCCGCGCTACCAGGTGCAGGTGCGCGAGCTCGCCGCGCAGCGCGCGTTCGACGAGCTGCTGGCGCTGGGAGTGCTCCCGGCCGCGTCCGCGACCGGTGCCCTGCGCGCCCCCGCCGCCCCCGGTCTCGAGGCGCCCGATGTTTGAGCTCTCCCGCGTCCGGCTGTTCTCCATCGGCCCGCCCGGGGCCCGCTACCAGGACGTCACCCTCGATCTGCGCGGCGTCGGGCCGGCCGTGCACGCCGCCCAGCAGGCCGACCTGTTCGCCCCCGACGACCTGGAGCGCGTGCCGCGCCGCCCCTCGCCCGCGTCGGTGCTGTTCCTGGAGAACGGCGGCGGTAAGTCCGTGCTGCTCAAGCTCGTGTTCTCGGTGCTCCTGCCGGGGCGCAGGCAGGTGGTGGGCACCACCAGCACCACCGTGCTGGAGAAGTTCGTGCTCGGCGAGGACGTCGCCCACGTGGTGCTGGAGTGGATGCACACCCGCACCGGCCAGCTGCTGGTCACCGGCAAGGTGTCGGAGTGGCGCGGGCACGTCACGTCGCTGGACCCGGAGAAGCTCGGCAACGCCTGGTACTCGTTCCGGCCCGGGCCCGGCTTCGGCCTCGACGACCTGCCGTTCACGGTCGAGGGCCGCCGCGTCACCACCACGGGGTTCAAGGACCGGCTGACCGAGGCCCACCGCGAGCGGCCGGGGCTGGAGCTCGTCTGGGAGACCGGGCCGCGCGACTGGACCCGCCACCTGGCCGACACCGGGCTCGACCCGGAGTTGTTCCGCTACCAGCGGGCGATGAACGCGGGCGAGGGCGAGGCCGCCGAGGCCTTCGCGTTCCCCTCCGACGAGGCGTTCGTCGACTTCCTGCTGCGTGCGGTGCTCGACACCGAGGAGCCCCAGAACCTCGCCGACCTCGTCTCGGGGTACGCCACGCGGCTGGCCCAGCGTGCCGACCTGGAGCAGGAGCGCGACTTCGTCGAGGGCACCCTCGCCCGCCTCGGCCCGCTCACCGAGGCCGAGCGCGCCGCGGCGGCCGCCCGCCGCGCCGAGTCGACCGCGCAGGACGACGCCCGGGACCTGGCCACCGCGATCGTGGCCCGCCGCCGCGCCGAGGACGAGCGCCTGGCCGTCGCGGTGCAGGCGCACGACGCGGCGCGGGAGCGGGTGCGCGCCGCGGAGGTGGCGGAGCGGCGGCTGCAGGAGGTCACCACCGAGCTGCGCCGCCGCGTCGCCGCGCTGGAGCTGGCCGCCGCGCAGGAGGCCGAGACGGCGGCGCGGGAGGCCCACGCCGAGGCCGAGCGGCAGGTGGCGGCCTGGCTGGCCGTCGAGCCGGTGCTGCGCCACCGGGTGGCCGAGGCCGAGGCGCGCCGCCTGCGCACCGTGGTGGACGCCGAGCAGGAGCGGGCCCGGCCCGCGCTGCGGGCTCGCCAGGAGGCGGCGCGGGCGCTCGCCGCCGTGCTGCGGGCCATGGTGCGCGAGGCCGACGCCGCCGCCGCGGCCGCGGAGGAGGCCGCCGACGCCGCCGACGGGCGGGCCGAGGCGGCGCGGGGCACCGAGCTGGCCGAGGTCAGCGCCGCCGCCACCCACCGCGCGGCCGCCGAGCAGGCCCGCGCCGACCTGCGACGAGCCGACCGGCGCGCCGCGGTGGCCGACACCGCGGGCCACCTCGCCGAGGGTGCCGACGTGGCGGCCGCGAGCGCCGCGGCGCAGAGCGCTGCCGAGGCCGTGCAGGCCGAGGTGGCCGCCGTGCACGCCGAGCTCACCGACCTGCGGCGCGCGCGGCGGGCCGCCGACGAGCGCCGCAGTGCCGCCCGCCGCGCCGACGACGCCGCCCGGGCCGCCGCCGACCGTGCGGAGGCCGCGCTCGCCGAGGCCCTCGCCGCCCGCGACGCCCTGGCCGCCGAGCCGCGTCTCGCCGAGCTGCTCGGCGTCGAGGAGATCCGGCCCGACACCGACGCCTCCGCGCTGGAGGAACGCCTGGTCGCGGCGCTCGCCGCGGGCGACCGCAGGCGCACCGAGCTTCTCGCCGCCCAGGACCGCGACGCGCGGGCGCTGCGCGCGCTCGGCGAGGGCGGGCTGCTCCCCGAACCCGCCGAGATCGAGCAGGTCCTCGGCGTGCTCGAGGCCGCGGGGATCACGGCGTACTCCGGCTGGCGCTACCTCGCGACGTTGCCGGAGCAGCAGCGCGCGCTGGTGGTGGCCCGGCTCCCGCACCTGGTGGCGGGCGTGCTGCTCAACAACCCCGAGGACGCGCCGCGGGCGCGCGAGGAGCTGGAACGAGCCCGGCTGCTGCCCTGCGCCGCGGTGGCCGTCGGCGTCACCACCGCGATCTCGGACGAGGCCGCGGCGCCGGGCGTCGACTACGTGGTGCCCCCCAACCCGGCGATGGTCGACGAGGCGGCCGCGGGCGCCGTGCGCGCCGAGCTGGAGCACGAGACCCGGGAACGCAACGCGGGGCTGCGGTCGGTCGGGGAGGCGCTGGAGTCCGACCGCGAGCTGCTCGCGCGGCTGCGCGCCTGGCGCGACCGGCACCCGGCGGGGGAGCGCGAGGCGCTCGCCGAGGCCGCCGACACGGCGCGCGCGGCCGTCGCGGGTACCGGCCGGGAGGCCGAGTCGGCGGACGCGGAGGTCACCGCGCTCGACGCGCGCGCCGACCGGCTCGAGCAGGACGCGCCGCGGCTCGCGGCCGCCGCCGAGGAGGCCCGATCCCGGGCCGCGGCACTCGCCGGCCTGCACACCGAGACGCGGCGCCGTCCGGAGCTGGACGAGCAGGTGCGGGCGGCCGGCGCCGCGGTGGAGCGGGCCGAGTCGGCGGCCGCGGCCGCCCGGTCCGCCGCTGCCACCGCCCGCCGGGAGGCCGACGAGGCCCGCCGCAGCCGCGACCGCCAGCAGGCGGTGGCCGACTCCTGCCGCACCGAGCTCGCCGACCTCCCGCTCGACGACGACGCCGACCCGCACCCCGAAGGCGCGCCGGAGGCGCCCCTGGAAGTGCTGCGGGCGGAGTACCGGCGCGCGGAGGCCGTTTACTCCGCGGCCGAGGTCGACGCCGACCTGCGGTCCCGGCTCGGCGATGCCGAGCGCGAGGCGCGGGTGGCGCAGGCCGCGTTCGACGATCTGCCGGACGAGGTGCGGGCGGCCGCCGACGCGCTGCTGCGTTCACCGGACGCGGCCGACCCGGCCACCCGGCGGGCCGCCACGGCCCAGGCCAGGGCGGCGCTCGCGCGGTGCGCCGAGGAGCTGCGGGAGGCCGGGGCGGAGCTCGCGGTGGCCACGCGCGAGGCGGGCCGCTACCCGGCGGGACCGCGGTCGCTGGAGCCCTACGACGAGCCCACCGACGTCGAGCACGGCCGGGAGCTGGTCGACCGGGCCGAGCGCGACCGCCGCGTGGCCGCCGCGGAGGCGGTGGCGGCCCGGGACGCGGCCGGTGGGGCCGAGGCCGCCCGGCCGACCGCGGCGGCGTCGGCAGAGGGTTTCCGGCACGTGGTGGCCGGCCTGGACGACGGTTCCGGCGACGCCGCGGGCGGGAGCGCTGAGCCCGGTGCCGCGCCGTTCGCCGGGGACGTCGACGCGGCGCTCGCCCGCTGGAAGGAACTTCGGTCGGCGGTGCGCGACGCGGCCCGCGACCGCGCGGCGGCCGAGCGGGCGGTGCGCGGCGCCGTCGACGCGGTGGCGCAGTTCGCGCAGGAGGCCCGTTTCTCCGGCGTGGCGAGCCCGGTGCGCAGCCACCTGCTCGGCGTGGCCCGGGCCGACATGCCGGGGCTCGCCGGCGAGTGGGAGCAGGCGCTGCGCCCGCGCCTGCGCTCGCTGGAGGACGACCTGGCCACGATCGGGCGGCACCGCTCGGGGATCGTCACGCGCCTGCACGGCATGGTGGGGGAGGCCCTGCGCACGCTGCGGCTCGCCCAGCGGCTCTCCGAGCTGCCCGAGGGCCTGTCGGACTGGTCGGGCCAGCAGTTCCTGCGCATCCGCTTCGACGAGGCCGACGACGCCGCGTTGCTGCACGAGCTCGGCGAGGTGGTGGACCGCACGGCCACCGAGCGCGCGGGCAACGCCCGTGACCGCCGCGACGGCATGTCGCTGCTGCTGCGCGGGGTGCGGGCGGCCATGCCCAAGGGCGTGCGGGTGGAGATGCTCAAGCCGGACGCCGTGCTGCGCACCGAGCGGCTGCGGGTGTCGGAGATCCGCGACGTGTTCTCCGGCGGGCAGCAGCTGACGGCCGCGATCGTCCTGTACTGCACGATGGCCGCCCTGCGCGCCCACCAGCGCGGCCAGGGCAGGCGGGCACACGCGGGCGTGCTGTTCCTGGACAACCCGATCGGCCGTGCGTCCGCCGGTTACCTGCTGGAGCTGCAGTTCGGCGTGGCCCGCGCGCTGGGGGTGCAGCTGATCTACACCACCGGTCTGTTCGACGCGGGGGCGCTCAGCGCGTTCCCGCTGATCATCCGGCTGCGCAACGACGCCGACCTGCGGGCGGGCCGCAAGTACCTGTCCGTGGACGACCGCGTCGCGCGCCGGCTTGCCGAACTCGAGCCACCGGACGGCAGCGGGCGGGTGGCGGCGGCCCGGGTGTTCCGCAGGCCCGAGCCGATCCCGGGCTGACCGCCCCGCCCGCCCGCTCAGACCAGGTCGCTGCGCGACAGCACCCCGACCAGCCGCCCGCCCTCGACCACGGGCACCATCCGCAGGCCGTGCTCCGCGACGAGGAGCCGCGCGCTCCCGATCGAGTCGTCGGGGGAGAGCGTGACGACGTCCTTGGTCATGACCGAGCCGACCGTGCGCCCGCTCGAGCGGCCCGACAGCGGCTCCTTGCCCAGGATGTCGGCCTCGCTCACCAGCCCGGTCAGGCGGTGCTGGTCGTCGACCACCGGGAGCGACTTGTGCCTGCCCTCGACGAGGCGCTCGGCGACGACGTCGATCAGCTCGAACGCGCGGGCCGTGACGACCTCGGTGGTCATCGCCTCCCGCACCGGGCTGGTGGCGGGCAGGGTGGCGCCGCGGCGGCGCCCGGGGGGCGGGGCCGCCAGCCGGTCGAGGTCGTCGCCGCCCTTGACGCGCTCGATCAGCCGCCCGAGCGGACCGGGGCGGGTCCGGACGCGCAGCAGGTCGCTGCGGGTGACGACGCCGACGAGCGTGGAACCGTCGACCACGGGCATGACGCGCAGCTCGCCGTACGAGCGCAGCCGGTGGGCCAGCAGGCTGAGGCTGGCCCGCGGGGGCACCGACAGCACGTCCGGGTTCATCACGGCGCTGACCCGGGTGCTGTCGCTGCCACCGTCCTCGCGGTGCCGCAGCACGTCGATGAGGCTGATCATCCCGACGAGGCGGAACCGGCGGTCGATCACCGGCAGGGCGCTGTAGCGCAGCTCGGTCATCTTGTGCACGGCAACGGAGACGGGGTCGTCCGGGCCGACCGTGACGACGCGGGTGGTCATGACATCACGGGCGCGCAGAGCCATGGGACCGACCGTAGCGGCGGGTACCGACCCGCACGCGGTGATCGCGGGAAGTGTCGCGATCCACGTGCGGGCCGGTGCCCGCCGCCGGCCCGGCTCAGGAGGCGAGGAACTCGACCAGCAGGTCGCTGACCTCGTCGGCGTGCGTCCACAGCATCCCGTGGGGCGCACCCTCGATCTCGACGTAGCGGGCGTTCGGGAGGCGCTTGGTGAACTCCCGGCCGGTGGAGTCGATCGGCAGGATGCGGTCGGCGGTGCCGTGCACGATCAGCGTGGGCACGTCCACCTTCTCGATGTCACCCCGGAAGTCGGTGCCCCAGCTGGGCACCACGGCCCAGGACGCGCGGGCGCCGGCACCTGCGGCCACGTTCCAGCTGTTGCGCAAGGCCTCCTCGCTGATCCGCGAGCCGAGGTTCTCGTCCAGGTTGTAGAAGTCCTGGTAGAACTGCGTGAACCAGGCGTACCGGTCCGCCTTGGCGGTGGCCAGGATGCCGTCGAACACGCTCTGGTCCACGCCGGCCGGGTTGTCGGCTGTCTTGATCAGGTACGGCTCCAGCGAGGCCAGGAACACGGCCTTCGCCACGCGGCCGGACCCGTGCCGCGCCAGGTAGCGCGCCACCTCGCCGGTACCCATCGAGAAGCCGACGAGCACGGCGTCGTGCAGGTCGAGCGTCGTGAGGAGCTTGTCGAGGTCGTCGGCGAAGGTGTCGTAGTCGTAGCCGCCGGAGGGCTTGCTCGACTCGCCGAAGCCGCGGCGGTCGTAGGTGATGACCCGATACCCGGCATCCAGCAGGCGTTCCTCCTGCTTCTCCCAGGAGGCGCCGTTGAGCGGGTAGCCGTGGATCAGGACGACGGGCTGCCCGGTGCCCCGGTCGGTGTAGTGCAGCGTGATGTCGGTGCTGTTCTCGGTCCCGACGGTGATCGTGGCCATGATCGCGACTTCCTTCCGGCTGTCGGTGTGCTGACGGGAGCGAAGCTATTACCGAACGATCGGTAAAGCAACGTGACGTGCGCGACGCGGTGCTCTTACCGTCCGTTCGGTAATGTTGGGTCATGCCTCGTCCCCGCACCGTTCCCGACGACGACCTGTACGACCGGCTCGCCGAGGTCTTCCGGGTCGCCGGCTTCGAGGGCGCCTCGCTCGGCGCGCTCGCCGACGGTGCGGGGCTCCAGCGCGCAAGCCTGTACCACCGCTTCCCCGAGGGAAAGGTGCAGATGGCCGAGGCTGTGATGCGCCGCGTGCGGGAGCGGTTCGAGCAGGCCCTCGAGCCGATGACCGGCCACCCCGACGTCGCGGCGGGCGTCGCCGAGTCGGCCGGACGGATCTCGGAGATCTACGCCGACGGCACGCTGCCGTGCGTGCTCGACACCCTCACGCTCTCGGGCGCGCCCGACGGCGTCCGCGCGGGCGCCGCCGCCGTCACCGGGGCGTGGATCGACGCCATGGCCACCGCCGCCCGCCGCGCCGGTGCCTCGCCCGAGCAGGCGCAGGCCGCCGCCGAGGAGGCGTTCGTGCGGATCGAGGGCAGCCTGGTGCTCGCCCGGCTGCGCGGCGACGCCGGCGCGTTCCGCCGCACGATCGCGGCGCTCCCGCAGCTCCTGCTGGGGGCGGAGCAGCTCCCGGAGTAGCTCAGGGTTCGGCGGTCGGCCGCGCGAACCCGCCTGCGAGTGCGCGCAGCGCGGCGTCGAGGTAGACGGTGAGATCGGCGTCGGCGCGCGCCGCCCACCGCTCGTACGCCGCCCGGCAGGCGGCGAGCGTCGCCCGCCCGACCACGTGCGGGAACAGGGAATCCGCCGGTTGGCCCACGCGCCTGCCGACGAACTCGCTGATCGCACGCTCCCATGCGTCGTAGCGCACGCCGGCGCTCGCGGCGATCTCCGGCACGGTGGCCACGAGGTTCATCCGCATGCGCAGTTCGGGCACGTCGGCCGCGCGGTAGTGGTTGGCGGCCAGCACCGCGTGGCGGATCGCCTCCATCACCGGGAGGTCGTCGGGGGCGTCGGCGAGCGCGGCGCGGATGGCCTCGACCTCGGAGTCGAACGTCTGCCACAGCACGCTCGCCTTGGCGTCGAAGTAGCGGAAGAAGGTGCGGGTGCTGACGCCCGCCGCCGCGGCGATCTGCTCGATCGTGGTCTCGTGGAAGCCCTGCTCGGTGAACAGGTGCAGCGCGATCAGTTCGAGCTCGCGCGTGCTCGTGCCCCGCGGGCGCCCACGACGCGCCGGTCTTGTTCCCGTCACGGTGCGACGCTATCGTCCCGGTAAATTCGTCACTGCATGTCGAAAAGCCGACGGAGGCTGTTCATGGGCGGGGCCTGGTTCGAGACGGTGGCCGAGGCGCAGCGGCGCGCACGCAAGCGGCTGCCGCCGTCGGTGTACGGCGCGCTGGTGGCGGGATCGGAGAAGGGCCTCACCATCCGCGACAACCAGGCCGCCTTCGACGAGATCGGCTTCGCGCCCCGCACCGCGGGCTTCGCGGGCGAGCGCGAGCTGGGCACCACCGTGCTGGGGCAGCAGGTGTCGCTGCCGGTGCTGATCTCACCCACCGGCGTCCAGGCGGTCCACCCGGACGGGGAGGTCGCGGTGGCGCGGGCCGCCGCGGCGCGCGGCACCGCGATGGGTCTGTCGTCCTTCGCGAGCAAGCCGGTGGAGGAGGTCGTGGCCGCCAACCCGCAGACGCTCTTCCAGATCTACTGGTGCGGCAGCCGCCACGACGTCGCCCGGCGTGTCGAGCGGGCCCGCGCGGCCGGCGCCGTCGGGCTGATCCTCACCCCCGACTGGTCGTTCTCCCACGGCCGCGACTGGGGCAGCCCGCACATCCCCGAGCGGCTCTCGGTCCGGGAGGCGCTGCGCTTCGCGCCTGAGGGGATCACCCACCCGCGCTGGCTGCTCGACTGGGCCCGCCGCAAGACCCTGCCCGACCTCACCGTGCCCAACATGTACGACCCCGGCGAGCCGCCGCTCACCTTCTTCGGCGCCTACGGCCGGTGGATGCAGACCCCGCCCCCGAGCTGGGACGACGTGCGGTGGCTGCGCGAGCAGTGGGACGGGCCGTTCCTGCTCAAGGGCGTCTACCGGGCGGACGAGGCGAAGCGGGCCGTCGACGCAGGCGTCACCGCCGTCTCCGTGTCCAACCACGGCGGCAACAACCTCGACGGCACCGCGGCCACCATCCGGGCGCTCCCCGCCGTCGCCGAGGCCGTCGGTGACCAGGTCGAGGTCCTGCTCGACGGCGGCATCCGCCGCGGCAGCGACGTCGTCAAGGCCCTCGCGCTGGGCGCCCGCGCCGTCCTGATAGGCCGCGCGTACCTGTGGGGCCTCGCCGCCGCGGGGCAGGCCGGCGTGGAGAACGTCCTCGACGTCCTACGCGGCGGCATCGACTCCGCCCTGCTCGGCCTGGGCCGCCGCTCGGTGGCCGAGCTGAGCCGCGAGGACGTGATCGTCCCGGCGGGGTTCTGCGACGCCGCCCGCCCCCAGGGCGCAGCCGCGCGCTGACGCGGCCGCCTCCGGAATGCCGGCATGGTGGCCTTACTGGCGTAATAGGCCAGCAAAGCCACCATGCTGGCATCGGGGCTGCCCGAGCCCGCCGGTGGGGCCGTGCCTGGAGTCCGTGGTCGCCGACCTGCGCAGGCTGCACCGCCGGGTGCGCGACTGCCGCCCGCCCACCCGGGTGCGCACGGTGGCCCTGCTCGCCGCCTACGACGACGCGTTGCTCGAGGCCTGCGCGATGGTGGAGGTCGAGGCGCCCCTGGCCACGGCCACCGGTTGCGATCGCGCGTTCGCCCGCATGCTCACCGAGGCCGCGCTGGAGGACGCGGGCATCGCGCTCGACCCGCCCGCCTGATCACGCCCGGAAGGAACGGCGGTACGCCTGCGGGCTGACCCCCACGACCTCCCGGAACCGTTCCCGGAACGAGGTCGGCGCGCCCAGCCCCACCAGCTCGCCGACCCGCTCCACCGGGTGGTCGGTCTCCTCCAGCAGCTGCTGCGCCCGGCGGACCCGGTGCCGGTTCACCCAGCGCAGCGGGGTGGTGCCCGTCTGCCGGCGGAAGTGGCGGGAGAACGACCGGGTACTCATCGACGCGCGGCTCGCGATCTCGGCGAGGGTGAGCGGGCGGTGCAGGTTCTCGGCCAGCCAGGCGAGCAGCGGCTCGAGCGAGCTGCCCTGCGGGGCCGGTGGCTCGTGCGCCACGAACTGGGCCTGCCCGCCCGCGCGCTCCAGCGGCGCGACCGACAGCCGCGCGGTGCGGCCGGCCACCGCGGCGCCGTGGTCGCGGCGCACGAGGTGCAGGCACAGGTCGAGCCCGGCGGCCGCGCCGGCCGAGGTCAGCACGTCGCCCTCGTCGACGTAGAGGACGTCGGGGTCGACGGTGATCGCCGGGTGCCTGCGGGCGAGCTCGGCGGCAGCGGCCCAGTGGGTGGTGGCCCGTCGCCCGTCGAGCACCCCGGCCGCGGCCAGCGTGAACGCCCCGACGCAGACCGACACGAGCCGCCCGGACGCCGCCCGCAGCGCGTCGAGCACCGCGGGCGGCACGGGCGCGGTGATGTCGGCGACCCCGGGCACGACGACGGTATCGGCGGCCGCCAGCACGTCGAGCCCGTGCGGCACGCGCAACCCGACGGGCCCGGCGTCGACGTCCGGGTCCGGGCCGCAGACACGAACGTCGTAGGCCGCACCCCCGCCGGGGAGCCGGGCCCGGCCGAAGACCTCGATCGGCACGGACAGGTCGAACGGGACCACCCCGTTCACGGCGAGGACGGCGACGCGGTGCACCCGGCCAGTGTGGCGCGAATCCGTCGGAGACCGGCGCTCGCGCCACTCCTCGCGGGCGGCGCGCCTCCGTACGGTCCGCTCGTGACCGTGCTCGTGCCGATCGCCATCGGCCTCACCTGGATCGTGCTCGCCTCCCTGCTCCCGGAGCCGCACCGCCGCCACGTCAACGCGATCGTGGTGGCAGGCGCCGGCGCGGCCTACCTCAGCGGCGGCGGGCTGGGGATCGCCGAGTTCGCGTTCACCGCGCTCCTGACCTGGGTGGCGTGGCGCGGGCTGGAGTCGTGGACGTTCATCGGGATCGGTTGGCTGCTGCACACGGCCTGGGACGTGGTGCACCACCTGCGCGGTGAGCCGATCGTCCCGTTCGCCGAGCACTCGTCGCTGGGCTGCGCGATCTGCGACCCGGTGATCGCGGTGTGGGCGTTCCTGGGCGGGCCGTCGGTGATCGACGCGGTGCGCGCCCGCCTGCCGCGCCGCCGCGCGCCCTGGACCATGTGACGGCCGGCCCGCCATCACACGGCCATGATCGCCGGCTTGGCGCGTTTTCCGACGTGTCTCGTCGGGTTTTGCGCCAGAGCAATGATCATGCCCTCCTTGCGGGGCCGGCCTCCTGGTGGCGCCGCGCATCGTGCGGGGCCCGCGAGCCTCTGCGGCCCCTACGGCAGGCTTCGCGGGCAGGCCAGGGGCCTGCCTGACCTGGCGCGCGGCGCCACCAGGAGGCAGCTTCCCTTGAAGGGCGGAGCCGGAGGTTTCACGCGATCAAGGGCAAATGGTCGCTCCTGAAGATCATCTAGCGACCATTTCCCCTTGATCGACGCCCCCAGAGCGCAATCTTGGTCCAAGATCGGAGAGTTGGCGCATTCCCGTGTCGATTTCG